>DASSNV010000130.1:0-2528 GCA_035701245.1 Gemmatimonadaceae bacterium | reverse complement strand
GATCATCCTGTTCGACTACGTCGGCTCCGGCAAATCCGATCTCAAAGCCTACGACGCCCGCCGCTACTCCACCCTCGAGGGCTACGCCCAGGACGTGCTCGACGTGATTCACGCGCTCGACCTCCGCGACGTGATCTTCGTCGGACATTCGGTGAGCGGGATGATCGGAGTGCTCGCCGCCAATCGCGAGCCTTCGCTGTTCGCCCACCTGATCATGGTCGGCCCGTCGCCGCGCTACATCAACGACGGATCCTACGTCGGCGGCTTCGAGAGACGCGACATCGAGGAGCTCCTCGACACCATGGACAAGAACTACATCGGCTGGGCGAACTTCCTGGCGCCCGCGATCATGAAGAATCCCGAACGCCCCGAGCTGTCCGCCGAGCTGACCGAGAGCTTCTGCTCCACCGATCCGGTGATCGCCCGCCGCTTCGCCGAAGCGACTTTCTTCGCCGACAATCGGGGTGATCTTCACAAAGTGAAAGTGCCGTCGCTGGTGCTGCAGTGCTCGGACGACATCATCGCGCCCGACAGCGTCGGCGACTATCTCGCGCACCAGCTGCCGGGAAGCACGCTGCACAATCTGCAGGCGACCGGACACTGTCCGCACATGAGTCATCCGGAAGAAACGATCGCCGCCGTCAAGGCATATCTGGCGCAGGCCGGCACCCCCCGCGACGTCGAGCTGGCGCACCAATAGCGCTTCGCGATGCAGGGTCTGATCGATCGGGCTCCCGCAGGCTTCATCTCCTTCGCCGACGACGGCACCGTCCGCGAAGTCAACACCACCCTTCTTGAAATGCTCGGCGCCGACCGCGCCGCCATCGTCGGCAAGCCGTTCGAATCGCTGCTCACCCTCGCCAGTCAAATCTTCTATCAGACCCATCTCTTCCCGCTGCTCAAGCTGCAGGCGAGAGTGGAAGAATTGTTCATCACGATGCGCTGCGCCGACGGCGCTGATGCGGCGTTCCTCGCCAGCTTCGCGCGCCGCGACGGGAGCCCGGAGAACGTCGTCGACGGCGTGTTGATGAGGCTGCGTGAGCGCCGCAAATGGGAAGACGAAGTCGTCCGCGCGCGCCGCACCGCTGAAGAGGCCAATCGACGCAACTCCGCGCTGCTGTCGATGATGTCGCACGACCTGCGCACCCCGATCGGATCGATCTCGGGGTACGCCGAGATCCTGTTGATGGGAATCCGCGGCGAGCTGACCGACGCGCAGCGCGACGACGTGCAGCGCATGAAGAAGGCGAGCGAGTACGTGCTTGGCCTCATCGAAGACGTGCTCAGCTTCGCGCGACTCAACGCCGGCGAGATCGCCGAGCCCGATCTGCGCACCCTCACCGCCGACGCGGTGCTCGCCGAGACGGAATCGCTGATCGGACCGCGCATGGAGCAAAACGGAATTCGTTACGAGCGCATCTCGTGCGATTCGTCGGTGAAGGTTGTCGCCGATCCCGACCGGCTGCAGCAGATCCTGCTCAATCTTCTCACCAACGCGGTGAAGTTCACGCCGGCCGGAGGCAGCATCACCATCAGCTGCACGACCGACGGAGAGAATACGGAGATCAATGTCGGCGACACCGGTCGCGGAATCCCCGCCGATCAACTCGAGAAGATCTTCGAGCCGTTCGTGCAGGTGACGGGCACGGCCGCGGCGCTGTCGGGCCGACAGAAGGGGTTCGGACTTGGGCTCGCGATCAGCCGGGGCCTGGCGCGGCGGATGAACGGGGAGCTCACGGTGCGCAGCGAAGTTGGAATTGGGTCGACTTTTACGCTGAGGCTGCCTTCATCTCGGCGGATCGACTCGGAGTAGAGACTCAGTCGCATAGCCGGATTCCAACGACGAGACGCGAAGCTTCCCAAAAGCTGTCAGCGTAGCACCTGTTGGGCTTGGAGCTGCCCGCTTCCGTTCATGTGGTGGCCCGCCGAAGCGGCGCGCTCTCTACCCCGCAATTTTCCCGTAAAGCTGAATCGGATGTAGGCCCCACCAGAAATTTTGGACCCGACCATCCGTTCCCCGCAACACTCGGTTAGGACCGGCGTACCTACCGATGTCAACCGCAGTACTCACACATCAGCACGGGTTGGTTTTATGTCGCACAATCTTCGCAGCCTCAGCATCGCGCTTTCACTTGCTGCCGCGCTCGCCTGCGGCAGCATCACCGGCTCCTATGGGGGCGGGGGCGGAGGCGGTGGCGGGCCGCCGCCTCCTCCACCAGCAACGGTCGAAGCCAGACCGACGCTCGTCTTCACGCCCGGCAATCTCACCATCACCGCCGGTGAGACGATGACGTTCTCCTTCGGCTCGGTGGGTCACGACGTCACCTTCGACAACCGCGTCGCCGCGACTCCCGCCGACATTCCCGGCGCCAACGCCAACAAGTCGGTGCAGCGCACGTTCGCGGTTGCCGGCGTGTACCAGTACCACTGCAATATCCATCCGGGGATGGCGGGTACAGTTACCGTTCAGTAGAGATCCCGGCGCTTCGGCTGGCACCCCCTCGGAAGTAAGCGGGCAGCCGCAAGCT
>DASSNV010000129.1:0-5671 GCA_035701245.1 Gemmatimonadaceae bacterium | reverse complement strand
CGCGGTGGACGATGCCCTGGCGGTGCGCGTAGGCGAGCGCCGCGGCGACGTCGCGCAGGATCGACAGACTTTCGTCGAGCGGAATCGGGCCTTGCCGGATGCGCTCGCGCAGCGATTCTCCGCGCACGAACGGCATGGTGAAATACGGATATCCGCCGACTGTCTGACCCGCACTCAGCACGGGGACGATGTGCGGCTCCTGAAGTCGCGCCGCGAGCTTGATCTCGCGCTCGAACCTCGCCACCGAGAAGGCGTAGGTGAGCTCGGGCGGGAGCACTTTGACGACGATGTCGCGGCCGAGCGTTTCGTCGCGGGCGACGAAGACGCGGGCCATGCCGCCGGCGCGGAGCTCCCTCTTCATGGTGAAGCTCTTGCCGAAAGTTTGTTGCAGCTCTTCGAGGAGAGGGTTCACGCAGTCTCGGCGGATAGTCTGGGTTGCTTCGGCCGGCATCTAACAGTACTGAAGCGGGCAGCTGCAAGCTTTACAGCAGCCAGGCCAACAGCAGCGCACTTCTCCATTCTTTCGCGATCCCAATTGCGGACTCGGACGACGAGACGCGATGCCTCCCGAGAGCTGTCAGCGTAGCAGCTGTCACGCTTGCAGCTGCCCGCTTTTGTACGAGGGGTGGCCCGCCGAAGCGCCCGGCACTCGCCCAAACTATCCTCGAACCTTATACCGAGTCCAAAGCAAAATCGTAATGCACGACCCGCCATTCCTGACGTACTGCGCCGGCGCGAGGCCGGGCTGGTACACCTCGACGGCGACGATCTCGCTGCCGGAGATGAAGCTGTTCGCTTCTCCGGGCTCCATCTCCGTGAACGGCATGTCGTCGACGAAGTACTGCACGCAGCCCGAGCCTCCGCTCAGACTCGTCACCCCGCGCGAGCTCGTGACCATTGCGCCCGTCGGCGTGTTCACGATCCGCAGGCTCGGCACGAGCCGCAGAATGTCGGTCATGTAGAACGGGTGCATGCTCTTGAGACGATCGGGGCCAAGGAAATAGCCGAACCCGCTTTTCGCGCGCCGATTGTAGCCGACCTGGTCGAGGGCGGCGGTGCGTCGCGCGGTCACCAGCACCGGATCCATCATCGGGACGAATTTGGGCAGAGTGAGCGCGACGTGCTTTGTCTCGTGCGACATCAGGTCGACTGGAATCGTTCCGGCGACGTAGCCGAGGTGGCGCGCCACGAGCAGTCGACTGCCGGGCGGCAAACCCTGCATGGTGAACTCACCCTGCGCATTGGTCATGGCGACGATGTCGGTCCCGACCACTTCGACGCGGGTGCCGGCACTGTTGTCGTTCTTTTCGAGCTTGACCGTTCCCGACAGGCTGGCGTTCCCGCTCTTCACCGTCGAATCCAGCGGCAGCAGGATCGTCCGCACCGCCATCTCCACCGGGCGCTCGCCGAGCGACACGGGGAGCTCCGGCGTAGCGATACCGCCGTGACGGGCCTGGAGGGTCGCGTCGAGTCCACTGGGCAGCTCGCAGAGCTTGAAGTGTCCGGTGCTGTCGCTGGTCGCGTGCAGCAAATGGGGAGTGTGGCGAATGCCGACTTCTTTCGAGATCTCGATCTGGGTCCAGGAGATCGAGACGTCGGTGTTGGGGATTGGCTTTCCGTTTTCCGGATCTTCCACGAGGCCGACGACCGCCGACGCAGCGGTCGGATCGGCAGGGGATGGGCAAACTCGCGCGACGAGAGTCTCGGGCGATGGTACTGCGAGAGTGGCGAAGCTGACGCTGTCGGGGCCGACGCGGAACGGAGCGGTGACGATGCTGAGGCCGAGGGTATCGAGCATCGCGTCGAAGACGCCGACGCGGTAGGTGCCGGGCGAAAGACTGTCGATGGTGAATCTTCCCAGCGAATCGGTGCGGGTGGCGATGTTGGTGCCGTCGACGAGGATGTCGGCGTTGGGGAGGTACCGGGCGTTAAGGCTGTCGATTACGACGCCGGTGATTGTGGCTTTGCCGGTTTTGGTTGAAGGAGGGGCGGCAGGGGTCTGCGCGCCGAGGCTGGCGGCGCTTATGAGGACGAGGACGGCGGAATGGCGAAGTTGCAAGGCTTACGGGGCGGAAGTAAACATCCGCTACACTATAGCTGGGCGTGCATCTCGGCAACTGAGATTCTTTCGCGTGGCTGGCCACCCCTCGTACAAAAGCGGGCAGCGGCGAGCTTTCCAGCAGCTATGCTAACAGCGTTTCTCGGGGAATCGACCGGGGCGCTTCGACTTGCATCCACAAAACAAAAGCGGGGAGCTTTAAGCGTAGTCAGCTTGCTGCGGGGAGCATAGCACGCATGGGTCTTATCGCCATTCCAATTGCGGACCCAAACGACGAGACGCGAAGCTTCCCGAGAGCTGTCGGCGTAGCAGCTGTCAGGCTTGCGGCTGCCCGCTTACGTACGAGCGGTGGCGAGCCGAAGCACCGCGCTGCGAGACGCCAAGATTATTGGTCGTAGACAATATCCACCGGAATGGCCTTCGCCCGGAGTCGATCGAGATCTCCCTGAAGTACCGGGCCGATCGTCCCGAACTCCGCATTCAAACGACCGGCATCCTCATAGTCGCCGTTGCCCTGGATGCGGATGATCCGCGCCGCGAGAGAGTCCGCTGCATCGCGCATCTTTGCCATGTCGACCCGGTACTTCCCGCTCGGCTCCCGGGTGAACGCGCCCATCTTCTGGAGGAAGTTGAACGCCACGACGTTGGCGCGGCCGTGGGAATCGGTCGCCCCGAAGCGCACCGAGCGGAACATGCTCGCGAGCAGCGTGACGTAGTTGTCTTCGATGTTGGTGCTCGCCGCCTGCCCCTGCGCGTTTAGCGCCCGGATCATGTACATCGCGAGGATGTCGGCCTTCCCTTCCTCGAGCGCGGAGTAGCGTTCCTTGAGCGCAGTGCGCACCAGACCTTTGCCGTTGATGGTGTTCTTGATGCCGAGCCCGTGGGAGACCTCGTGGAACATGACGTTCCCGAAGAACGCGTCGAAGGTGACGTTGTGCAGCTGGTCGGGGACGATCAGCTCCTGCGCGATCGGCATCAGGATGCGGTCGAACTTGGCGCGCACCGCATTTTTCAGCTGGATGCGACGCGCACCTTTCTTGAGCTGGACTTCTTCGTCGTTGGGAAGATTGATGGCGATCGTCTTCGCGCCGGTGTTCGCCTGGCCGGAAACGAAGACCACGTCGTAGGCGTTGAGATCGGATGCGCCGCCAGGAGTCTCCCGCTTGTACTCCTCGGCGACGGGAATCCCGCGCTGCAGCTGCGGCAGGAACGCGGTGTATTTTGCGAGCCGGTCGCTCCAGTCGCGATCCTTGATCAGCACCACGCCCTCGTGCGCGGCCTTGTAACCGAAGAGCGCGTCTTCGTAAGTCTCGATCGGCCCGATGACGATGTCGAGGGTGTTGTTCTTCATGTCCATCCACGCGAAATCGCTCGGCTGATAGTTGTCGGTAAGCAGAGCGTCGGCGCGGAGGGTGAGATAATTCTTTAGCCCCGGATCTTCGGCGAGCGCGGCGGCTTCACGCAGTTTCGCGGCGGCGGCCTGATGTTGCGCCGCGAAGATCTGGTGGAATGGAATCGCGTAAAGCTTGCCCGCGGCATCACGACGCACGACGGTGTAGAGACTCTTGAGCGAATCCGCGCGCGCCCCGCCGGCCGCGACCGCGCTCTCGAACTCCGCCTTGGTCATGTCGCTCGGGTAATAGTTGGCGCCGGCCGGTTTGGGGCCAAAGCCGGGGACGAACGGTGCGTTGTCGTCGAGCCGGTCCCAGGGCCCGAAGTTGATCACCGCCAACTGTCGCGCGGCGGGATCGGTGATCTGCCGCATCAGCGCATCGCGATCGCCGTAGGATTCGATCCAGAAGATCGGATCCATCTGACGCGCAGCGTCGATGAGCAGGGGGAGCATCTGCCGCTCCTGTGCCGTGAGTCTGGATTCGTCGGGGTCGAGCTTGACGGTGATGTACCGCGCCAGACGGGTGGAGGGGCTTTCGGACGTCGATGGACTTGGGGCGGGGGCAGGTTGCATCGCGCAGGCTTGGATGACGGCGGCGGTGAGGATCAGTCGTGATAAGGACATTTGTTCGGTCTCGGATGGTGTCGATCGCTTCGGACGCATCTAACAATACTGAAGCGGGCAGCTGCAAGCTTGCCAGCAGCTGTGCGAACAGCAGGCCACCGTCCGCGTTCTTTCGCCCTTCCAACCGCGGACTTGGCCGAAGAGACGTCATGCGTCCCGAGAAGCTGTCGGCAAAGCTGCTGTAAAGCTTTCGGCTGCCCGCTTTAGTACTGTTAGATGCCGCCGCAGCGCAGCAGCCTCTACCCCGATCAAATGAAGATCTTCGCTCTAACCTCACTGCTTATCCTTGGCTGCGCTCCCGTGGCCCGCGCCCCCTCCCCGGTCCCTGTCGGGCGCGAGCTGGCCCCCGGCATCACCTACGAGAAGTACACCGACCCCCGCGGTCCCTGGGCAATCAACGTCGTGCGCGTCGATCTGCGGCGCCCCAACATCGAGATCCGCGCCGCGCGCGCCCACGATCAGTTGAGGGGCCGTGAACGCGTCAGCGACATGGCGAAGCGCGCGAGCACAAAAGGCGACCGCGTCGTCGCGGCAGTGAACGCGGACTTCTTCAACCTCGAGACCGGCGAGAACGAGAACAATCAGGTGCTCGACGGTGAGTGGTGGAAGGGCCTCAAGGTTACCGACTCTCCGTACGACACCTGGGACAACGCGCACAGCCAGTTCGGCATCGACGCCGCGCGGCGCCCGGTGATGGATCGATTCATCCTCGACGGCAGAGCGTTGGACCACGGCGTCGCGACGCCGATCCTCACTGTGAATTCTTATCCCTCCGGCCGCTACGAGGGGACCGCCCTATACACTTCGCGCTATGGCGCGACAACGCCGCGCGATACTGCGCGCCGCACGGTAGAAGCAGCGTTGTCAACGGCGGGACGGCGCGGCGACACCCTGCTGTTCGTGCGACGTGGTGCGGTTGCCAGCGCTTCGGGTTCTCCAATCCCCGACGGCGGCGCGGTGCTCGCCGCCTACGGCTCCGGATTGCGCAGCGACGAAGTGAAGGCGATGGGGGAAGGCGACACGGTCAAAGTTCTGCTCACGACCTTGCCCCACATTCCGCACGGCGCGAGTCCAATGATGCTGATCGGCGGGTGGCCGCGCATCCTCCGCGACGGCGAGATCATCGCCGGGGAATCGGCGACCGAGGAAGGCACGCTCTCACGCAACGCCGAAGCGCGACATCCGCGCACCGCGATCGGTTTTTCACGCGATAGCTCGACTCTGATCCTGTTCACCGTCGACGGGCGTTCCGAGAATAGCGGCGGCATGACGTTGATCGAGATGGCCCGGGTGATGCGCGAGCTCGGGGCGTGGCAGGCTTTGAATTTCGACGGTGGTGGATCGACGACGATGGTTATCGACGGCGTGGTGGTCAATCAACCGTCGGACAAAGAAGGCGAACGTGCCGTGGGCAATGCGCTGCTGGTAATGGTGCGGGGTAGAGATTAACGCGCTTCGGCGGCCACCCCTCGTACATAAGCGGGCAGCCGCAAGCTTTACAGCCGCTACGCCAACAGCTACTGCACCCGTGGCGAGAGCCTGTTATTGGGTTGAGGTCGGCGCGCAGTAGTCCGAATTCGCGCCATTCGAATTCC
>DASSNV010000128.1:0-16488 GCA_035701245.1 Gemmatimonadaceae bacterium | reverse complement strand
TTGCCGAAATCTTCGGCTGCACGATCGAAGGAGCGGTTGGACGCCCAGTCCTGGATTTCGTCGATCCCGACTCGTGGCTCGACGTCAAGAGTCAGATGATGCAAGGTGCCGTTGGAGTTTACGAATGTATGGGGAGACACTCCAGCGGTCGGAAGGTTTACCTCGAGGTCGCGGCGAAGAAGTACACATACAAAGGCGAGGCAGCGCGCATTACCGCGATCCGCGACGTGACCGAGCGCCGACTGCTGGAGAAGCAGTTTCGTCAGGCGCAGAAGATGGAAGCCGTGGGCCGGCTCGCTGGTGGCGTCGCACACGACTTCAACAATCTCCTCACGGTGATCATGACCTACACCGAGATGCTTGCCGAGGATCTCAGCGGGAATGATTCGAAAAGGGAAGATCTTGGCGAAATAGCGAAGGCTTCCGAAGCCGCCGCCTCACTTACACGACAGCTGCTGGCGTTCAGTCGGCAGCAGGTAGTCGAGCCGAAGCTCGTTCTGCTCGAAGATGTCCTGACGAATGCCGACAAAATGTTGCGTCGCCTCATCGGTGAAGATGTAGAGCTCGTAACCACCGTCGGCAGCGATCGATGCTCGGTGATGATTGATCCGCACCAGTTGGAGCAGGTGATCATGAACCTCGCCGTCAACGCTCGTGACGCGATGCCAGCCGGTGGCAAGCTCACCCTCGAAACGTCGATTGTCGAGCTCGATGCCCAGTATGCGAAAGACCATTGGCCCGCCGTTGCCGGCAGATTCGCGATGCTGGCTGTCAGCGATACCGGCGTTGGCATGGACGAAGAGACGCGCGCTCGAATCTTCGAGCCGTTCTTCACGACCAAGGAAGTGGGCAAGGGCACTGGACTCGGTCTCGCGACGGTCTACGGAATCGTCAAACAGAGCAACGGCTTCATCTGGGTTTACAGCGAGCCGGGGGAAGGTACGACCTTCAAGCTCTACTTCCCGCTGGTCGTCGGCCAGGCGAGCGCCAATGAGCTGGAGATCAGGAAACCGATGCACGGCACCGAAACAATTCTTCTGGTGGAGGATTCACCGGTCGTGCGCGCAGCCGCAGCGCGCATTCTGCAGCGTGCCGGATACACGGTACTGGAGGCCCCGACCAGCAGGTCGGCGGTCGATATTGCAGCCAAGAAGCAAAACCGCGTCGATCTCCTGCTCACCGACGTGGTAATGCCGGATATGAGCGGCCGCGAAGTCGCCGAAGCGTTCATGCGGCTCCGTCCAGACGCCAAGGTGCTTTACATGTCAGGCTACACCGACGACGCCGTAGTGCGTCACGGCATACTCCAATCGGGCATCGCCTATCTCCAGAAGCCGTTCACTGGGGAGACCCTGACGGCAAAGGTACGGGCGGTTCTCGACGGGCCGGGGCCGGCCGCGCCCGCGGTACACGCAGCATGAACGAACATGGGGCACCATGCTCGCCGAGTGAGTGCGGTCTAGCGCAATTGTCGTCGCCAGCCTAGGCGACTCGCACGTCGTCCTAAAGCTCTCGAACCCAGCTTCGTTGCATTAACTTTGATGTAATCAACTGGAGAACAGGATGCCGAAGACCGGTACGAAAGCGCCACCCTCAGCCTCACGCAAAGCCCCATCAGCCAAGTCCGACAAATCCGACAAGTCCGACAAGAAAAACCCTGCCCCAGCGCCCGCGCAGCCAGCCGGCAGCTCCACCAACAACGGAACCGGTGGTACGCTCGAGGTCATAGATAGCCGCACCCGCAAGGAATACTCGGTCCCCGTCGCCGATTGCGCCATCCGCGCCACCGAGCTCAAGAAGATCAAAACCGACAACCCGGACGACACCGGGCTCGTTTCCTACGATCCGGCGTTCCTCAACACCGCCTCCTGCAAGAGCGCGATCACCTACATCGATGGCGATAAAGGCATTCTTCGCTATCGTGGCTATCCGATCGAGCAGCTCGCCGAAAACGCGACGTTTCTCGAGGTGGCGTGGCTGCTGC
Source organism: Gemmatimonadaceae bacterium (assembly GCA_035701245.1). Classification (GTDB taxonomy): domain Bacteria; phylum Gemmatimonadota; class Gemmatimonadetes; order Gemmatimonadales; family Gemmatimonadaceae; genus UBA4720. The sequence goes on along the minus strand of DASSNV010000128.1, from coordinate 14,504 downwards.
GCCACGGCGAGCTGCCGAGCCAGGACGAGTACGACCAGTTCGTGCACGACATCACGTTCCATACATACGTGCACGAGAACTTCAGGAAATTTCTCGAGGGCTTCCGCTACGATGCGCACCCGATGGCGATGCTCAACAGCTCGATCGCGGGGCTGGCGTCATTTTATCCGACGGCCCGCAACATCTTCGACGAGACCGAGCGCAACATCTCGATCATAAGACTGCTGGCGAAGACGCCGACCATTGCCGCGTTCTCGTACCGACACGTCAAGGGACTGCCGTTCGTCTATCCCGACAACCGCTTGTCCTACGTCGAGAACTTCCTGTCGATGGTCGCGCGGATGAGCGAGTCCAAGTACGAGGCGAATCCGGTGTTCGCCCGCGCGCTCGAAATCCTGTTCATCCTGCACGCCGACCACGAGCAGAACTGCTCGGCCAACGCCGTGCGCGCAGTCGGCTCGTCACACGTTGATCCATTTTCCGCGGTATCGGCGGGAGTCGCCGCGCTGTTCGGCCCGTTGCACGGTGGCGCGAACGAGCAGGTGCTGCGGATGATCGGCGAAATCGGCAACGTCAAGAACGTTCCGAAGTTCATCGAGGGCGTGAAGACCGGAACGGGCGGCCGGCTGATGGGCTTCGGCCACCGGGTGTACAAGAGCTACGATCCGCGCGCGAAGATCGTGAAGCGGCTCGCCGACGAGGTGTTCAAGGTTGTCGGCGTCGACAAGGATCTGGAGATCGCGCTCGAGCTCGAGCGCATCGCGCTGTCGGACGAGTATTTCATCTCGCGCAAACTCTACCCGAACGTCGATTTCTACACCGGGCTGATTTACCGGTCGATGGCGTTCCCGACCGATTTCTTCACCGTGCTGTTCGCGATCGGCCGGATGCCCGGCTGGCTGGCGCAGTGGGAGGAGATGCTGCTCGACAAGGAGCAGAAGATCGCGCGGCCGCGCCAGATTTACATCGGGCCGAAGGAAAGGCAGTACCGCTCGAGGCTGTCGGCGAAATAGCGATCGAGATCAGAGCTGAAGATGCCATGCACCTTCAGCTCCGATCACAATGGCTACCAGGGGCGAAGCGCAACCAGCATCAGATCCGCACGCTGATCGCGATTGGTGTCGATTAGCTCCGCGATTGGATATTGCCCGGAGTTCACCATCAGCACGTCAGGCCCGGTAGCTTCGCTGTGCCACACGCCTGTCAGCGGATCGGCGTAACCAAGAGTTACGGCGTGAAGTGCCAAACGGTCGAACGCGACCGGCCCAAGCAACCCCAGCAGCGCATCGCGCGTCAAGGTCGCGGTCGTCGGACGACTGCCAAAGATGATGTCGCTCACTGTGCGCGTCGTTCCCCACCGTACATCCTGGTTGGCGCCGAGCCCGAATCCCTTGTCGAGGCACCACTGGCGGCCCCACACAGGGTGGCCTGCCCCGGATCGGCAGAAGCTTGGCGATCCTTCCTTGACTCGATCGTCGAGCGGCGCGACCTGCCACGCACCAAGAGTGCGCGCGCGGTTGTCATCGAGAACCAACAGCTCCTGGCCTCTGCTGTTGCGGAGGAAGACCTGGTTCCCCGCAGGGACGACCAGCAGCGCGTTCTCAGGCGTACCGCGAGCGAGCGCGTACGCGACCGCGCCGCCCGTCATGTGTCGCGACGGCTTGTCGCTGATGATGTAGTTGCGGACCATGGGTCGTACTTCGCTGACGTGCAGATCGCGCGCGAAGCGGCTGACTGCGCGGCCGCGATTGGGCGCGGATGCAGCGTTGGCCCGAGGCGATGCGTTTGCTGAAGCCGGGAGCGTTGGCCGACCGCCGTTGCCCTTCAAGTCGTGGTCAGAGCGGCCACGCGCCACGCCGTTCGACGCTCCCTTGCTCTTCGATGCAGAAGCGCCTCTGGCGGGTGCCGCCGCCGCCCGCTTGGCTGCCGACTGTCCGGCGCCCCGTCCCTTGCTCTCGACCTTGCCGCTCTTCTGTCCCTGTCCCTGACCTTTCCCTTTTCCCTGCGCTTCAGCGGTCGCCGAAAGCGTGGCGATTGCTGCGGGCAGGACTATCATCGCAATCCAGCGTTTCGTTCTCATGATTTGCCCCCTTGTTGGGTGAGCCGCGGTGCGCGACTGATTCCACCTGCCGGGCAAAGAGCTAGCCAACCACTCGATCAAACACATGTCCAACCATCTGTATGGTCAACTGCAACTGAACGGGCGGGAGGCGTCAGTTGTGCAGGCTTCAGGTGCCGGATTACAACCGTAGGACGTTGCACTGCGCCGTTCACGCCAAAGGCAACTGCGTTTCGCACCGTTGCAGTGAAGTCGCCGCGCACGGTCAGGTCTTCTCTTTCGCGCACTCCACGCACGAAAGCATCTCGCCAAGAAATCGCTTCCGCCCCTCCGCTGTCACCACCCACGGCCGGTTCTGCCACGGCGGATCGTGGCGCACGTGCTGGGTGTGGCCGCATTCGAGATCCGCGACCCAATGCAGCTCTTCGTCCTGATGGAATCCGACGATGCGCCGCGGCAGCGACGGCCGATCACTCAGCACTCCACGATCCCGTTCGTGGAGAGGCTAGCGGGAAGGGGATGTCCCCGGCGAGAGATTTGGTGCTCGCGTGAAGGTGACGGCTGCATGCGATGAAATCGTTGAGTTTTTGCGGGAAGGGAAAGTGATGGGCAACTGCAACTAAACGGCGGGAGGCGTCAGTTGTGCAGGCTACAGGCGCCGGGTTACTACCGTAGGAGGTTGCACTGCGGCATTCACGCCAAAGGCAACTGCGTCTCGCACCGATAGTACGTCCCACGGTCGTAACCCTGAAGACAGGCGCCTGATCTTAGACGGCCTCCCGCCCGTTCAGTTGCAGTTGTCAGATCCCGGACGCTTCCCGCCCGTTCGATTTCTGGTGACCACCGGTGCTGTAAGGCTTTCCCCTATCGGCGGTGCGACAATCGGGTAAAAAATCGCGGTGATGCTCTGATTTCTTGGGATCCGATCCAATCCGAGATTCGGTGGGAATGCGAGCGAGCTTCCCATCACCATCACTCAAATGAAAACCCTCTCAGCCAGAACGACGCTCTTCGCGAGCGTCGCCGCGGTCGCCGTCGCTGTCGGTGGACTTTACTCCTGCTCGGCCACCTCTTCCGGAAACGACAACGTCCTCGTCGGCAACGCGGCGTCAAAGGTCTATGTCCCGCCCGGCAAGTACGACGAGTACTACGCGTTCTTCTCGGGAGGGTTCAACGGCCAGATGATGGTGTATGGCCTTCCGTCCGGCCGGCTTCTCAAGTTCATCAGCGTCTTCTCCCAGAATCCCGAAACGGGCTACGGCTACAACGAAGAAACGAAGCCGATGCTCCAAACGACCTACGGATTCACGCCGTGGGACGACACCCACCATCCCGAGCTCTCACAGACCGACGGCGTTCCCGATGGCCGCTGGCTCTTCATCAACGGCAACAATACTCCGCGCGTCGCGCGCATCGATCTGAAGACCTTCGAGACGACCGAGATTCTTCAGATTCCGAACGCCGCCGGCGGGCACGCATCGCCGTTCACCACTCCCAACACCAAGTACATCGTTTCGGCAACGCGCTTCAGCGTCCCCATTCCGAACGCCGACGTTCCAATCGACACCTACAAGCAGAACTTCAAGGGCACGCTCTCGTTCATTACCGCCGACCAGCCCGGCAAGATGGACATCGCGTTCCAGATCCTGATGCCCGGGTTCAACTACGATCTTGGCCACGCCGGCAAAGGTCCATCGGACGGATGGTTCTTCTTCACGACCTACAACTCCGAGCAGGCGTTCCAGAAACTGGAGCAGAACGCCTCGCAGAACGACAAAGATTTCATCGCCGCCGTCAATTATCGTCTCGCGGAGCAGTGCGTCGCGAGCGGCAAGGCAAAGACGGCCGCCGCCGACTACTTCCACAACACCATGGACGAGAAGTCGCGCGTCGCGCGTTCGGAGCGAAAGAGTAGCGTCAGGATGCTCAGTCCGCAGGACTGCCCGGGCGTCGTGTACTACCTGCCGACGCCGAAATCACCGCACGGGGTGGACGTCGATCCAACCGGCGAGTACATCGTCGCCGGCGGCAAGCTCGCGACGGTGATTCCAGTGCACTCGTTCTCGAAGATGCAGAAGGCGATCGCCGACAAGCAATTCGACGGTGAAGTGCAGGGAATTCCAATCCTCAAGTACAACTCGACGCTCGCCGGCGAAGTTCAGAAGCCCGGCCTCGGACCACTGCACACCGAGTTCGACGGCAAGGGCAACGCGTACACCTCGATGTTCATCTCGTCGGAGATCGTGAAGTGGAAGCTCGGCACCTGGCAGGTGCTCGACAGGATGCCCGTCTACTACTCGGTCGGCCACCTGATGATTCCCGGCGGCGACAGCAAGAAGCCGTGGGGCAAATACCTGGTGTCGCTCAACAAGATCACCAAGGACCGCTATCTCCCGACGGGACCGGAGCTGGCGCAGTCGGCGCAGCTCCTCGACATCACCGGCGACAAGATGAAGATGCTGCTCGACTTCCCGACCATCGGCGAGCCGCACTACGCCCAAGCGATTCCGGCCGATCTCATCAAGGGCAACAGTCTCAAATTCTACAAGCTCTCCGAGAGCACCCACCCGTTCGTGACGAGATCGGAAGCGGACGGCGGCATCAGGCGCCAGGGCAAGAACGTCCACATCAACATGATCGCCATCCGCAGTCACTTCGCGCCGGACAACCTCGAGGGCGTGATGGTCGGCGACACCGTGTACTTCCACGTCACCAACATCGAGCAGGACTGGGACATCGTGCACGGCTTTGGCGTGCTCGGCGCGGAGAACGCGGAGGTCGTGATCGCGCCGGGTGAGACGAGGACGCTGCGGTGGATCCCCAAAGCCACCGGCATCTATCCCTTCTACTGCACCGACTTCTGCTCGGCGTTGCACCAGGAGATGCAGGGTTACGTGCGGGTCTCCGCGCCGGGGTCGAACGTTGCGCTCAAGGCAAATGTCAGCGAGCGCGCCAAGTCGCAATCGACGCGCGCTCAGGCACTGCCCACCCATGGACATGATGTAGCGGAGGTCCGAAGTGGCAGTCGCTAATCTCAGCTCGGTGCCCGGCGCACGGAGCGACCACGCTCCGCGTGCCGGCGTCGCCGCTGACACGACGGTTGGCGCTCACGCCGCAGTTCCCGCGCGCGCGCCTCGCAGATCGCGGCTCCTGGTCCTGCTGGCCGCTGTGCTGCTGTGCGGCGTCTACTTCCTGCCGCTCTGGAACGTTCGGCTGACGGCGCCGCAGTATCCGGAAGGACTGGGGATGCACATCCGCATCAACACCGTGGAGGGTGCCACCGAGAACGACCTAAACAACATCAACAATCTCAATCACTACATCGGCATGAAGCGGATCGAGCCCGAATCGATTCCGGAGCTGCGCTTCATGCCGTGGATTGTCGCCGCGTTGGTGATTACCGGAGTTGGCGCCGCGGCCCTCGGCAGACGGAAGGCGCTGTATGGGTGGACTGCCGGCTTCGTGGTCGTCGCAGCGGTCGGTCTGATCGACTTCTGGAAATGGGAATACGACTACGGCCACCACCTCGACAACGAGCACGCCGTTTTGAGGATCCCGGGGATGACCTATCAGCCACCGCTGATCGGCGCCAAACAGCTGCTCAATTTTCGCGCGACATCGTGGCCGGCGTGGGGCGGCGTTCTCGCCGGCATGGCCATCGCCCTCGCGGTAGCGGCGGTCATACTCGCCTGGCGTGAGCGCAAGCGCGCGCTCGCCGGGCGTTGATGCGCACCACTGACAGCAATCTCGCCATGAGAATCTCGACGTGCTCTGTCGCCGTACTGACGGCGATTGCAATCGGGTTGTGCATAGCGCCTGCTGCTGGTGCGCAGACAATCGTGGTCTCGCCGACCGGCGCGGTACGAACGGTTAGCGGTGCAATCCGGTCAGCGCCGCGACACGCTCGCATCGTCGTAAGACCAGGTGTGTACGCGGAGCCGACCATCCTTGTCGATAAACCGGTCGAGATCATCGGCGACGGCTGGCCGGTGCTGGACGGCAAAGGAATGCGTCAGATCATGACGGTCACCGCCGACAGCGTCACCATCCGCGGGCTGCGCTTCGCGCACGTCGGCACGAGCTTCACGGAAGACTGGGCGGCGGTGCGCTTTCAGTCGGTGCGGGGATGTGTCGTCGAGGCGAACCGTTTTGACGACGCGTTCTTCGGGATCTACCTGGCAAGGGTCGACGATTGCGTCGTGAGAGGGAACGTGCTGCGCTCCAATCGCGGCCGGGAGATGAATTCGGGGAATGGAATTCATCTCTGGAACGCGAACAGGATCACCATCGCCGACAACCGGATCACCGGGCATCGCGACGGCATCTACTTCGAGTTCGTCCACAACAGCGTCATCAGCGGCAATCTGAGCGAGCGGAACCTGCGCTACGGACTGCACTTCATGTACTCCGATGACTGCCGGTACCTGCGCAACACCTTTCGTAGCAACGGCTCCGGCGTGGCGGTGATGTTCACCCACCGAGTCGAGATGACGGGGAACCGTTTCGAGGAGAACTGGGGCGGCGCAGCGTACGGCCTGCTGCTCAAGGAGATCGCCGACAGCAGGCTCGATGGCAACGTGTTCTCGCGCAATACGACTGCCTTGATGGCCGACGGCGCCAACCGAATCAAGGCGACCCACAACGACTTCGTCGACAACGGCTGGGCGGTGAAGCTCGAGGCGAGCACCCAGGAGGGAAGCTTTACCAGCAACAATTTCATCGGCAACACCTTCGATGTCGCTGCCAACAACAGCGAGAGCACCAACACCTTCGCGCGCAACTATTGGGATGGCTATCGCGGCTACGATCTCGATCGCGACGGCTTTGGCGATGTGCCTTTTCATCCGGTGCGCCTATTCTCGGTCGTGGTCGCCCAGAATGCGCCGTCGATCATTCTCCTGCGCAGCAACTTCGTCCGCCTGCTCGATTCAGCGGAGAGCATCGTACCCGCTCTTACCCCCGAGGCCGTCGCCGATCGCGAACCCTCCATGACGAGGGTCCGGTGATAACGGTCCGCGAAGTGAGCAAGAGCTTCGGCAAGCTGCGCGTGCTCGACCGGCTTTCGCTCGCCATCAAACCGGCGCGGATCACGGGTCTGGTCGGCCCCAACGCCGCTGGCAAGACCACCCTTGCCAAGATCATCCTCGGGCTCACCCGGCCAGACTCCGGCTCGATCGAGATCAATGGCGCGCCAATGGGTGCTGACGATTCCTATCGCTCGCGCATCGGCTACATGCCGCAGCTGGCGCGGTTTCCCGACAACCTCTCTGCGCGCGAGCTGCTCGGCATGCTCACGGATCTGCGCGGGGCAACGCCGCCGCTGGACGAAGAGCTGATCGATCGCTTCGCCTTCGAGGGTGCCCTCGACAAGCCGATTCGGGTTCTCTCGGGAGGCACGCGTCAGAAGGTGAACGCGGTCATCACGTTTCTCTTCAGGCCCGAGTTGCTGATTCTGGACGAGCCGACCGCCGGACTCGATCCGGTTGCCAGCGGAATCCTCAAAGACAAGGTCCTCGCCGAGAAACGTGCCGGGAAGACGTTTCTGCTGACGTCGCACATTATGAGCGAGCTGGACGAGCTTGCCGACGATGTCGCCTTCATCAACGAGGGCAAGGTAGCGTTCATCGGTGCGGTCGGAGAGCTGAAGAAGATTACCCGGCAAAACAGCCTCGAGCGCGCCATCGCCGAGATGATGAAGCGGGGGGTTGCGGCATGAGGACCACCGCCAAGGTCGCCGGTTACGAGCTCCGGGATGTGCTGCGCAGCCGCTGGCTGATCGGTTACACACTCTTCTTTCTCGTCGTGACCGACGCTCTGTTCCGATTCGGCGGGGGCGGTGAGAAGGCGCTGCTGAGCCTCGTCAACGTAGTGCTCTTCCTGATTCCGCTCGTCGCGATCGTGTTCTCAACGGTCTATCTCTACGCCGCGCGCGAGTTTACCGAGCTGCTGCTCACCCAGCCGATCCGCCGGCGTCAGGTGTTCGCTGGGCTTTACCTGGGGCTCGCGCTGCCGCTGTCGCTCAGCTTCGTCGCCGCAGTGCTTATTCCGTTCATCGTGCACGGCGGCATTGCCACCGCGCGACCGGGGACCTTCGTCGCGTTCCTTCTCACCGGCGTTGCGCTCAACTTCATCTTTACCGCGCTTGCGATTCTGATCGTCGCCCGCACCGAGGACAGACTCAAGGGACTCGGCATCGCCGTCGCGCTATGGCTGTTTCTCGCCGTTCTATACGACGGCCTGGTTCTGCTGCTGATCTCGATCATGGCAGACCATCCGTTGGAGCGTCCGCTGCTGGCGATGATGCTCGCCAATCCGATGGATCTGGCGCGGGTGGGGTTGCTCCTGCAGTTCGATGTCGCTGCGCTGCTCGGATACACCGGCGCGTTGCTGCAGAAGTTCTTCGGCCGGTCGATGGGTGTGGCAGTCACGGCGGCAGCGATGGCGGGCTGGATCATACTCCCATTCCTGGCCGGTATGCGGGCGTTTCAGAAAAAGGATTTCTGATCGTGCCGCTTTCTCCGCGCGCGACCGCGCGCTAACCAACGAAAAACCAACTGAGGACTATCATGAAGAAAGATTTTACAATGTTGCTCGCTGCTGTTTCCATTCTGGCGTGCGCGAAAAGCGAAAACGGCGGCGCCGATAGTTCGGCCGCCACGCCTGCGCCGGCTCAGAGCGGCGAGACGCAACCCCAGGCGGGCGGCAAGACCATCGTCGTCGAGGCTACGAGCGACGAAAAGGGAAACTATTTCACACCGAACAAGATCGAAGCGCATCGCGGCGATGTGCTGCGCTTCACGCTCAAGCTCGGGGTGCACAACGTGCACTTCCTGCCTGACTCGAACCCCGGCAAGAAGAACCTGCCTCCCGCCAGTGAGATGCTGCAGCTACCGGGACAGACGATCGACATTCCGGTGAACTTCGAGCCGGGCAAGTACTACTTCCAGTGCGATCCGCACGCCGCGCTTGGGATGAAGGGACGGCTCGAGGTCGAGGACGAAGACGACCACGAGAGTCACTAATGGATTGGTTCGTAGCCCGTTTCATCAAGGCCGCGCTCGTCTGGCTCGGCCTTGGAGTCACCCTCGGCGTGGCGATGGCGGTGCATCCGCTCTGGATCATCTACCGGCCCGCGCACGTTCACATGAACCTGCTCGGATTCGTGACGATGATGATCTACGGCGTCGCTTACCACGTCGTGCCACGGTTTTTCGGCCACCCGCTGCACAACCGGAAACTCGGCGGGGTGCACTGGTGGTTGTCGAATGTCGGGCTGGCGCTGATGGTCGTAGGGTTTGTCATGGCGCCGCACTTTGGAGCGCGCAGCGTTCCCGTCCTTGGAACTGGTGGCACGCTCAGCGCACTCGGTGCATTCGCCTTCATCTATAATGTATGGCGCACCATCGGAGGGCAGGCCGCGTTGAGGCGGGTCGAGATGACGCCAGCGTCGCGGCGGGCGCCGACCGTTGGCGGAGAGTCCTAGGTTAGTTGAGTTGCGGTTCCCAGATCCAGGATGCCTCGACCATCACGCCTCCACGCTGATGATTCCGATCGCGCCCTTCTGCCCGTGCCCGAAACCGTGGTTCACGAATACGAACTCGCCGGGAATGTCGGCCAGCATCTCGAAAACCATCCCGCCGCCGGGCGCGACGGCGAAGGTCTGGACGCCGCGCAATGGCATGGCCGGCGGCGCGCCGAGGTAAACGGTGTCGAACTGCTCGCCGACGACGTGGAAATTGCACGGGTGCGTCGGACCGGCGTTCACGACATAGAAACGGACCCGGTCGCCAACCTTTGCCTTGATCGGTGACGTCATGTACTGCCCCGGCCGGCCGTTGAACGAGACGTAGTCGGGGACGGTCGCAAGCATTTTGGTGTAGTCGAACGGCTGCACACCACCGACTTCAGCGCCGAGGTAATACTCGCACTGCACGAGCACATATTCTTCCGCGGCCGGCAGCGGGGACGGCGGATCGACGATGATCGCACCGACCATCCCGGAGCCGATGTGCATCAGCACAGGCGAAGTGCCGCAGTGATACAGGAACGCGCCGGGATACTTCGCCCGAAAGGTGTAGGACACCGGCTGCCCTGGGGCGACGGACCGGAACGCGATCTTCGGGTCGATCACCGCCGCATGGAAATCCATCGAGTGGGGAATCGACCCGTGATTCACCAACGTGAACTCGACGGTGTCGCCCTGCTTCACGTGGACGATCGGACCGGGGATGTCTCCGTTGAACGTCCACGCCGACACCGTCGTGTCGTCTGAGATCTTGATTGGAACTTCCTGCGCGGTGAATTCGATCTTCAGGGTGCGTTGCGCGCTCACCGGTGGCAGCGCCGGATCGAATCGATGGAACGCCACGCTGGGTTTTTGGGACGCGGCGCTGGTAGACTGATGGACGTTGGCGTGACCACCAGTGTCGAGCTTGCTGTCCGGATTGCGGAGGGCCGTCGCCGGCCCAGCCTCGTGGCCGCCACTGCCCCCATTTTCGTGGTCGCTTTCCCGCTTCCCCTCATCCGGGTGGCACGCCGCAAGGAAGAATGGAACGATCGCGCCTGCCGATGACTTTATGAGAAAGTCGCGTCGCGTTGCCGGCCGCTCGGCGAGCTCGGACAGGCGGGGAAGATCTGGGTTCATCAGCAATCTCCGGAGGATGTCTAGAACTTCTCGCCGCGGGCTTCGCGAACATGACTGCCCGCCGAGCGTATGCGCGGCCACATCGTGAAGAAGAAAACGGCGATGCCCGCGAACTGGGCGACACCGCCCGCAACGACCACCAGGCGCAGCCAGAGCGCACCGGAGCCGACTCGCGCGAGCTCGCCGGCAATGCGCGCCGCGGTGCCGATAGTGATCAGCCAGTACGCGGCGTTCGCCGCTCTGGGATCATAGCGCTTTTCTTCGCCGCGCTCCCGGGGGAACAGCCACAGCGCCACGCCGAGGATCATCATCATCACGAAGCCGACGAGAATGGCGTGGGTGTGGGCGCTGATCTCGTATTGGCTCGACGACTCGAGATACAGCTCGCGGCGAACGAGGATGTGCGTACCGATCGCCAGGCCGAGCAGCAGGAATCCCACTGCGGTCTTTATGTACCGACGTACGAGGGAATGCACGGTCGCACAGCATGTTGCAAGAATTGCGCACTGCAAGCTGCGACACGATCCGAAATCCCGACCGGAGACATTCCGTGTAAGGTGACTCCCGACCCAAGACGAGCAACTCGCCCGATACCTCGACCCCCAACCCGAAGTGAACTTCACATCGTCTTCGTTCAGCGGGTGATCAATGACAGCCCCTCCGATCCTCCTTTCGCGTGGCACCGTCCGAGACCGCGCAGCGTTTACGCTGTCAGCGCGTCAACAAAAGATCTTTGGCGTCTTTCTGCTGTTTCACGGACTGGCGCACGCCGGAATTGGCATCTGGGCCGGCGAGACGGGCCGCTGGTGGCTGCCGATCTCACTGTGGGAGCTCGCGATGGTGGGCTTTCTCGCCGGCGGCTTCGGTGCAATCGGAGTCAGCGGTCTCAGGGATTTCTGGCGGCCACTCACGATCATCGGCGCTGCGTCGTCGCTGCTTCTGCTGATTCTTGTACCAGGGTTCATCCTGGTGCTCGGACTGACCGCCGATTTCATCGCGCTGAGCATGGTCGCGTATTCCCGCCCCGCAGCGACAGCGACGAGCCATGCGGCGCCGCGGCATAAGGCATGGCATCTCACCGGAGTGATCATCAGCTGGCTGTTTCTCCTGTACGTCGCGCTCGTTCTGGCGCTTCGTCCGTGGAACGTGCACTGGGGGACCACGGAGGCAGAGCGCGCCATGGCTCTCCCCGGCGACGAATTCGTTCGGGTCGCACACTATCGCATCGATCACGCGATCACGATCAGCGCGCCAACCGAGTCAGTCTGGCCCTGGCTCATTCAGATCGGCCAGGACCGCGGCGGCTTTTACAGCTACACCGCGCTCGAGAACGCCGTCGGGGCGAAGATCACCAACGCCAATCAGATCATTCCCGAATGGCAGAAGCGACAAGTCGGGGAGCTGGTGCCGACCGTTCCCGACAACTACCTCGGCGGAATCTTCGGTCGCAGACTCGGCTGCAGAGTTCTCAAGGTCGTTCCCGGTCAGGCCCTGGTGCTGGAAGGTTGGGGCGCGTTCGTCGTCCTGCCGACAACCGACAACAAGACGCGCATGCTCATCAGAACGCGCGGCGAGGGAGCGCCGAGTCTCGCCGGGGTTCTGGCGGCGCCGTTTCGATTGCTGGTCTACGAGCCTGCGCACTTCATCATGGAGCGGGGAATGCTGCTCGGCATCAAGCGCCGCGCCGAATCGTCACGCCTCGAGAGCACTTTCCTGGCGTCATAGGCGTGGCAGCGCGAAGAGGTTGCGATGCACGTCGACCACCGAACCGACGCTTGGTCTGACCCGACAGCCTCCTGGCACCTTCATCGACTGGGGGAGGGTGCGATAGTGATTCTCTTCCCCTCAGAAGGATCAGGGATGGTGTTCGGGTAAAATAGGCGGCCGAAGAGTACTCGGAGTTTCGATTCCAGAGGGAATTGCAACAACACGCGAAGTCGGTGTCGCAAACACGGCAAGGTCTTGCTGCGCGGCTGCAGCCTCGAAGTACGCCTGGATACACCACTGAGCGGCGTCGGCGATAATGTCCCTTACCAAATGCTCCGCCACACGGGGCACCGCTGCTTCACGCGCCGCCGACTTGATAGCGATCAGAACACTCTCAGGGAGGTATCCGTGGACTTTCATCTGCCTGGTTACCACCCACACGGCCTCGCCGAGCGCGGTCCAGCGAGGAGTGCTGACGCTGACTGGCGTCCTTACGTCTCCGCCGAGCCCGCGGTCTGCTGCCTCGCGGTCGTACCGCTCCGACAGATCAGCTTGTAGCGCTTCGCTGAATGCCTTCGGTAGTACGCCAAGGTCAAGGGCCGTTTGTCTTATCATTGCGGAAACTAGTCAGCAGAGCTTCGACAATCCTGACAGGAACAAGAGACAATCGCTGTAAGGATTTACCGGAAGATTTCAGGGAATCTCCCACAAAAGAGAGGCGGATCGACTACGGATTCGATAGTTCGCAAGTCCCACTTTACGCCCATGGACTACTATTCGGACGGCCATCCCCCCCATAGCCATCGCAGTCCGGCTGAGATCGCAGAGGACGAAAAGCTCGCTGCCTTGCGGGGTGAGTTTTGCGGCGTCCTTCAACCGGCGGCCGACCAAACGCCATTGGTACATCCATGCCTGGTTCCGCGCCAAAGAGCGCTGGTACCATGGGTCGATCGACCAAAACAAAGGAGACGTCCATGAGCATCGATGCGCAGCTCACTCTCACGCCGCCAACTGCGGTGACCGGCGTCAAGTCGTATCGGCATCTGTTCCTGCCCGGCGTCTCGTATAAGCTCCTTCTCGCGATCGACAACGATGACAACGCGCCGGCGGCGATCCGGGTTGCCGCCACGCTGGCACACCGCGGCGCCAACCCCACGGTGTTGCGCGCTATCGAGCCGATGACTCCACTTGCCGGCGGCGGCGCGGCGGACGCGACCTTCGCTTTCACCCAGGCCGTTCTTGGCGAGGAGTTCTACGACGATCAGGCGCGAATCATCCGCAACAGGATCCACGACATCCTCGGTGAGGACCCTGCCTGGCCGGTGAGAACGGTCATCGGTGACCCGGCATCGACCATCCTCTATGATGCGGAGGAAAGTGGCGCCGAGCTGCTGGTCATGGGCATCCATCGTCATGGCGCTTTTGCTCAGGCGCTCGGTGAGAACACCGCCACCCGCGTGATGTCCAACGCCCCGATGCCGATCCTTGGCGTACGACCTGACACCGCCAGCCTGCCGTTTCGCATCCTGGTTGCCACGGACTTCGGCAAGGCGAGCTGGGAGACCGCGCACATCGCCGCAAATCTGGTCGATCCCGGCGGCGTAGTGGTTCTCGCCCACATTGCCCTGCCTTCGCCAGTCGTTGAGGAAGGCGACGAGGGTGCCGCACTCGTCCAACGTGAGGGAATTGACCGGGTGTTCGAGCGGCTCTCGAGCGAGATCAAACAGGGGAAATCGATTCGGGTAGAGACCGTCACCCGCAATGGAGATCCAGGGAAAGAGCTGCTGAGTCTCGCGGAAAAGATCAGCCCCGACATGATCGCGACCGCCAGCCAGCGGCACAGACTGCTCACCCGTTTATTGCTGGGCAGCGTCAGTCGCAAACTCGTACGCGATGGCAAGTGGTCGATGCTGATCACGCCGCCGAGCCGCTGAAATCAGTCCACGGCCATCGGCCGTGAAAAGATCAGAGCCCACGCCAAATGGTTTCCCAGTTTGGCGGAGGCCTCTGTCTCTGCTGGCGATTGTCGATAGGGAAATTCCGCACAATCCAGAGCGTGCGCAGGACAAAGTATCCGTGATTTGCCGACTGACC
>DASSNV010000127.1:0-4348 GCA_035701245.1 Gemmatimonadaceae bacterium | reverse complement strand
TGCGCGCGACGAGTGCTACCGGTTCTGGAGCTTCCGGCAGGCCCTCTCGATGACTACCGCGATCGACAGGAGCAGGATCGGATCGGGCTCTCTGTCGTCGATCTCGATCGCGTAAGTCTCGCTCGGCCTGAACCAGCGCTTGCTCATCGTCGCGATATCCGAGCCCGCACGCCTGATCACGTAAGTGCGGTCCAGAAAATCGGCGGTCGCCTCGAGATCGGCGGATTCGCGGACCTCGATGCGAAAGCGATGCTGGAAGAACGACGGATCGTCGCGCTTGACGTCGGCGAGGTATTTCCCGTCGCGGCGCACCTGATAGCTGCTGGATCGACTGACAACCCGCTGCTCGATGCGGGTCAGCTCCTTACCGGTCGTATCCTGAAAAGAGAGCTTTTCGCCGAGCGCCAGTAGTGAGCCGTTGACGCGGAATGCATCGCGTCCGCGGCCGTCCCTTATCATGAAATTGTTGCCGAGGGACACCAGCTTCTGTTTCAATACGTATCGCATAATAGTGGGTCATCGGACCCTGCTATTACGACGCTTTTTGGGCGTCTTGGAAACAGATTTTCGGTCCGCCAGCCTCCAGAACTGGCGTTCGCCGATCACGGTGACGTTATGCCCCTGTTCCGCGAGCCGGCGGATCTCCAACAGCTTGGTCCCACCAGCTTTGCCAGCGATCTGTAAGGCGTTGAATCGTCCCCTGACGAGCACGTCCGAAGACGGGCCCGGCTTGGACACCACTGTCGCGCCAGCTTTTCTGGCGGCGGCGATCGCCTCGCTGCGCGGCCGGCTCAGAAATCCGGTAAAGGAAATGCGGCGTCCCTTGAGCGTTGACAGCCTCCCTGGCTGCGGCTGCTTCGGCCGGTGTCGCAGCGCATCGATCAGCTCGCGCGCTGCTTCGTAGCGCTTGCCGCGCGCGCCGAGGCAGCGGTAGATCACTTCCTTGAGGTGATCGCTGCAGGGAAGTCCACGCACTTCGCGGCTGCTCACCGATCTGGTGATGTCGCCGCGCAGGAGCATCGCCGCGATCAACCCGACCTGGTAGATGTCGTCGCGCTGCTGCCAACGCCGCACCCGTCCCCACGCGATCTCCGTCGGCGCGTTGAAGGGGTTGAACGCATCGGCGGTGACGCCACGGTGACTCAATTGGTGCGCGGCAATCCCGAAATCGCCGAGCTTGAGCTGCTCCTCGTCGCAGACGAAGATGTTGAACGGCGTCAGATCGCGGTGCAGGGCCTGGCCACGGTGCAGCGCGTCGAGCGCGCTCAGAATCGCCGCGATCTCGCGGCGCACGAACCGCTCCGACTGCGCGCCCTTCTTCTCGAGCCACGCGCCGAGGTCGCCGTTCACCGCGTACTCGAGCGCGATGCAGTAGCGCATGCTGCCGTCGCCGAGCTCGACGAACCTGTCGAACACTCTCAGCGCGCGCGGCTCGCGGAACAGGAGCTCGGCGAAGTACGCTTCGCGCAGCCACGCCGAGATGCGGTCGGTGATCTTGATGCAGACCTGCGCGGGGAGGCCGTCCTGCGGCGTCGGAGTGGCGAGGTACACCTCACCGAAGCCACCCTTTCCGATCAGCTTGTCCAGATGGTAGGTGCGGCCAGTCTCAGAGCTGTAGGCCGACGTGGCAGGTTTCATCGACCCAATCTTAAGAGCAAATTGCGGCATGGCCAAGAAACAGCCGCCTGAAGTCCTGACGCTCGACGGGCGCGAGGTCCAGATCACCAATCCGGACAAGCCTTACTTCTCGCGCGACGTCAGGCTGACCAAGCTGGAGGTGGTCCGGTATTACCTCGACGTAGCGGATGGTGCAGTGCGCGGCGTCCGGGACCGGCCCAACATGCTCAAGCGATTCGTGAACGGCGCCGAGAAGGAGCCGTTCTATCAGAAGCGGGCGCCGGACAACACGCCGTCGTGGCTCAGGACGGTGACGCTTTCGTTTCCGTCGGGTCGAACCGCAGATGAAGTCGTCGTGGATGACGCGGCCGGCCTCGCCTGGATCGTCAACCTCGGCTGCATCGAGCTCCATCCACATGCAGTGCGTACCAATGACCTGGATCACCCCGACGAGCTCAGAATCGATCTCGATCCGATTCCTGGCGTGAAGTGGGACGATGTGCGGAAAGTGTCGCTGGAAGTAAAGCAGCTGCTGGAAGAGCTCGGCTTGCGCGGATTTCCCAAGACCAGCGGCTCGCGCGGCATGCACATCAACGTGCGCATTCAACAACGCTGGAGCTTTACTGAAGTCAGGCGCGCCGCCTTGGCGCTGTCGCGTGAGATCGAGCGACGCGCGCCGACGCTCGCCACGTCAAAGTGGTGGAAGGAAGAGCGTCACGGCGTCTTCCTCGACTACAATCAGAACGCCAAGGATCGCACGACCTGCTCCGCGTACTCGATCCGGCCACTGCCCGACGCGCGGGTGTCGGCGCCGCTGCGCTGGGACGAGGTGCCCGATGTCGAGCCCGAGGATTTTACGGTGCTGACGATGCCGGCGCGGCTCCAGAAGATCGGCGATCCCAACGCATCGATGGACGACACCGCGGGATCGCTCGATCGGCTGCTCGAGCTCGCGGCGCGGGACGAAGCCGCGGGCCTTGGGGATGCGCCGTGGCCGCCGCACTTCAGGAAAATGGAGGGCGAAGCGCCGAGGGTCGCGCCATCGCGAGCAAAGGGCGCAGCGAAGAAGACCACTCACAATACCCCGACGAAGTCCGCTGCGAAATCGAGCACGAAGTCCGCGGCGAAATCGGCGCCGAAATCGAGATCGAAGATGCCGCTGATCGTCGTGGCGAACTCACCACACAAGGACGAGGCGCTGGCCGGTCTGGAGCGCTGGAAGAAGAAGCATCCCGCCGCCGCGAGGCATCTCGCTGTCGACGACGTGCTGGTCGATTCGATGCGCGGTCGCTCGTCGACGTGGACGCGCATCCGCATCAACCTGCGCAATGTTCCAGAGAAGATCAGGCCGACGCAGGAGACTCCCGATCCCGACGACGATCCGACGCGAGTGTGGCGGGAAGCGGGAAGCGGGAAGCGGGAAGCGGGAGGCGGGAAGCGGGAACCGCTAGCGGGCGGTCAAGCTCAATGAATATTGAAGCGGTTCAGGTAGATGATGTAACCGATGACGGCCTGCACCGCTCCGATAACGAGGATGGTGACGTCGCGACGCTTCCACACCCACCGACCGAGCAGCCAGATGATCACACCAGTCACGACTGCGATCAAAAAGAAGCCGAAGATGTGATCGCGGTAGGCGATGTAGTAGCCGCCGATCGCCCGCGCGGCGAAGAAGTGGCCGAAGAATCCTGCGACGAGCAGTGCGATGCCGAGCCAGATGAACGCCGGATTGCCGCGCCGCGCGTCAGTGGATGACACGGTGCCACCTTTCGTAGGGGAACGCCAGTCCGACGATCGCGCCAATTCCGGCGCCCCATGACGCGCCGACTCCGGCAGCGCGCCAGTCAGTATGGTAGTGCGGACCACCTTTACGGCGCGGATCGTTCATCAACGCAAAAGTTATTGCCCCGCCGAGTGCACCGCCCAGCGCGCGCTCCACCATGCTGGCTCCGCGCGAGACGCCTTTGCTCACGTAGAGACGGCGAACAGCGGAGCGGGGAATGGCAATCGATCCCGCCGTCGCAGGCACACTCAGGCGAAGAATGCTTCCCTGCACGGATTCGACATTGCCGCGAAGCATCTGGCGCCGCGCGGGCCCATTCTCCTGACGGGTGGATTCGGGGAGCCAGACCTCGACGCGAACTCCCGGCCGGACCTCGCTGGGAAATTGCGCGGCTGCGACCGCGGGCATGACAGCGAGAGCGGCGACGAAAATGCTCTTGATCATTGGTCCTTCTTTGGTGGCGGTGACGAGGTGCCTTCTCGAAGTCGTTCGCGTGCGCGCTGGGCCTCGCCGAGTCGTTCGACTTCGAGCGCGAGGGCATCGACGGACTGCTGCAGGTATTCGATCTGGGGATCGGCCGCATCGGAATCAGCGGCGCCAGCATCGACGGCCAATTGCGGGCGTCGGCCGCGATTCACAGCGCGCCACGCCAGGTAAGCGAGCGCGCTGAGGAGAAACAGGATGAGGTGCACGTCTGCATGCGCGCGCTCACTCATGCGCATTGCCAGCAGAGCGCCAAGCAGGTTGACGATTCCGAAAACTCCGGCGCCAATTCCCCATATGCGGGAGCGCAGGTTCATGAGCTCACCTCCGCGACACAGAGACTACGGGTCTGGTAACCAAAAAGTTACCGTCAGGCCACCAGCGATCGCACCAGAAACAATACGTTCGCGGGCCGCTCGGCGAGTCGGCGCATGTACCAGCGATACCACGCCGAGCCGTAGCTGA
>DASSNV010000126.1:0-11883 GCA_035701245.1 Gemmatimonadaceae bacterium | reverse complement strand
ATCCGCAGTACATCGTCCCGCTCACCGAAGCGTCCATCGACCTGATCTTCGCGCCGGCCTACGGGTCGTCCAAGAAGAACGCCACCGACATCCGCCTCGCCATCGACGCGCTCGAGCTCGTCTTTACGCGACCGGAGATCGGCACGTTCATTCTCCTCTCCGGCGACTCCGACTTTTCGAGCCTCGTCATCAAGCTCAAAGAGTACGGGAAGTACGTCATCGGCGTCGGCATTCGCGAATCGTCGAGCGACTTGCTCGTCCAGAACTGCGACGAGTACTACAGCTACAACGCGCTCGCCGGACTCGTGAAGAGCGGGGAAGAGGAAGTCGTCAAGAAGGATCCGTGGGAGCTCGTCACCGAAGCAGTCGAACGCATGAAGCGCAATGGCGATGTGATGCGCGCCGATCGACTCAAGCAGGTGATGCAGCAGATCGACAGCTCCTTCGACGAAAAGAATCTTGGCATGTCCAAGTTCTCGCGCTTCGTCACCGAAGCCGCCCATCGCGGGCTGCTCTCGCTCACGAAGCTCGAGAATGGGCAGCTAGAGGTCGGACCTCCGGGCGCGCGTGGAGCCTCTCTCCCCGCCGGCCAGGAAGCGGAGGCGCCCGCTGCGAGACCCTCGGCCGCAGCCGAAGGGGAGACTGGCGACCGTGGTCGTCGCGGCCGCCGCGGCGGACGGGGTCGTGATCGTGATCGCGATCGCCAACCGCGTGGCGCACAGCCGAACGGTGAAGCGGTCTCGACCACGGAAGTGGCGAGCGAAGCCCCGGTCGCAGCGGGCGGTGAGATCGGATCCAGTGGACTCCGGCTACGCCGCGAAGAGGCCTTCGATCTGGTGCGTCGTGCTGCCGCCTCCAACGGCGGCGCACCGATCCGCGCCAGTCAGGCGCGCATCGTTGCGCGTGACCTGCTCGGTCGCGACAGCGAGAGCCTCAGCGAACGGAACTTCAATCGCATCCTTCAGGATGCCCACGACGCCGACATCATCGACCTGCGTCGCCGCGGCGATGACTACGAAGTCGCGCCAGCGGCTCCTTCTACGTCGGTCAGCGAGCAACTGGCGATCGCCGAGCCGCCAGGACCGGCGCCGACAACTCCGTCAGCTCCGACTGGAATGGGCGCGCGCGGCGCGGGTCCGGGACGTGGTCGCGGTCGCGGACCGATTGGCGCTCGCGTCGGCATCGTCCCGCCAGACCTGCTATCTGTCGGCGTCGTGGAAATCGCTCAGCCGACTCCGACTCCGGTCGACGTCGAGATCGCGCCCGACTTGCCGATGACCGGCGAGGATGCGCTTTCCGACTCCGACATCAAGCCGCGCGGTCGCAAGCGCGCGGCGCCTGGCGAAGGCAAGCCCCGTCGTCCACGCAAATCAGCTGCTGCGTCGGAAGAGGGCGGCGAGAAGCCGACGCCGCGGCGAGCAGCCCGCAAGACTCGCAGCAAGACCACTAGCGAGTAGTGTGAGCAGGCCAACAATCCCGGGCGGGGTAGAGTCGGCGACGACCCTCCTCGGCTCGAGACCGCGCGCGCGCTTCGACCGCGGGCGCATTCTCCCCGCCAACTTCTACGAGCGCGACACCGAAATCGTCTCGCGCGAGCTCCTCGGCGCGGTGCTCGAGTGCAAGACTGCCTACGGCATCGCCAGCGGCATCATCGTCGAGACCGAGGCCTACCTCGGCGAGCACGATCTCGCCTGCCACGCCGCCGCCGGCCGAACTCGTCGCACGGAGCACCTCTACGGCCCCGCCGGGATCTCGTACGTGTATTTCATCTATGGGATGTACTGGTGCTTCAATGCGGTAACGCGCGCCGAAGGATCGCCGAGCGCGGTACTCGTGCGCGCGCTGGAACCGCTCGACGGAATCTCATTGATGCACCGCCGCCGTCCGCGGGTGCGCAAGGATTCCGATCTCACCAACGGGCCAGGTAAACTCTGCACCGCGCTCGGCATCACCGGCGCGCATACCGGCCGCCCCCTCCAGCGCTATCCGGTGGTGATTCGCGCCGGCGAAGCAGTCCCCGATGAGCAAGTCGAAGTCACCGCGCGGATCGGCATAACCAAGTCGGCGGATTGGCCGCTCAGATGGATCGTCCGCGGCAACCGCTTCGTGTCCAGGGGGAAGGTCTCGTCCTAGTCCCGCACTCCGCACTCGTGGACAAAAAAACGGCTCCCTCACGGGAGCCGTCATTCCATTGAAGGGGTGCGCCGAGAGCTGCTAGTCCCGATCGATGGAGCTGCCGAAGTTCAGGCGGATGCCGAACTCGAAGAAGTTGAACACGCTGGGGAACAGGAAGCTGGGGCTGCTCGGGATCAGCGTTTCCTGACCGAATACCGCCAGTCTGCTCATCTGGATCTGAAGGCCGAACATTCCCATGATCGCGCTGCGGCTGCGCGCGGCCTCGACCTGGTCGAGGAACGCGTTCGAGGGGAAGGTGTTGGCGCTGTCTACGAAAACGCGGGCGTCGCCGAGCACGGCGATGGTGTAGCCCAGTCCGCCGTAGGGAGTGATGCCGCCGAAATGCTTGGGAAATACGAGTGCTCCGACACTGATGCGGCGGAGATCGTTCACCCTGACCGTGCGTTGGCCGGTTTGCGATGCTCCATCAGCTACTATCAGGTCGCGCTCGAAGATCGACTGATTGCCAGAAACGTAGAGGCCGCCCTTGGTGCGGGTGATCATCCAATCGACGCCGAGATCGACGGTTGACGTGTTGCCGTGACCGGGCACCGAAAAGGTGTTGATTCCGGATTTGAAACCCCAGAACCATGAGTTGTCGAAGTTCCGCATCCCTTGCGCGTTCGCGCCCGCGGAAACGACGACCGTGGCTGCCATCGCCACGACGACTGCTCTGAGCTTCTGCATGAAGGCTTCCTCTAGATTATGCCTAGCTTCGTCCCAACGGTCTTGAAGGCCGCAATGGCCAGGTCCAGATCGTCGCGTGAATGGGCCGCGCTGAGCTGACAACGCACACGCGCCTGCCCCTGGGGAACGACCGGAAAGCCGAACCCCGTCACAAAGACGCCTTCATCCAGCAACATGTCACTCATTTTGATGGCGGTGGCCGTCTCCCCCACGATTATGGGGACGATGGGGGTCTCTCCGGCCAGAGGCTTGAACCCCGCTTCGGCGATCGCGCCCCGGAAATAGCGCGTGTTGTCGCGCAGCTTCGCGACCAGCTCCGGATGGTGCTCGAGCTGCCGTACCGCACCCAGCGCGCTCGACGCCACCGTCGGAGGCAGCGCGTTGGAAAACAGCTGCGGCCGGGACCGCTGGGTCAGCATGTCGCAGAGCGAGGCCGGTCCCGCAACGAATCCGCCCGCCGCTCCCCCCAACGCCTTCCCCAACGTCGAGGTGATGATGTCGACCTCGCCGAGCACCCCGAAATGCTCGGCGGTGCCGCGGCCCGTCGCACCAAGGACGCCCGTCCCATGCGAATCGTCAACGGCGACGATGGCGTCGTAGTCGCGGGCGATCTGGAGAATGTCGGGCAGCTTCGCGATGCTCCCCTCCATGGAGAACACCCCGTCCGTCCAGATGACTCTCCGCCGCGCGCTCCTGGCCGACTCCAGCTTCGACCGCAGGTCGTCGAGATCCGAGTGCTGATAGACCGCGGTCGTGCACTTGGTGATCGACTTGGCGAGCCTGATCGAGTCGATGATCGACGCGTGATTGAGCGCGTCGGACACCACGAAGTCGTTCTGCTCGACGATCGACGCCGTCAGTCCTTCATTGGCGTTCCACGCCGAGACGTAGGTGAGAGATGCCTCGGTGCCCACCAGGTCTGCAATCGCCCTTTCAAGATCGCGGTGCACCGTGAACGTGCCGCAGATGAAGCGCACGCTACCCGTACCCGCGCCGAACTTCTTCAGTCCGTCGATTCCCGCGGCAATCACGTCCGGATTGTTCGACAACCCGAGGTAGTTGTTCGACGACAGAATGACCACCTCGCCGCGTCCCTCCATCTGGACCCGCGCATCCTGCGGCGACGCCAGATAGTTGAGCCGCTTGTACACCTTCTCATCTTTCAGCTTCTGGATGCTCGCTCTGAGCTCCGCGTCAAACTTCGTGTTGAGCACTTCGGTGTCCCCGTGATTCATGTTTGCCCATCCTCATCCCGCTTCCCGCCTCCCGCTTCCCGCCTACGCGATCTCGAATATCACCTTCCCCGCCTCACCCGATTTGATCGCCGCGATTGCAGCGTCCGCCTCCGCGAGCGGGAACCGGTGCGTAATCACCGGCGTCGGATCGAATTCGCCGGAAAGCAGGAATCGAGTCATCTGGTGCCAGGTCTGGTACATCCGCCTGCCAACCACTCCGTAGATGGTGAGGCCCTTGAAGATCACCTCCGTCGCCAGATCGAAGTCGACCTTCTTCGATGGAATGCCCAGCATTTGCACCCGCCCGCCGACGCGGACCAGCGCGAACGCCTGATGGATCGCAGCCGGCACCCCTGACATCTCGAGCACGACATCCGCACCGAGCCCACCCGTCGCCTCCTTCACGATCCTCTCCGCCTGATCGGGATGCACCGCCTCGTGCGCGCCCATGCTCTTCGCCAGCGCGAGACGCGTGTCGTTCACGTCGGTCGCGATGATCCGCGACGCGCCCGCCGCCCTGCAGATTCCGACGGCGAAGATTCCGATCGGCCCACAGCCGGTGACCAGCACGATCGCTCCCGGTATCTCTGCCGTGAGCACCGTGTGAAAGGCGTTGCCCATCGGATCGTGAATTCCCCCCACGTCGTACGAGATGTCGTCCGCGAGGTGCCAGACGTTCGTCGCCGGCATCGAGATGTACTCCGCGAAGCATCCGTCGCGGTCGACGCCTATGATGCGGGTGTACGGGCAGACGTGGGAGTTCCCCGTCCTGCACAGCAGGCAGCGGCCATCGACGATGTGGCCCTCTGCCGTCACGCGGTCGCCTTCTTTGACATCGGTGACGAGCCGGCCGACCTGCACGACGTCGCCGGCGAATTCGTGGCCGACGACGAACGGAGGCTTGCACCGTCCCTTCGCCCAGGCATCCCAGTCGTAGATGTGCACGTCGGTGCCGCAGACGCCGGCGCGTCTCACGCGGATGAGAACTTCGTCCTCACGGATGCGCGGCTCCTCTACATCCTTGAGCTTGAACCCCGGTGCCGCTGATTCCTTCACCAGCGCTTTCACTGGCAACTACTCCGTTGAGAGTCGAAAAAGTTTTTCGTCGCGCGTGGAACTCAAACCTGCCAATTGCGAGCCGCTTTTGGAAGTGAGCGTCGCATCGTCGATTCGATGTCTTCATGTATTGCACGCACATGTCTTGCATTCTATACTTCGCAACGAGTTACTCACGTTGATGTGAGCTCGTCGTCGCATTGAGTTCCTTTGTAACTCGCGGTCGGTCAGGACGCGATGCAGCAATCGCTGATTCCATTCGGGGAGTTGGCGAGAGTTCTACTTCATCGTGGAGAGACAACATGGCAGCAGCGAAGAGGGGCGGCCGCAAGAAAGGCGGCGCGCGTAAGAGCTCGGGCGGACGCAAGTCGAGCCGTAAGAGCACGGGACGCAAGAGCACCCGGAAGTCCGGTCGCAAAGGCGGCTCGCGCAGAAAGAGCAGCCGCAAGCGCTAGACAGCGACTGGTCTCATAAACATGAAAAAGCCGGCGATCTCGCCGGCTTTTTTTGTCTCAGCGGGAATAGCGCGCCGTCGCGAGCTCGACGATTCGCGCAATCAGCGCCGGATATTCCATCCCGCCCTTCAGCGCCGCGCGCGCGAACTCACTGTTCTGCTCGAGGTAGCAGTTTGGGTTCGCCTCGATCACATACACCTCTTCCTCAGGCGTGACCCGCAGATCGATGCGCGCGTAGTCCCGCAACCGAAGCGCCTGGAACGAATCGATCGCAACCTGCTGGATCTTCGCCGCGAGCTGCTCCGGCAGATCCGTCGGGAAGATCGACTGGGTCCCCTCGAACTCGGCGCCCTTCTCGTCGCCTTCGTCGCCCCACTTCGCTTCCCAGCTCGCGATCTTCGGCAGACCCGCCGGAAATCCGGAGAAATCGAGCTCGATGATCGGCAGCGCCTCGACTTTGCTGTTGCCGATCACTCCCACGTAGAACTCGCGGCCCTCGATGAATTCCTCCACCAGCACCGGCGACTGGTACTCCTGCTGCGTCGCGCTGATGACGTCGAGCAGCTCCTTCACATCCTTCACCACCGATTTCTGGGTGATGCCGAGCGATGCGTCCTCCTGCGGCGGCTTGACCAGCAGTGGAAACTTGATGTCCCCGACCCAGTCTGATTGGCCGCGATACATTGTCGCGAACTTCGCGCTCTGAATCCCGTGAAAGGCGAGAACCTTTTTCGTCAGCGTCTTGTCACCGGCGAGAATCAAACCCGCCGGACTCGAGCCGGTGTAACGAAGGTCGAGCAGGTTGAGCAGCGCCGCGACGTTGGACTCGAGCGCACTCTTACCGCGGAATGATTCGGCGAGATTGAAGACCAGCTCGGGCGCCGGATTCGTCAGCTCGCGAATCAGCGGCTCGACGGAATCACCAACCGAAACACGCCGCGAAGAGTGGCCGTTCGCGGCGAGCGCGGCGTCGAGCTGGTCCAGAAGCGGATCGACGGGCGGCTCGAGCGCATCCTTGCTGTGAAGGACAGTGATCTTCACGAATCGTCCCCCGATTCCGCGCCGTCGATTGCGTTGGTGTAGCGGTAGTTCATCATGACCGCAGTGCCAAACGCGGTGAGCTCTATCAGCGTCGAGGCCTCGAGTCCGCCGAGTCGCAGACCGAGCTGCGATGCGCGGTCGGCGAGGAACTCGACGAACTGCCGCACCACTCCCGCGTTCTCGCCGGTCCAGTACGCGATGCGCGTCACGATCTCGCGCTTGTGCCTGCTGATGAAATCCGCCGCCGCTGCCGCCTCGGGCGCCTGCGACTCGCTGACGAAGATGGTCCGCAGGTCGCCGTCGAAGATACGCGGGTCCCGAATCGGGATCGTCTCAGCGCTGTCCGCGTAATGCTCGGCGACAGTGTACTGCATCGCGGTTACGGGCAGGTCATCGGCGGAGGGCTCGGGGACCTTCGGAACCTTGTGCGCGATCTGCTTCATCACCTTGTCGACGTATTCGAGCTTGCGCAGCGCGCCCCATCCATCGTAGGCGCGCCGCCAGTCGAGGCCCGGAGTGAGCCACACCGCGAAGGACTCGGCGAAATCCTCATCGGGATGCTTCTGCGCGTACCAGCCGAGGATGTGGCGCACGAAATCGTGGGAGAAGGGATCGGCCCGGTAGCGATCGCGGTAAGGCCGGGAGTAGGGGCCGAAAATCTTTCGCCAGTCGGGTCGATCGTATAGCCGGTAGGCGTAGTTGAATGCGTGCCCCGCCTCGTGCCGCAGGTAGCGCATCGACTCTTCGGCGCCCTCGACTGCCGACGAATAATCTTCCTCGATCCGCGACAGTCGCGCGTCGGCCAGATAAAACGGGACGCCGATGAGCGGCGTCCCATCCGGGCAGCCCCACTGATCGCTCAGATAGACGGGCGGCTTGAAGTCGAGCCCCTTTGCCGCGAGCTCCTCATAGAGCTGGTTGACCAGCTGCTCGAGCAGCGTCCCCCTGATCTCCAGACCGATGTCGGAGATGCGCTGCGCCAGGAGCGCGTGTCGTTCGCCTTCCCAGTTGGGAGCCTGTTCCACGCTCCCTCTTCGGGCAAGCGCCGTACCTAGTATGCCTCGGATTCTGGCACTTTAGCGCTGATGACTGGCACCCCTAGCCCAAAAGGTGGCAGGCGGGAGAGGATGCACAGAGACGCGTAGTAAGCAGTTGTTATACTCGCCTTCTCGCTGCGTCACGCAACGCTGGAACGCGCCGGATAAACTCCTGCCTGCGCCTCTGACCATGTCTCCAACCTGCCACCTTTTGGACTACAGTGGCCAGTCGCCAACGAACAGGTCTCAGAATCCGGGGTCCACAAAATCCGGGTCACATAAAAAAAGGCCCCGCCGAGTGGCGGGGCCTTTCTATAGGTAGCGGCTAATACGGAATTACGCCGCGCGGTTGGCGGAGTCCGCAGGCGCCTCGGGAACGGGGCCCCAGATGTACGCCGAGAAGACCGGAGTGGGCTCCGTTCTGTCTCCGCGGGATATGACGATACCAATTGGCTCGGACGAGTCGTGCTCGGTTTCCTTACGATCCTTCTTCATTTTTCTCTCACATTGTGGGTGCCACTGCGCGCACTGCGGGCCCTCTTTAAGCACCCGATATGCCATGTTTGACGCCTAATCTAAGGCGTTGTTAATCAACGATTTAGATGTGAGAGAAGCTGACTGTCGCGCTCAGGAGTGTCGCAGAATGACACTCACATTTAGGACACCTGTGTCTTTACGACACGGGGTCAGCTGGCGATCTTGCGCGCCAGGAAGCTCTTTGAGGAGCCCGAGTCCGATTCGATCGAGATCGACCAGCCCTTGTACTGCCGACGGAGCTCGGCGACCGATACCCCGCGCTGACCGCGAACGATGGTGCCGACCAGATGCACCCCACCGTCGCGCGTAACGCTCTGAAGCAGCTCGATCGCGCGGCCCCGCTCCTCCTGCGACAAGCCGACGAAAGCATCGGGAGTGCACACCACCGCGCCAAGCTGCACGTCGGGTGAGAGGTCGGCGATGCCCGCGACGTAGCTCTGGATCCGATCCGCAAGTCCCGCTTCCTGCGCGGCGTTCATCACGCGCTCGAGCGGTTTCACTTCGCGATCGACTGCCGTGACATCGCAGCCGTGCGCGGCGAGATACAGCGCGGTGCGGTCGATCTCGCCACCGGCGACGAGCACCTTCGATTCCGCCGGCGGATGAACTTCGCGCGCCAGCACTCCGTCGGGACGAATCCCCCAGTGCTCGGGACGACGGTACTCCTCGAGCATCTTGAGTCGCTTCCGACGCCACGTCTCGTAAGTCGGAATGCGGAGACGTTTTCTGATGATGCGATCGACTTCCGCCCAGAGAAGCAGCTCGTCCATCGCGAACTGCTCGCCGGCACGCAGGGTTGCCGCTGCCTCGTCGCCAATCTTGAGAATGGCGGAGCGCGACACGGACTCTTTGTAATTCTCGATCTCGTTTTCTACGTACAGCTCGTACTCGTGCCGTAGAGAACGAGGATTCTGTTGCGCCATGGCGTCGGGCAAAAGAAAAACGCTGAAGCCAGGTGTTTAAGGTAGACCGCCTGGTTCAACCCGCAAGTGCCAATATGCACAAGCTCAACCGTGACGCGAAGTTACGACGCCGACCTACGGCGCCATCTTACACGGGATTACGATGGCGCGACCAGTCCCACCTGCATCGCGTAGCGCACGAGCTTCACGACGCCGTGCATTTCCAGCCGCTTCATCACTTCACCGCGGTGGCTCTCTACTGTCTTGACGCTGAGCTTGAGCCTGTCGGCGATATCGCGAGTGCGGTGTCCTTCTGCTACGAGGCGCATCACCTCGAACTGCCGCGAGGTCAGCCGGCTGAGCGGGCTCCGGCGCGAGATCGCATCGCTGATCGCAGTCGAGAGCCGCTTGATGTTGGGGACGAGCACGATGTCGTCCGCGCCCGCGCGCAGGCAGGCCACCGCCGCGACGCCGGTGATCGACTCGGTCAGCACGATGACCGGTGTCGCCGGCCTCGTCTGGCGAACCACATCCAGCGTTCCACGCACGTCGAAGGCGTTCGGCCAATAGTCCGCAATGATCACATCCGGCTCGCTCTCGACCACAGCCTTCGTGAACGTCTCACGATCCTCGACTCGCGTCACCAGCGAGGGCATGCCCGCATCGGCAAGGGTGCGGCCGATGAGATCGGCGTCGTCGGGGTTGGGGGAGAGTAGGAGAACACGGATTGATTGCGTCATATTGTCGGGGGTTGGCAACGCAGAGTTTTCGTGCCCTGCGGCGCGTTAGTGGATGCCCTGCTTGACGCAGGGAGTGATAGCGGTTTTTTCAACTTATTTCAGGGAACGTCCGGACACAACAGAAAATCCGTCGGCACCGACGGATCAGGTCTTGACCCGCCAGGGAAGCACATGCCCGAGCTGCCCGAAGTCGAAAAAGCATCCCGCCAGCTCTCGCGAGCCGCGCTCGGCAAGACCGTAGCGAGGGTGAGGCCGATCCACCCGGCGCTCAGGCGAAGGCTCCCGCCCGCACGGGCGCGCATCGCCGCCGGCAAACGGATCGAGCGAATCGAGCGGCGCGGCAAGCACCAGCTGCTGCACCTCGACAGTGGGCATACGATCGTGGTGCACTTCCGGATGAACGGCGATTGGGAGATCGGCACCACGGCCGACCCGCTCGATCGATTCGCCCGGGGCGTGATCGAGCTGACCGACGGCACGCGCATCTCGCTCGTGGATCGCCGCGCGCTCTCCACCATCGCCATCGACAGGGAAGGCACGTCGTCACTGCCGACGCTGGGCAAGGACGCCAGCGATCCATCGCTCGATGCCGACTATTTCGTCGACGTGCTGAAGCGCAGGAAGATTCCCATCAAACAGGCGCTGATGGATCAGGCCGTGCTGGCGGGGCTGGGCAACATCTACGCTGCCGAAGCGCTATGGGAGGCGGAGATGGACCCACGCCGGCCGTCGAACAAAGTCCCGCGCGACCGCCTCGAGCAGCTGGTTGCCGCGATTAGACTTGTGCTCAGTCCGCGCCGCCGTCGCCCCGGCCGCTACACCGCGACCCGCAACACCGAGCGCTTCACCGTTTACGATCGCGCGGGAAAAATCTGCCGGCGGTGCGGCGGGACGATCGAGAGGATCGTGCAGGGAGGAAGATCGACGTACTTCTGCCCGCAGTGCCAGGTTCGATAAATCAACCCGCTGACAGACTTTGATCGAGGGCTGCGACCAACGGCATTGATAATCGCGAACTAACTGTGGGACTCGGACTGGAAATCCTTCGTGCCGAGTGCGAAAAGCTGCGGACTGGGGGAAGAAAAAGTCCATGCGGCGGCTAAACGGTGCGGATCGACAAATCCACAGGCGATACCATTCGCCCATGTCGCACTTCGGACCGGCTATCGCGTACGAGAAGGCGAACGATCCGCTATATCGAATGCGGGCGTACAAACTCGCGACCGATCTGATGGAAGTCGCATGGGGAGACGCGAAGCTGTTACGCGCTGAGCCAGTGACAGAGCGGATCGCAGGACAGCTCTACGCCGCTGTCAGCTCCATCGCCGCCAACCTGGGCGAAGGCTACTCCCGTAGCTCGGGCAAAGACCGCGCTCGCATTTTCGAGTATGCTCTGAGCTCCGTACGCGAGAGCATCAGCTGGTACCAGGCTGGCCGCCCGGTCCTGACGGAAGTCAGCGGCGCTCGCCTCAATGATCTCGAGGAAATCCGTCGCCTCCTCCTCGCAATTATTCCTCGCGAGCGTGCCAAAGGCACCCGATTAGGTCGCTAAGATCCGCGTGAAGTCCGGGTCCCACAGTTAGTTCGCGATTATCAATGCCGTTGGTCGCAGGCCTCGGTCGCAGTCATCAAAGCCTCAATCCATAACCTCCAAGAGCGCCCCCTTGAGATAGCCCGTCTCCGGAATCGAAAGCACCTCCGGATGATCGAGCGCCTGCCCGGTGATCGCGCGAATTGCTACCCGCCGGCCGCTGTCGGCGGCAGCATCCTGAAGCATCTCGAGAAATAGCGGCTTGGTCAGATGAAAGCTGCAGCTCGCCGTGTAGAGCAGTCCGCCGGGCGCGAGCAGCCGTATCGCGCGCAGATTGATGTCCTTGTAGCCCCGCAGCGCTCCGGGGAGCGCGCCCTTTGTCTTCGCGAACGCGGGAGGATCGAGGACGATGGTATCGTAGGTGCTCCCTTCGCGCTCCCTTTCCCGCAGATAGTCGAACGTGTTCGCTTCGACGAATGCGATGTTC
>DASSNV010000125.1:0-8802 GCA_035701245.1 Gemmatimonadaceae bacterium | reverse complement strand
CCGTTCTACGGATTCTGCGGAGCGATTGCGAACCCGAATGCATCGCTGGCGTCACAGGCGGCGTTCATCGGATCGCAGTTCGCGCAGTTCAATGCGACTCCGTACGGTTACATCGAGGATGCGGGCTTCACCAAGTGGCGCGAGCTCTCGATCCGTCTTGGATTGCCCGAATCGTTCGCGACGCGTTTCGCATCGCTGAAGGGGGCGTCGGTCACGCTGTCGGGACGCAACCTGCACACCTGGACTAACTACACGGGTCTCGATCCCGAGATCAACGAAGGGGGAGGGAACGCCTTCAATCAGGCGGAGTTCAACACTCAGCCGCCGACCAGAACGTTCACGCTCCGTTTCGATCTCAAACTCTAAACCGCTGAAGGGACACTAATGAATCATATACTACGCGGGACGAGCTCACGGGCTCTTTCCCGACTGCTATTCGCTGGAGTATGCGCGAGCTCGCTCGTGGCGTGCGACACGGATAAGCTGGTAAAGGTCGAAGACCCGGCGCAGCTCTCGCCGCAGGCAACGGCGACAGCCGCCGCGGTGCCGGCGCTGGTAAACGGCGCGGTTCGTCAGTTCGAGGCCGGCTACAGCGGCCTCGGCGACGACGCGTTCCTGTCGGCGTCGGGCGTCATAACGGACGAATTCGCCTGGGGTGACTCGTTCACGACGCGTTTTGCGGCGGATCGCAGAACTTTGCAGCCGCCACAGCTCGGCAACATCTCAGACGCCGCGTTCTCGCGGCTCGAGCAGGCACGAATGCTCGCGCTAAGAGCGTTGGCGGCGGTGGACAAGTTCGAGACGGATCTGGACGACCCGGACACTTTCAGGGCGGATCTCCAGAGCGCGCTTGGCTACACCTACGTAACGCTCAGCGAAGGCTGGTGCGGTGGCGTCCCATTCAGCAACGTGCCTGCCGAGGGCGACATCGATCCCAGCGCAATTCAGTACGGCAGCGCGCAAACGACGGCGCAGATGAACGATTCCGCGATCGTCGCGTTTGATGCAGCGCTCGCCTCTGATCCGTCGAACGAGCTGGCGATGGTTGGAAAGGCGAGGGCGCTGCTCAACCTCGGTCAGTACGACCAGGCAGAGGCCGCGGTATCGGGCGTCGGCACGAGCTTCGTCTATCTCATCGAGCACTCGACCAACACATCGGCGCAGAACAATTCCATCTCTGCACTGATGGATAACGGTCGTTACACGATCTCCAATCTGGAAGGTGGGACGACGTCCACCGGCGCAGCGCTTCGTCCGGATAACAACACCGCGACGACCAACGCGACCGCCGAAGGTCTCAACTACCGCACGGCGCAGGATCCCCGGATTCCTTACGAGCTGAAAGGCGCGTGCTTCACCAGGTCCATCGTTTGCTACAGGCTGCTCAATTACCCGGCGTTCACTTCTGACGTGCCGCTGGCGTCGGGCGTCGAGGCGCGGCTGATCGAAGCCGAGGCCGCGATGCAGCGTGGTGATGGCGCGACCATGATCGCGAAGCTCAACTCGCTGAGATCTCAGGTTGCGTCGCTGTTGCCACTTCTTTACCCAGAGCAGATCCAGGTATTCCCGCCGCCGACCTCCGGCGCTGCCTCTCTCGCGCCGCTCGTCGATCCGGTGACCCCTGATGCCAGACGCGATCTGCTGTTCCGGGAGCGCGCGTTCTGGCTCTACGCGACCGGACACCGTCAGGGCGACCTGCGGCGGCTGATTCGGAACTACGGTCTGCCGCAGACCAGTGTCTTTCCGAGCGGTCCGTACTTCCGCGCGGCGGGCTCGAATTTCGGGACGGACGTAGCCTATCCGGTCCCGTTCAACGAAGGGAACAACCCGAACTTCGACCGTTCGGCCTGCAACACGACCTCGGCCTAGCAATCGGCTGAAGTTGATTCCGAAAGTCAGCGGGGGCGCCAGCGATGGCGCCCCCGTTTTTTCTTAGCTGAATCGGCCGCGCAGGAGTGCGCGCAGGTCGAGGAGCGGCTCCTTCCTCACTTCTTCGACGGCGGCGGGACCGCGATCGGTGGAGAGGGCTACCCGCTGCATCTGATCGCGCACGCCGCGGTCGATGAAGCGACATAGCTGGTCGAGGGAATAGTTTGCGCTGCGCCGCGTCGAGTAGGCATTGAGCGGATAGGTCACGCTGAGGTGGTTCCGCGCGCGAGTCAATGCGACATACATCAATCGCCGCTCCTCCTCGGTCTCCTCGTCGTTATTGAGGCAGCGCGCCGAAGGGAACCAGCCATCCACCGCCCAGATCACGAACACCGCATCCCACTCCTTGCCCTTGGCCGAGTGCGCGGTGCTGAGGACGAGGCAATCGTCTTCTTCCTTGCTGCCACCGGCGAGATCCTGCGTCGCCTGTGGCGGCTCCAGCGCCAGAGCGGAAAGAAAGGTCGCGCGATCGGGGTAACCGGCGGCGATGATCTGCAGCTGGTCGAGATCCGCCAGCCGCGGCTCGACCCGGTCGTAGCGCTCGCGCAGGATGTTATCGTAGAGAAGTCGTACCCGCGCGATATCTGCCGCGACCTGGGCCTGATCCTGCGGCGGGCCCGAGCGCAGTCCGTCGAGGAGGTTGACGAGCGCAGCGTGGGCCGCTTTCGCTCGCGGAGGCGGATTGTACCGGCCGAACGCGGTGGATTCCCACGCCGCGGCCGCCATCGCGTCGATCGCGGCACGAGCGGTCGCATCACCGATTCCGGGCAGCAACAACAGCAACCTGTACCAGCTCACCTCGTCGCGCGGGTTCTCGAGGATGCGGAGGAATGCGAGGACATCCTTCACGTGCGCCGCCTCGAGGAACTTGAGGCCGCCCCATTTCTCGAACGGGATCTTCCGGTTGGTCAGCTCGATCTCGAGATCGGCCGACATGTAGCCGGCGCGGAACAACACCGCGATCTCACTGAGCCGGGTGCCCTCTTCGTGGAGCTCGAGAATTCGATCGACGACGAACTGGGTCTGTTGCTGCTCGTCGCGCGCGGCGACGAGCCACGGCTGTTCGCCCCCGATGCGCTGGGTCCAGAGGTTCTTGGTGAAACGCTCCGCCGCCCGCGAGATCACGGAATTGGTGACCGAAAGAATCGGTTGGGTCGAGCGATAGTTCTGTTCGAGCGCGACGACGGTCGCGCCCGGAAACTGCTTCGGGAAGTCGAGGATGTTGCGGAAGTTGGCACCGCGGAAAGAGTAAATGCTCTGCGCGTCGTCGCCGACGACGGTGAGATTGCGGTGCGCCTTGCACATCCCCGCCAGAATCCGCGCCTGCAGCACGTTGGTATCCTGATACTCATCGACCAGGATGTGGTCGTAGAGTCCGGAGATCTTCTTGCCCAGCTCGGGTGATGCCTCGAGCAGGAGCGCCCAGAACAGCAGCAGATCGTCGTAGTCGACGAGGTTTCTCTCCTGTTTCCGGCGGGTGTAGTCCGCGTAAATCTTCCCGAAATCCTCGATGTAGTCGATGAACTGGGGATAGTCGTCGCGGATGATGTCTTCGATCGAGATGCCGGTGTTGATGTGCCGCGAGTACACATACTGGAGCGTTTCCTTCTTCGGGAACCGCTTTGACTTCGCGGCGTAACCGAGCTGCGCGCGGGAGAGCTGCATCAGATCGGCGGCATCGCCCTGATCCATGATCGTGAAATCTTTCGGCAACCCCGCCGCCTGACCGTAGCGCCGAAGCAGCCTATGGGCGGTGGCGTGAAAAGTCCCGCCGTGCACCCGCTTGCTGTTGCTGCCGACCAGCCGCTCGGCGCGCGACAGCATCTCCTGCGCGGCGCGCCGCGTGAAAGTCAGAAGCAGAATGCGCTCGGCGGCGACACCGCGCTCGATGAGGTGCGCGACCCTATAGACGAGCGTTCGAGTCTTACCCGTTCCCGCGCCGGCGATGATGAGGAGCGGACCATCACCATGCGTCGCCGCTGCCGCTTGCTCCGGATTGAGCTCAGACGAGAAATCGCGCGGCGTTCCCGGCGTTTCCACCCGCGGGCGCGGGGGATAGACCTTGAGCGTATCGGTCACGCCACGGTTTCGAGCAGCGCCGAGCGCGGAGTGACGACGGCGGTGAGATCGAAGGCGGTGGCGAACTCGGCCGTGACGCGGTCGCGAACGTCCTGAATCGGCACTTCGGCGACGCCGATCTCCCTGGCGATCGAGGTCATCACCACTCCATCGATTCCGCACGGCACGATGAGATCGAAGAAGCTAAGATCCGTCGTGACGTTGAGCGCGAAGCCGTGCCACGTAACCCAATCGCGGGCGTGCACGCCGATCGAAGCAATTTTCCTCCCGCGCGTCCACACTCCCGTGTAGGCAGTATTTCGCTCGGCGGGGATTCCGTATTCCGCCAGCGCATTGATCAACGCTTCTTCGATCTTGCGCAGATACCAGTGCAGGTCGAGGCGGTGCCGCTTGAGGTCGATGATCGGATATCCGACCAATTGGCCGGGGCCGTGATAGGTGACGTCCCCGCCGCGCTCAACCTCGAAAACTTCGACTCCCTTGCTCCGCAGAAATTCCGGCGACGCGACCAGGTGCTTCTCCTTGGCCGCGCGGCCAAGGGTGACGACGCTGGGGTGCTCGACGAGCAGCAGCACGTCCTGCGGGATGGCGCCGGAGATTCTGTCGCGGGCGATGTTGCGCTGCAGCTCGAGGGCCCCGGCGTACCCCATCCTGCCGAGCGCGACCGCCCATAGCTCCCGATCAGCCACCCCGCGCCATCCGCATTAGATGTGAATGACCTTGCCCATCGAATCGAGGGTCGCCTCGGCAATCGCTTCGGACAACGTCGGGTGAGCGTGGATCGCGAGATCGACTTCCTCGACGGTGAATTCGTTCTCACGCGCGACGGCGAGCTCGTGGATGATCTCGGTGGCGTGGGCGCCGATGATGTGGGCGCCCAAAATCTCGCCGTACCTGGTGTCGCGAATGATCTTGACGAATCCTTCGGTCTCGCCGGACGTGCGCGCCCGGCCGTTCGCGGAGAAGGGAAACTTCCCGACCTTGTAGTCGATCTTCTTTTCCTTGACCTGGGCTTCAGTCATGCCGATCGACGCGACTTCGGGGTGGCAGTACGTTGCGTTGGGGATGTTGCCGTAGTTCACCGGGTGGACGTGCTTCTGACCAGTGAGAAATTCGGCGAAGACGATTCCTTCGCGCTCGCCCTTGTGGGCGAGCATCGGTGGTCCAGCGACGTCGCCGATGGCGTAGATGCCTTTGACGGAAGTCTCCATCCGCTCATTGATCCTGATGAAGCCGCGCTCGGTGAGCTGGATTCCCATCTCCCTGATGCCGATGTCATCGATGTTGGGTGCGCGTCCGGCGGCGACGAGGACCTTTTCGACCTCGAGGCTCTGCTTCTTGCCACCGACTTCGATGCTCATGCTGACGGAATTCTTGCCGACCTTGACATCGCCGATTTTCGCGGCGGCGAGGACATCGATTTTCCGCTTCCTGAAGCTTCTGGTGAGCTCGGCGCTGCAGTCGGCGTCCTCGAGCGGGAGGATCCCCGGCAGCGCTTCGATCAGGGTGACTTGAGTGCCGAAGGCGGTGAAGACGTCGGCGAACTCGCAGCCGACCGCGCCGGCGCCGACGATCGCCATGGTCTTCGGCGCCTTCTCGAGGGTGAGCGCCTCGTCAGACGAGATTACGGTGGATTTGTTGAGCTCGAGTCCGATCTGCGGCAGTCCTTTGACGCGGGACCCGGTGGAGATGACGATCGCCTTTTTGGCGTCGTGCTTCTCTTCTTTTCCGTCGACTTTAACGGCGACGGTGTTCTTGCCTGTGATTTTCCCGGTGCCCTTGATCCAGGTGATCTTGTGCTTCTTGAACAGAAACTCGACACCCTTCGAGTTCTGGTTGCTCACCGCGCGGGAGCGCTTCATGGCTACGCCGTAGTCGAGCTTGAGATTGCCGGCGGTGACGCCGAAGTCGGCGCCGTGAGAGATACGGGTCGCGAGGGACGCTGACTCGAGGAGCGCCTTGGCGGGGATGCATCCCCAGAGGACGCAGGTGCCGCCCAGTCCTTCGCGCTCGACGACGGCGACGGACATTCCAAGCTGAGCAGAACGGATTGCGCCAACATAACCGGCGGGGCCGCCGCCGACGAAAATCACATCATAGCTTGCCATTTCTTGCGGGATTGAGGTCGGGGATAAATCTAGCGGAAGGCGGAAACTGAGGATTTAGTGGAAAGTTCGGACTTGGCTCGGCTTCTGATCGAAATATTCACGACTCGCCACTGTAGTCCAAAAGGTGGCAGGTGGGAGACATGGTCGGAGGCGCAGTTAGTCAGTTTATCCGGCGCGTTCCAGAGTGGCGTGACGCAGCGAGAAGGCGAGTAGAAAAACTGCTGCCAGAGCATCTCCGCGCACCTCTCCCACCTGCCACCTTTGGGACTAGGGGTCCCAGTCGTCAGCGGTCAGGTGCGAGAAGCCGAGGCACTGCCGCGCTCAGATCAAGAGCGAGAGCGGATTCTCAATGTACCGCCTGACGGTCTGCAAGAATTTCGCGCCCGTAGCGCCGTCGATGGCGCGGTGGTCGCAGCTCATGGTGACCCGCATCCGCTGACGAACCTCGAGTTGGCCGTCGACAACCACCGGCTTTTCTTCCACACCGCCGATGGCGAGGATGCCCGTCTCGGGCGGGTTGATGATCGCCGTGAACTGGTCTATCCCAAACATGCCGAGGTTGGATACTGAGAAGGTCGAGCCAGTGTACTCCTCGGGGGTGAGCCTGCGCTCGCGGGCTTTCCCGGCGAGCTCACGAGCCTTGGCGGAGATTTCCCAGAGAGTCATTCGATCGGTGTCGAACAGCACCGGCGTGATCAGGCCGTCCTCGACCGCGACCGCCATGGCAACGTGAATGCGATTGAATTTCCGGATCTTGTCGCCGAGCCAGTGGGCGTTGACTTCGGGATGCTCGGCGAGTGCCAGGGCAACCGCCTTGATGATGATGTCGTTGAACGAGGCCTTGTACTGATCGCCCATCTCAGCGAGTTGGGTGCGCATCTCGGCGGCGCGCGTGACATCGAACTCGGCGGTCAGGAAAAAAGTCGGGATCGGACCGTTGGATTCGCTGAGCCGCTTGGCGATTGTCTTCCTGATTTGCGTGAGTGGCACATCCTGGAAATCGCCCTCGGTCGCGAGGCGCTCCGCGGCGGCGGATCTTCCCGCGGCGGTGCCGGCGGCTTTGGCGTTCTCGATGTCGCGCTTGACGATGCGCCCACCGGGGCCGGTGCCCTGAATCGATCCGAGCTGGATGCCGCGATCGTTGGCGAGGCGTCGCGCGAGCGGGGACGAACGACGGCGACCATCGGTGGCTGCAGGGTGCGAGGCCCCATTGCCTCTTGGAGCTGACGGAGCGGCAGGTGGGCGCGGCGCCGCCGGACGCGGTGGCGGCGCTGCCGGTGGTCCACCGGCTTTTTGCTGCGGTGGAGTCGAAGCTTCGCCCTGCGATTGTCTCGGCGCTTGCGGCACCGGACTCTTTGCCGGCGCCTCCCTGGTTTCCGCGACAGCCTGATTCGGCGTCGCAACGGTCGCGCTCGGCGCACCGCCGGCTTGCGCGGCCTGCGCGCCACCAGACTGGGCACCGGCACCGGCGCTACCGACGATCGAGTCGATGTTCTCGTCGGGTGCGGCGATCACCGCCAGCAGAGTTCCCACGGGTGATGCATCGCCCTCATTCGCCAGCCGCTTGCGGAGAACTCCATCGCCGCGGGCGACGAGCTCCATCACCGCTTTGTCGGTCTCGACTTCGGCGAGCACATCGCCCGCCTTGATCTGATCGCCTTCGTTCTTGTTCCACTTGACGAGGCGGCCTTCCTCCATGGTCGGCGAGAGCGCCTCCATCACCACTTTCGTTGCCATAGTCGCTCAGTCGAGGTACATGACTTTTCTGATCGCCTTGACCGTCTTGGCGGCGTCCGGCTTGGCGGCGCGCTCCAGGTTCTTGGCGTAGGGCATCGGCACTTCTTCCTGGTGCACTCGCAGCACCGGCGCGTCGAGATCGTCGAAGCACTCGCGCTGGATGAAGTCGACGACCTGCGAGCCCAGCCCGCAGATCTCCCAGCCTTCCTCCAGAACGACGGCGCGATTGGTCTTCTGCACCGAGCGCGCGATCGCTTCGACGTCCATCGGACGCACGGTGCGCAGATCGACGACGTCGATGTTGATGCCTTCCTTGGCGAGATCGTCGGCGACCTTCATCGCGACGAGAACCATCTTGCCGTGCGTTATTACCGAGCAGTGGTCTCCTTCGCGCTTGAGCTCGGCGACACCGATCGGAACGATGTGCTCTCCGTCTGGCACTTCGCCTTTGGTGTTGTAGAGCATCTCGCCCTCGAGAAACACGACAGGGTTGTCGTCGCGGATTGCAGACTTGAGCAATCCTTTGGCGTCGGCAGGCGTACCGGGCGTCAGAACCTTGAGTCCGGGGATATGGGCAAGCCAGCTCTCCCATGCCTGCGAGTGTTGTGCGGACAGCTGCAGCGCAGCGCCGTTCGGCCCGCGAAAGACCATCGGCATCTTGAACTGGCCACCCGACATGTAAAGCATCTTCGCCGCCGCATTGACGACCTCGTCGAGCGCGAGCAGGGCAAAGTTCCAGGTCATGAACTCGACGATTGGTCGGAGGCCGACCATCGCGGCACCGACGCCGACGCCGGCGAAGCCGAGCTCAGTGATCGGAGTATCGACGATGCGCATCGGGCCAAACTCGTCGAGTAATCCCTTCGAGACTTTGTAGGCGCCGTTGTACTGCGCGACCTCCTCGCCCATCAGGAAGACGCTGTCGTCGCGCTGCAGCTCTTCGCGGAGC
>DASSNV010000124.1:0-7172 GCA_035701245.1 Gemmatimonadaceae bacterium | reverse complement strand
TCCCTTGAGCTGGCCAGGTCTGGACGGAAGAAGATCCGGTCCGCCGACACCGACGTTTGAATTTCTCGCTGCGTCGTAGACCGCGCGCAGGTAGCCCTTGTCGTCCGTCGGGCGCCACTCACCGGGCATGAAGTTGGCGTACTGCATCGCCACTGATTTTGGAAAAGCGTGCTTGAGCGCTTTCATGTTGGTAATGATCGCGTTGCGGTAAGTCTCGAATGAAAAGCCGACCGGAAAGAGCGCGCCGCTCTCGCCGAATTCCGCTGAAGTCTCAGCGAGATTGATCCCTTCGATTCGCCCGTCGAATTCCTTACCGAGCGCGCGAAACAACGCGTGCAACCGTTCCTGCACGGCGGGATCCCAGCGGCGCGCCATCCATCCCTCATGGAAAGCGTTCTGCTCGTCACCGCGATCGATCCGGTACTGCTTTGCCGCGCCGCCGTGGTACCGCGGATCGGTAGTGAGATATCTGGGGACGAAGATGTTGGTGGGGAGGAAGCTCACATCCTGGAGCTGGACGAAGAGCTTCTTGTGGTGCGACGTGAGGAACGCGAGGTCTTCGCGGATGGAGCTGAAATCGTACTCGCCCTTGCCAGGCTCGAGCCGGCGCCAGCTGTAGGCGATCTGCGCTCCTTCGATCGCCGGTGTGTTCAGAAACAGCGAGTCTTTGGTCAGGCTTTCGCGATCCTGGCCGAAGAAGACGTAGTGGCGCACCGGCTTGGCAGTCGGCGGCGTGACGAACAACGCGGTGATGACAACCGCGGCCAGGCGCAGATAGGTCATGCCGATGCCTCGAGATGGTGAAGGCGATCCACAATCGCCGCGACGTGCAGCTCGGTGGTGTCCAGGACAGGGAGATCGGCGATGGTGTCCGACTTGAGCAGCAACGGCAGCTCGGTGCCGCCGAGTATGATTGCCTCGACGTCGTCCTCGTCGCGGAGGCGGGTGACGAGTGCGATGAATCTCGTGCGGGTGTCGTCACGGAAGTCGCCCTTGAGCAGCTCGCCGATGTACTTCTCGTGCACCCATGCCTGTTCTACCTGCGAGGGCACGATGACCGTCATGCCTCGCTTGCCGAAAGTGCCGGGATAGAGCTGGCCTTCCATGGTGAAGCGGGTGCCAAGGAGTGCCAGGCGTCGCAGGCCGCGTCGCTCCGCTTCGTCGGCGCATACGTCGACGATGCTCAGCATCGGCACCGGCGATCGCGCGGCGAGCTGATAGAACACGACGTGCGGCGTATTCGCGGCCATGGCGATGAAATCGACGCCGGCTTTCGTGAGGCGCTCTACAGATTCGAGCAAGTACTCGATCAGCGCAGGCCGATCGTTGCCCACCAGTCGCAAGCCGCGCTGGACGTCGAGACTGTCGATAATGACGGATGGCGACGAGCCAGGCGCGACCTTCTCCCAACCTGCAAGAATGCGGCGGTAGTAGTCGATGGTGGATTCGGGACCGAGTCCGCCGATAATTCCGACTGAAGCCATGGCTCAACAATATGTGGCGGACGCGGGCCTGGCAGCTAATGGCTCAACGACGGCGCTAACGCCCTCGCGGCGGCTACCCACTATTGCGCCACCGCTCGATATGTTCTACAATCTAGTATATGGCAACCGCATCCGGGCTCGAGCTGGCTACGCTCCTGACCGTCGCGCGACTGGGCGCTGACGCGTACGGTGCGGCGGTGCGTCGAGATCTGAGCGACGTGGAAGGGCGCGACTACTCGGTGGGCGCGGTCTATACGACGTTGCAGCGACTAGAGGACAAGGGGCTGTTGATGTCGCGGGCATCGGAGCCTCTCAGAGAGCGCGGCGGCCGGTCGAGGCGCTACTTCTCGCTGACACGTGATGGGGCGGCAGCATGCCGAGCCGCGCGGGCACGACACGAGCGCATGTGGAATGGCGTGACACTTCGCGGGAGAACAGCATGATTCCGAATGGCGTCCATCGAATCATCTCGGCAATCGCCGCCAGTCCCGAAATTCGCGAAGCGATGCTCGGCGATCTGGACGAGGAATATCAGGTCAGGGCGGAGCGCGACGGGATTGGTGCCGCAAACCGGTGGTGCTGGCGAGAGGCGGTTCGATCGCTCTTCGGCGCACTGCGGCATTCGGTGCCGAATATGTCAGCGACTCTTACGAGCGTGCTGCCGGCGATGCTGTGGGGTTCGGTGATTGCATGCCTTGCCAGCGTTGCGGTAGCGGCAGTGACTTATCCCGTGACCCTGTACGCACCGTTCGACAAGGCTGTGGTGTTCACGGGACTCTCGATTGTCGCGCGGTTCGTCACGTCGATAATGGGTGGATATGAAGCCGCGCGGGTGGGAACGAAAGCACCGCTGTGGTCGGCCGTTGCAGCCGGCCTGCTTCCCACCACGGTGCTGTTCTCGATTGCGGCGCTGACAATCATCCCGAGCCAGGTCGGCGCGATGGTGCTCGTCTCTGCAGTGGCAAACATCCTACTCGTGCCGGGCTCGCTGGCTGGAGGAATCCTCCAGCAGGCGCAGCAGCGCACTAACGACCCTTTGTCGTCACCAGTATGACACCGTTCCTTCCACGCTCCCCGTACTGAGCAAGCGCACTTTCGCCCTTGACGACCTCGACGGATGCAATCCGGTCAGTCGATAACTCCCTGAGCGCTGCCGTAGTCGACGGTACGCCGTCGAGGATGACGAGCGGCTGCGTCGCGGCTGCAGTCGGTGCGATCTTCGCCACTGTGCGCGTGACAGGGCCCTCGGAAGGTGTGACAACACGAGTGAGTTGTACCGTGTCGGCGCCAAGGCGCTGGCCTTCCTTGGTGACGATCCGCACCTGTGAGCGGCCGTTCTCCTTCGAGAGCCGAACCGACGCTATGCTTTCGGCCGGAATTTGTTTTGCCACGGCAGCAGTCGACGGAATCCCGTCCACTACCCAGGCGCTCGACGAATCCTGCGAGAGTCCCATCGCTGGCGCGGCGCGCTCGACCGAAGCAGCGTCCATCCGCGCGATATCAGCGGCTGTGGGCATGCGGCTCTCGCACGCGGCGAGAAAGCTGACCAGTCCGACGAGCGCGGCAGCCGCACCGCGCATGATGGGATGATTGAATCGGCGGGACTGCATGGCGAGAATCCTCGAGCGAA
Organism: Gemmatimonadaceae bacterium; assembly: GCA_035701245.1. Lineage (GTDB taxonomy): Bacteria > Gemmatimonadota > Gemmatimonadetes > Gemmatimonadales > Gemmatimonadaceae > UBA4720. The sequence continues at coordinate 4,058 of DASSNV010000124.1, read as the reverse complement.
GGTGAGATGAACGAGCGGCGAGACCCATCGTTCCCAGCAGAAACGGCGATGAGCTCTCGGCGACATCAACGAGCAGTGATCCGTAAGAGCGAGGCGGGACTCCGGCGCGGAGTACGCGCGCGTCGCAATCGATCTCGATCGCGAGTCGAAGCCGCGCTACCATGATCCAGCAGGCGGGGTTCCACGGCATCAACGCGGCTGCCAGACATCCCACCGCGAGCAGGTTCTGATCACCTGCCTTGAGATGCTCGATCTCGTGCGTGAGAATCACACTCTGCTCGGCCGGTGGTCGAGTAAGTACCCAGCGCGGCACGACGATTTCCGGACGAAGCAGTCCGAGCACCAGCGGTCCCGTAGACGGCGCGACCCGAACGCGGTGTCCGTGGAGATCGGTCGTCGGCCAGTGGCGACTGGCGCGGCGCAGCCTCCAACCGGTCACTGCGAATGACCATCCGACGAGCAAAGTCGCGAGCGCCCAGATGACGGCGATGTACTCGGTGGGAATCGCCGGCACTCGGTGTTGGGCGCTGAGAACGCTCGCCTGCAAGATGTCGAGAGACGACAAGCTGAGAGGCTGCGCGGCTGCCGGTGGCTCCGGCGAGACTACGGCGGCTCGCACCATGAGGGTCGTAGAAAAGATCACGGCGCCGAGCCAGATGAACCGGGTCGGCCGGCGGAGTAATCGCGTTACCGATTCTGTCGCCCATGCCAGGGCGGCGACGCAGAGCCCGACCTGCACGGCGTAAACAAGCCAGCCGATCATCGCCGCTCTCCGAGGCGCTCGGCGATCAGCTCGCGCATGCGATGCAGCTCCTTACGGCTCAACTTCTTGTCGGACACCATCTGCGCGAACATCCGCTCCGCGGATCCGTGAAAGATCGCGTCACGGACGCGAGCGAGCGCAGTGCCGCCGGCGCGATCCGCCTCGACGGTGGGGAAGTAGCGGTAGGCGCGACCCTTGGCTTCGTGCCGGACGACTCCTTTTTCCTCGAGGATCTGGAGCGCCGAAAGGACCGAAGTGTAGGCGAGGTCCTCGTCCAGCGCATCACGGACCTCGGATACCGTGCCCGATCCGAGGCGCCACAGGACACTCATTACGGACAGCTCGCGGGGTGGAAAGTACAGATCGCTCAAGCACGCCTCCGGGCATTAGCTACTGAACTTCCAGTAGATTAATGCCGAGTTAGGCGGCTGTCAACTGAGTTTTCAGTAGTTGGGGCCCGGCCTCGGACGTCAGCGCTTCGGCGTGCCACCAGATGAAAGAAAGCATGGAGCCGATAGCGGGAGAGCTGCTACGCTAAGAGCTCTCGGGAAGCATTGCGTCTCGTCGTCCGAGTCAGCAGTTGGTCTGGCTGAAATGCGCCTTTGACCGCAGTGCCGTCGCCACCAAAAGCCAGACGTCGAGACGTGCCGCGTCCCGAGAGCTCTTTGCGCGGCTGCTCAGCAGCTAACGGCTCCGTGCTTCCGTACTGTTAGATGCGAGCCGAAGCGGCCGAGGCTATCCGCCGAGAAACTTTACTCCCACCTGAAGACCCGCGACGTCAGCCCAACGCAGACTACGAACACCCCCGCGAGCAGTGCGATGTCGGAGGCGTGCGCCGACCACGGATCCCCGATCCACATCCCCTGCAGCAGTGACGCCGCGCGGGTAAGCGGTAGTGCGCGCGCCACCGTTTGCCATGCTGGTGGCAGCGCGTCGATCGGGACGAATAGCCCGGAAAGTCCGACCATCGGATAGAAAATCACCGCGCCGATCGGCTGCGCGAATCGCGCCGTCGGAACGATGCTGGCGACGATGAATCCAACCGACAGAATGCTGAGGGTGCTGATCAGAAGCGCGATCGTAAATCTGAACAGCGGCACATCGGGGCCGATCGAGAAGTACCGCTTTCCGACGACGACCATCAGTCCCATCGTCAGCGCAGTGAGCAGCAGCTTCACCACGACGTGCGCGGAAAGAATGGTCCACGGCCGGAGCGGGGTCGCGCGAAGGCGCTTGAGGATGCCGCCTTCGCGGTAGATCGAGATGATCGCCACCAGCGACAACACCGCGCTGATGATCACGAGCAGCGAAACCAGGGTCGCGATTCCACCGGGGCTCAGGAGATCGCTCAGCTTCGGTGTTTCCGGCACCGGCCGCCCCGCCGTCGCCTTGCCGAGCATCACGAACAACACCACCGGGATCACGATCGAGCCAATCGCGCCGAGCGGCTCGCGAATGAAGATCTTGATCTCCGCCCAGGTCAGTTGGCCGAGTCCGCGAAGAGGGCTGCTCATGGCCATGATGATACCGTGGAATAAGGCCGTTGCAATCCCGCGTCAGAATGCGTCTTGAGTCTGAACCCACCAAGAGCTCACCTGGTGTCAGCGACAACGCCTACGGTAGGCACCGCCATCACGCGCTCGAACCAGCGCTATCTTCGCCTCGCGCTGATCGCCCTCCTTTCCTGGCTTGCCGTCAGCGCGTTTCGCGATCCGCTCGGCGTGGTGCCTCTCCTGAGCGACATCGATCTGGCAATCCATGAGTTCGGCCACATGCTGTTCATGCCGTTCGGGATCCCGATCCTTGGCCGGACGATGGTCATACTCGGCGGTTCGCTGACCCAGGTTGCGTTTCCGCTGATCTTCGTGTTCTACTTCCTGAAGAAGACGGCAGACGGCCGACGCCGCGACGTGTTCGCGGCGATGGTTTGCGTGTGGTGGTCGGGGATCAACCTGTTGAGCGTCGCGATCTACTGCGCCGACTCGCGCGCCGGTCAGCTCGTGCTGCTCGATGGCTCAACGGGGCAGGAGAGCGACGGTCACGACTGGTTCAATCTTCTCTCGCATTGGCGATTGCTCCAGCACGACACTCAGATCGCGTATTGGATGCGCGGGATCGCGGGCTTGATGTGCACTATTGCCATCATCCTGGCGGTGGTCACACAGTGGACTGAGGACCGAGGTGCGGCTCAACTGTGACCGAGACCTGCTACCAACGGCATTTAGAATTGCGAACTAGCCAGGAACTCGGACAACTGCCGAGGGGTTGTTGCCCGAGTTCACTGTTAGTCAGCAATCAGCAACGCATTTGGTCGCAGTACTCCGTCCCAGTCCCTTACTTGCGAGCGAGGTCGAAGTCCATCTCCAACCGAATGGTGTCCGCGACGCTGAGCAGCACCGGGACTCTGGGTTGATCGAGCTGGATGTCGCTGAACGTAAATGCAGTCGCGGCCGAGCCCGTCACTCTGCCATCCTCAAACTTCGCGGTGCCCTTCCAGTTGGTGGGGCGAGTCACCCCGCGCACGGTGAGATTCGCGGTCATGTTGAAGGGGACCGTTCCCGATGTGGGTAGCGGGAGCTTCACCCCGCGGATCTCGGTCGGCACAAACACAATGTTCGGATACTGATCGGAGTCGAGCAGACGCTTGCGAACGTAGCCGTCGCGCCGGCTCTGATCGCTGACGAAGGTGGCCGCGTCGGCGGTGAACTTCGACGACTGCTGAATCACCTTTCCGGCCGAGTCGATCTCGAGAGCTCCGGCGAGAGTTTTGGTCTCGCCGACTGCGTCGTTCGGTAAGTCGTGGTGCATGAGCTGCTCGCGTACGCGATAGCGCACGGCATTTCCCGTCGGAGAGAGCGTCAGACGAAAGGCCGGAGCGGTGACAGCGGAGCTCGCCACCGCCGCGACGGAGTTTGTTGGCAGGGAATCGGCGTATGCTACCTGGGGCTCGCCCGCAGAGCAGGCGATTGCCGGAAGCGCAGCGATGAATCCCAGAGTCGTCGGGCGTATTCTGGTCAGCAATGCAACCTCATAATTGAGAATGGTTGGGGAGCAAATACACAAACAGGGCGCTCCTCTGCAGAATACGCGACAGGCTCCCCCTTCGTTGTGTTTTGTTGCGCCATACGCGGCTCTCACTGGGTTGTTCCGCCGCTCGCCGTGTCCGCGACGCGATTCCATGTGAACGCCATGTAAAACTTCATTCGGTAAAGCAGTTGGTCGCTGGCGCAGCGGTGGAATCCCTGTATCCTTTGCCCAGTGAGAGCAGCGCCCAACCTTTTTTAGACCTGCGCAA
>DASSNV010000123.1:0-8219 GCA_035701245.1 Gemmatimonadaceae bacterium | reverse complement strand
ATTAGATGTCTGTCACGCGTCGGCCGGCATCCACTCAACAAAAGCGGGCAGCCGCAAGCCGGCACAGCCCACAGCTTCTAAGCTTTTCTAACGGCATTCTTAGACGCGCTCCTTCAAGGGTCGGGATCTCGTATCCAAAGGCACGAGCTGTCGGCATAGCAGCTGTAAAGCTTACAGCTGCCCGCTTTTGTTGTGTGGATGCTGGCCGAAGCAGCCGAGTCCCTCCGCCGAGACGAACGTGTTTATCGATAGAGTAGTAATCAAAGTAGAAGGCGGCACCGGCGGCTCCGGCTGCACCTCCTTTCGCCGCGAATGGCGCACCCCGATGGGCGGGCCCGACGGCGGCGACGGCGGACGCGGAGGCAGCGTCATCGTCCGCGGCGACTCGAACCTCGCGACCCTGCTCGACTACACCTACCGCGATCGCTGGGTCGCGGGGCGCGGTGAGCACGGGATGGGTTCCGACAAAACCGGCCGCGCCGGCGACGACGTCATCATGCCGGTCCCCCCAGGCACCATCCTCCGCGACGTAGACACCGGCGAGATCGTCGCCGAGATCCTTGAGGACGGCCAGGAATTCGTCATCGCGCCCGGCGGTCGGGGCGGGAAGGGAAACGCCTTCTTCGCGACCGCGACCCACCAGTCGCCGCGCGAGTGGCAGCCCGGCGAAGAGGGCGTCGTGCGCACCCTGGAGATGGAGCTCAAGCTCATCGCCGACGTCGGCCTCGTCGGCCAGCCCAACGCGGGCAAGTCCACGTTGCTGTCCGTGATCTCGGCCGCCCGTCCCAAAATCGCCGACTATCCCTTCACCACCCTTCAGCCCAACCTGGGCGTCGTCCAGCTGTCCGACCACCGCACCTTCGTCGTCGCCGACATCCCCGGCATCATCGAGGGCGCCCACGAAGGGAAGGGCCTCGGCCTCCAGTTCCTGCGGCACATCGAGCGCACCCGCATCCTGGCGTTTCTGATCCCCATCGATGCCATGGACTGGCAGGCCGAATACGACCAGCTCCGCAGCGAAATCGCCGAGTATTCCGCCGATCTAGCCGCCAAGCCCCACTGCGTCGTTTTCACCAAGATGGACCTCCTCGGCGAGCAGTACGCGCCTCCGATCCAGGCGCCCGGTGCCTTCGGTTTGTTCGCGATCAGCGCGGCGGCGCGTGAAGGATTGGATGCACTCACCGCTGCGTGGTGGACCGAGTTACTTCGACTGAAGCAAAGCGTTAAGCCGGAAGATGCAACTGTAGCGTTGCCTTGACCTTGGCGAATTCGCTTCATAACGGCGCTGAGGTGTTGACGAGGCCTGCGCTGGACGAGTCAAATCGTTCTCGTCGCAGGGTGCAGCGTTGGTCGGCGGAGTCCGCCGACTATCCGCGCGAGCTGCTCGACCTTGCCCAGCCACCCCTCGAGCTGTTCACCCTCGGGCGAGCGTCGGCGCTGACAAAGCCGCGAGTCGCGATTGTCGGAACCCGGAACTCCACGGCGTATGGCGAACGAGTGACCCGGACCCTTACCCGGGCGCTGACCAGGGCCGGTGCCTCGATCGTGAGCGGAATGGCCCGCGGCATCGACGCCGCTGCCCACCGCACCGCGCTGGAATGTGGCGGCAATACCGTCGCGGTTCTCGGGACTGGCATCGATGTTCCCTATCCTGTCGGCCATCGCGTCCTCCACGAAACCATCGTCGACCAGGGTCTCGTGGTGTCGGAGAATCCTCCCGGCGCCAAGGCGCACCAGGGCGCCTTTCCACGCCGGAACCGAATCATCGCAGCCCTCGCACCGGTCACCATCGTCGTCGAGGCCGGGTTCTGAAGCGGCGCTCTGAACACCGCCGGCCAGGCCCTCGAGCTCAATAGAACAGTCGCCGCCGTCCCGGGTCCCATCGATTCCGACCAGAGCCGCGGCTCCAACCAGCTCCTTCGCGACGGCGCCGTCCTGATCGCCGCGCCCGAAGACGCCCTCACCCTACTCGGCCTTACCGCCCCTCCCGAACCGCCCCCGCCGCTTCTCCCCGAGTCGGAGCAGAAGGTCTGGGAGTCGACCTCCGCCTCCTACCTCTCCACCGACTCGCTCCCCGCCCTCACCGGCCTCTCAATGGCCGAATGCCTCGCCGCCATCACGTCCCTCGAGATACTCGGCCTTGTCGAGTGCTCGCTGGCGGGAGAGGTGCGGCGCCGGTAATGCTCCGGCGTACGGATGGCGACCTGAACACTGGCACCCCTAGTCAAAAAGGTGGCAGGTGGGAGAAGGTGCGCAGAGATGCTCAGGGAACAGTTCTTCTACTCGCATTCTCGCAGCGTCACGCAACGCTGGCACGCGCCGGATAAACTGATACCTGTGCCTCTGACCACGTCTCCCACCTGCCACCTTTAGGACTACAGTGGCCAGTCGTCAGCGCCCAGGTCTCAGAATCCGAAGCCCTATATTGAGGTGTGCCGGTCCGTCATCTCTACATCCACGTCCCCTTCTGCGCGCGCCGCTGCTCCTACTGCGATTTCTCGATCGCGGTGCGCTCGGCCACGCCGGTCGATGAGTACCTCGGCGGCCTGAGGGCTGAGCTCGACTCGGTCGCCCACCTCGTCGCCGGCCGCACTTTTGAGACTGTCTATTTCGGCGGCGGCACTCCGTCGCGCCTCGGCGCTGGTGGAATCCGCGCCGCATTGGCGGCCGTGCGCGACCACGCGTTCATCGCCCGCAACGCCGAGATCACCCTCGAGGCCAACCCCGACGACATCTCGGACACCTCGGCCGCCGAGTTCCATCGTGCCGGCATCAACCGCGTATCGCTCGGTGCGCAAAGCTTCGATGATGCGGCGCTCAAATGGATGCACCGCGTCCACGATTCCACCCAGATTGGAATGTCGGTTCAGAGTCTGCGCAGCGCCGGAATCGACAACATCTCTCTCGATCTCATCTTCTCCCTGCCGCCCCAGATCGGCAGGTCGTGGGAGTACGATCTGGCGCGTGCGGTCGATCTCGAGCCAACCCACATCTCACTCTACGGCCTGACCGTCGAACCCAAGACGCCGATTTACCGCTGGGCCAGCCGCGGCGTGATTGTCCAGGGCACCGAGGAGACCTACGAGCGGGAATTCCTCACCGCGCACGACATGATGACCGCCGCCGGCTTCGATCACTACGAGGTCTCCAACTTCGCGCGGCCGGGAATGAGCTCGCGCCACAATTCCGCGTACTGGACAGCCGAGCCGTACGTTGGGATTGGGCCATCCGCGCACTCCTTCGATGGCAGCACCCGCCGCTGGAACGTTCCAGCGTACTCCGCATGGATTCGGCGTCTCGCGTCTGGTGGAAGTGCGATAGAAGGCGCGGAGTCGCTCACCGCCGAGAATCGAAGCTTCGAGGAAGTCTATCTCGGTTTGCGCACCCGCCACGGACTGGCGATCTCAGCGGAAGAGATGAATCGGGTCCGGAGCTGGGAGTCGGCAGGCTGGGCGGTGGTCGACGACCCGCTCGAGAATCCGAGGGTTCGCCTCACCCCGACCGGGTGGCTGAGGCTCGACAGTCTGGCCTCCGACCTTGCGTCGAGAAGGCCCGAGCCCGCCACCGTCGCGTAGGCGCAACTTGTAGTCACTGCTATATTTGGAGTATGGCACTACCTGGACTCAATGAGCGTGAGCGGCGGGTTCTTGAAGCCGTAATCCAGACCTACGTCGAGACAGCTCAGCCGGCTGGCTCGCGGAGCCTTGCGCACAAGTTCGGGCTCGGGGTGTCGCCGGCCACAATCCGCAACACCATGAGCGACCTCGAGGAAAAAGGCTACCTCTACCATCCCCACGCGTCGGCGGGTCGGGTTCCTACCGACGTGGCTTACCGGGTGTACGTCGATTCTCTCATTCCGATCCGTCCGCCCGGGGCGACGGAAAGACGCCGGCTAACCGCTCAGATCGCAACCGGCGGCTCCGCGGTCGAAGCCATTCTTCGGCGCGCCGCCCAGAGCCTCGGCGTCATCACCCAGGAGCTCGGGATCGCGCTGGGCCCGAGCCTCGAAAACGCGATCCTCGAGCAGGTCGAGCTGATCAAGCTTTCCTCCGAGCGTCTGCTGGTCGCGCTCACCCTCTCCGCCGGCGCCGTGCGTACCATTTTCGTCGACGTGCGCGGCGAGATCGCCGATGCCGCCATCGCCGAGGTCACCCGCGTGTTGAATGAGCGGCTCGCCGGGCTGAGCATGCGCCAGATTCGGACTTCGCTCGGCGATCGTCTGCGCGACGTCGGTCCGACCAGAGAAGCGACGGATCTTCTGAACGTTTTCATCGAAGAAGGCGATCAGCTCTTCGACAGCGCGCTGGAGTCGGACGACTCGGTGCTGCTCGGCCAGGCGTCGGTACTCGCCGAGCAGCCGGAGTTCGCCAACGTCGACAACATGCGCAAGCTCGTGGCGCTGACGGAGACGCGCGAGAAACTCGGCGAGCTTCTGCGTCGTCGTAGCGGAACGAACGGCGTGTCCATCTCTATCGGCAACGAGCACAACGACCCGAAGCTGGCAAACTTTACTCTGGTCACCGCATCGTATCACGCTGGTCCGCTCACCGGCGTGATCGGCGTCATCGGGCCGACGCGGATGCCGTACGACAAAGTCATCTCGCTCGTGACCCACACGTCCGAGCTGGTGACCGATTTACTGAAGGAGAATTCGAGAGTACATGGCTGATTTTTACCAGACCCTTGGCGTTGCGCGCGGCGCCAGCGATGCGGAGATCAAGACCGCGTATCGCAAGCTCGCGATGACCTACCACCCCGACCGCAACAACGGGTCGAAGGACGCCGAGGAGAAATTCAAGGAGATCACCGAGGCTTACGACGTTTTGCGTGATCCCGACAAACGCGCCATGTACGATCGCTACGGCGAGGCAGGGCTCCGTGGCGGAGCCGGCTTCCACCACGTCGATCTCAGTGAAGCGCTCAGCATCTTCATGCGCGATCTGGGCGGCCTTGGCGGATTCGGCGATCTCTTTGGCGGCGGGATGTCGCGCGGCAGCGGACCGCGCACCGGCTCGGATATCAAGATCGCCATGCCCCTGACTCTGCTCGAGGTTGCGACCGGCGCCGAGAAGAAGGTGACGGTCCGTTTGCTGGAGCCGTGCGATCGCTGCGAAGGCCGCGGCGCCGAGCCGGGTTCATCTCCAGTCACCTGCACGACGTGCCGCGGCAGCGGGGAAGTTCGGCGCGCCCAACGCTCGTTTTTCGGACAGGTCGTGAGCGTCGCTCCGTGCCCGACGTGCTCGGGAGAAGGCACAGTGATCTCGTCTCCGTGCAAGAAATGCCGAGGCGAAGGGCGTGTGCGCGGCGAGAAAGAAATCCTGGTGCGCATTCCGGCCGGGGTCGCGAGCGGTCAGTACATGACGATGCGCGGTGTTGGCAACGTCGGTCCCCGCGGAGGACCGCGCGGCGACATTCTCGTCGTATTCGAGGTCGAGGAAGATTCGCGGTTCGAGCGCGATGGCGAGGATCTTTACACCGAAGTTCTCGTCACCTATCCCCAGCTGGCGCTGGGCTCGAACGTCGAAGTGCCGATGGTGACGGGGACGGTCAGCCTGCAGGTGCCGGCCGGCACCCAGAGCGGACAGGTTTTCAATCTCCGCGGCCGCGGACTGCCGAGGATCAACTCCAGCTCCGCGGGAGACCTGCACGTCAGGCTGCAGCTGTGGACGCCGGACAATCTCAGCGAGGAGGAGCTCGCGCTGATCAATCGGCTCGCCGATCTCCAGAAAGTGCCTCCGGCGCGACCCAAAGGACTCTGGTCGAAGCTCAAGGAATCGCTGGGCGCGTGACCGTATCGCGGCGGTCGCAATCCATTGGCTGCGGCCCGGCATGATCGTCCTGTCGCGGCAAGAGATCGTTAACCGCGCTCACGCGTGAGCTGGATAGCGCTGCGAATCACTCCTGGATCCAATCGTGACGGAGTGATCGCGGCGCTTTTCGCGTCGGGCTCGCAGGGCGTTCAGGAAGACGGCGCGACTGTCCTGACCCACTTTCCGGCCGACGCTTCGCAGGCCGACATCCGCGCGGCGGTGATGGGGGCGGATCCGCGCGCTGAAATCTCCGTCAGCGAGGCGCCCGACACCGATTATTCGCAGCGGCGGGCGTCGGTGTCGGCGCACGAAGTCGGCGACCTGGTGATCGCACCCCCATGGCTCGCCGGCGAGTACGATGCGTCGCGCACCATCATCGTCGATCCGGCGATGGCGTTTGGCACGGGTGAGCATCCCACCACGCGCGGCGCGATGCGGTTGATGCACGGCACGATTCGACCTGGCGACGTCGTTGCCGACCTCGGTGCCGGGAGCGCCGTTCTTTCGATCGCAGCGATCAGGCTCGGCGCCGCGCGCGTCGCCGCCGTCGAGATCGATCATGACTCCATCGGAAACGCCGAAGAGAACGTGCGGGCCAATGGAGTCAGCCTGCTCGAAAACGCGGACAAAATGCGCGTGAATCGAGCCCGACACGGCGTCGAGGTGATCGAGGGCGACGCGATAACTCTCTTGCCGCTGCTGGCTCCGGTACGCGTCGTGATCGCTAACATTATCTCGTCGGTGATTCTGTCGCTGCTGCCGTCGATGAAGGTCGCGCTTTCTCCGGATGGTCAGGCGATCATCTCGGGAATTCTGGTCGACGAGCGCGAAGAGATCGTGCGCGCACTGGAGGCGGAAAGATGGAAGATTCAGCGCGAGGATACGGAGGACGCGTGGTGGAGTGCGCTGATCGCGCCCCGGTAGCGACATTTTTTGCGCCCGACGAGCTCGCGGTGGGCACCGCTCTCACGCTGTCGGAGGAGGCCGCGCACCACATCCGCGTCGCGCGGGTCGGAGTCGGTGACTGCGTTGCGCTCCGTGACGGAGCAGGCAAGGCCGCGGTCGGCGTTCTGGTGAAGGCGTCGCGAAGCTCCGCACTTGTCGATATCACCGAGATCAGCGAGATCCAGCGGCCCGTTCCGATTCATCTGCTGGCGCCGGTCGCCGATCGCGAGCGAATGCTGTGGCTCGCCGAAAAATCGACCGAGCTCGGTGTGACGAGCTGGCGACCGGTCGTGTGGCGCCGGTCGAAGAGCGTCTCCCCGCGCGGGGAAGGCCCGACGTTTCAGAACAAGATCCGCGCGCGGATGATCTCCGCGCTGGAGCAGAGTGGCGGCGGCTGGCTGCCCGATATTTTCCCGGAAGCGACCGTCGAGCGCGCTATCGCCGCAGCTCCACTCGGTACGCGACTCCTGCTCTCGCACGATGGCGAACCGATCGCGGGCGTGCCGATGCGGCCGCCGATTACGCTCGCGCTCGGTCCGGAAGGCGGAATGGAAGAATCGGAGCGCGATCAATTTCTTGGCGCCGCGTTTCTCCCTGTGAAGCTGGCCTCGACGACGCTACGTTTTGAGACTGCTGGCGTGGCCGCGGTGGCGATCGTCACCGCGAGCCAGGCACTCCCGAGGCAGTCGAATGGCTGAAGCCTGCATTTTCTGTCGGATCGCGCGCGGCGAAGTGCCCGCGCAGATGCTCGTGAACAACAAGGAGATCGCGGCCTTTCGCGACGTGAATCCTCAGGCGCCGGTTCACATCCTGATCATTCCCAAAAAGCACATCGCCTCGCTCGACGACGCCGCGGATTCGGATCTCCTCGGCCGGATGATGTCGCTTGCCGCGGCGCTGGCGCGGCAGGAAAAGATCGCGAAGTCCGGCTACCGGACCGTCATCAACACCGGCCGCGACGGGGGCCAATCGGTCGACCACCTCCACATTCACCTCATCGGCGGCCGCGCCATGACCTGGCCGCCGGGCTAGCTTCGAGCCGCGCGCGTCCGTTCCTAACGGATCTCTGTATGCGGTCGGCGAGGGGTACTCGCAGCTCGCACACTTTGCTCGGGCGGAGCCGCTAACTACGCTCCCTCGCTCCGCTCGGTCGCGCGTCTCCTTGTCGCAAAGTGGGGCTCGCTGCGAGCACCCCTCGCCTCCCTGGACAGTGTCGTAACGGCGCGCGCGGCTGTAGTCCACCTCGCGGCAGCGCCGGCGCGGAGCGCCGAGTGAATGCGCGAGCTACTCTCCCTCCTGAGCAGTTCTCGCCGTCTTTCCGCAGCTGATAGCCACGCCCGCGCAACACACGCAAGCAAAACCACCACAATCGCCCGGAGGCGCCATCGCGATCCAGATATCCGCGAATGACTCGGAGGGAAGGCGGAGGAGGTCCTCGGAGCGAGCACCCACTTTGCGACAAGG
>DASSNV010000122.1:0-4897 GCA_035701245.1 Gemmatimonadaceae bacterium | reverse complement strand
TAACGTGGTGCGCGTACCGGCATCCCCAAAAATCACGAGCGTGGTAATCGATCACGACAATCTGTTTCCGGACATCAATCGGGACAATCAGACCTGGCGATAACCGGCGTGTTCCTAAACGCCTCGTTTACGCGCTTGCCTGTCGCCGAGCACTCGGTCGATCGAGAATCTCCCCGCGCCCGCCAGCGCTAACGCGAGACTGGCGCCGAGCAGCATGAACTCGAGTCCGTAACGCGAGAATCCGTTCTTGAGCTGCACGAGGAGAATCGCGCCGAGCATGTCGCAGACGAATCCGAGCGAGACGAGGCGGGTGAGGAAGCCGAGGGCGAGGGCAATGCCGCCAAAAAACTCGAGCAGCCCGATGAGCGGGCCGAACACTCCCGGCATCGGAACGCCCATGTGGCTGAACGCGCCGCTTACACCGCTGAAGCCCATGCCGAACAATTTCTGGTACCCGTGATCAATGAAGACGGCTGCCGCTGCCAGGCGCAGAACCAGAAGTCCGATGCTTACGTCGCGGTCCGACGCACGAAACAAAGACATTTGATGAAGTCCCCGAGAGAATGAGCCGTTTGCATGATACCAGGGCGTCCGTCCTGTTGGCACCCACTGCACGAATATTCCACAGCTCGACGGTCGCGCCTATTAATTGCTGCAGACATTCACCCACACCGACGACGGAGGAGCGATGGCTCGAACGATTGTCTACTGGGCCAGCACGGCAATCGCGTGCCTGGCGCTGTTAGGATCCTTGTCCTACCTGACCGGCAGCGAAGAAGTCGTCGCTGGATTCGCGAAGGCCGGATACCCGCAACACCTGCGGATAGTGCTCGGCATCGCGAAACCGGTTGCCGCGATCGTCTTGTTGTTGCCGCGACTCGCCCTGCTGAAAGAGTGGGCCTACGCCGGTGTTACCTTCGCTCTGGTGATGGCGACCATCTCTTCGTACTTGTCCGAAGGCGGTGTGAAGTGGATGCTGCCTTTGGCGCTGCTGTGTCTGATCGCGATCTCGTACTTCACCCGCCCTGCAAGCCGTCGCATCTGGCTTCCCGCGTCGCGCTCTCCGCTTCAATCGCCGGGATGATACACCCGCTCGGTGTGTGCCTTGAGCTGTGACGGGTAGAAATACACGTCCCTGAGATTCCCGGTGCTGTAGCGCAGCGCCTCGTCGTTGAAGTGCGGCGAACGAGGATTGCCGCTCTCGCCGCCGGCGGTGATCGCTCTCGCGCGCACGCTGTCCCTGAACTCGACGACGGCGACGAAGCTGTTGCCGCTGGTGCCGTACCACTTCTTCGTTTGCGGGTACGGGCGCGCCGCAAATGATGCCAGCGATCCCCAGCGCGACGAAGTAAACGGAACCGGAATGCTGGGCGCCGAGTCGTCGAACTTTGGGAAGATGTCGTCGGTGATGCGCTGGAAGCGATTGATCTCGCCCCACGGCGTCTGCCAGCGCCCGAAATCCTTCCCGAGCCTCGCCGCCGCGCCTTCCAGTGACTGGAGTCGCTCCGCATCGGTCGCGCGCTCGATCTCGTACGTCTCCTGCGACATCCCGGCCGCACGGGCTTTGGCGGCGATGCGATTGAAGACGTCTTCGCCCCAGAACACGGCAAGCGATGTCGGAACCGAGCTCGTCCCCCAGCGATAGTCCCACGTACGCAGCGTGTCGATCTGGGGAGCGAGGCTCGCCTTGAGCGTCGCGGTCGCCGGAAGTCGGTCGTAGGACTGGAGCAATCCGGGAATCATCCGCGCGAAGGAGGGCAGCCAGCTGTCGTACGCGGCGGAGATCAGCGACGCGACCGTGAAATCCTTTTTGTTCGGGAGAACGCGCAGCGCATGGCGGCCGCGCGGCGATTCCTCGGTGCTCTTCTCGACGTAGCGGGGGAAATCCGCGCGCTTCGGGCTGTTCGGGCCGGCCGCCGACCACGGCCAGTTGTTGCTGTTGAACACCCAGCCGTTGGGCGGATTGATGGAGTTCGGTGATTCGTCGATCGACAGCACGCCGTGCCATTCAGTGCGTGGATCGCTCCCGTCAACGGGCTTGGTCCAGTCGAAGGATGTATCGCGCCGCGGGATGAAATTGGAGTGGAAGTACGCGATGTTGCCGTCGGCGTCGGCGTAGGTGGTGTTGTTGGACGAATTGGTGTGCAGCTCCATCGTCTGTCGGAACGCCTTGAGGTCGCGCGCCTTCATGCGGGTGAACGACTGGATGAGCGCGTCGAGCGGCTTCTGCATCAATCGCACTGCCACCCATTTCCCGTTCTGCTCGCGCACGACCGGTCCGTGATGGGTGTGGTAGATCGTGAAGTTCTTTGCCGCCATTCCCTGCGGAGTCCTGTAGCGAATCACGACCTCGTCTTCGGTCACCGAACGCTCGGCGTTGCCGTAGCGATAGACGTAGTGATCACCGCGCCTGGATACGGTCTCGAGGTACTCGTCGATGTTGTCGGCGCCAGTCGATGAATGCATCCAGCCCGCGCGCTCGTTGAAGCCCTGATAAACGAAGAACTGTCCCCACGTCACAGCGCCGTAGTCGTTGAGGCCTTCCTGACTCGTGACCTGCACCTCGGCGCGGAAGAAAAACGAAGTGTGCGGATTGATGAGCAGCAGCGCGTGGTGCGCGAGGGTGTTGGATGGCGCGATTGCTGCCCCGTTGGAGCCTTTGTCGGGGGAGGCGGGAAGCGGGAGGAGGGAAGCGGGAGGCGTGCGGGAAGCGGGAAGCGGGAGGGGGGAGGCGAAACCGAGGACTGGCGTTGGCGCCGATGCGGCATTTGACACCGCGGCTTCCCGCTTCCCGCCTCCCGCTTCCCGCTTCCCGTAGAAACCTTCCAGTCCCGCCAGATTCACCGACTCGATGTCCGGACCGATGCTGCCGTCGCTGAAGGCGAGGGGCATCCAGGGCTCGAAGCGCGCGATGACTTTGGGCTTCACCTCGGGGTGCTTATACAAATAGTAGTTCAGACCATCTGCCCACGCGTTCATCACCGACTGGAGCCAGCGCGGTGCCCGCGCGTAAATCTTCTTGAGCGACTCCGGATTGTTGATCAGCCGATACCGCAGATCGCGATAGATCGCGCCTTCTCCCTCCGCCTCGGCGGCTCGTCCCAGCGCGTCGAAGTAGTTGGTCTCGACGCGATTGAAATCATCCTCGGCCTGGGCGTAAAGCAGACCGAACACCGCGTCGGCGTCGGTCTCTCCCGAGATGTGCGGAATTCCCCAGTCGTCGCGAGTGATGGTGACGTTCTGCGCTTCGCGGGTCCACCGCGCGAGGTCCGCCGCAGAAGGTGCAGTCGGGGTTTGCGCCGCGGCGGTCGAAGCGAGAGCGACGCAGGTGACGAAGACAAACATTCGGCTGAAGGGATTGATCATAGCTGAAGGATAGCTTCGAGATTGACGTTAAGCACGGAGCGGGTTTTGACCCACGCTTGACAGAATGCATGACCGGTGGGAGTATGCTGCTCCGCGTTTTTTGGGGGCAAGGATGAAGCTCGTTGCAGCCGTGTCAGCAACAGCGCTGGTGTGCCCGCTCCTCGTGGGTTCGGTTGCGAGCCAGTCACCCGATTCGACGACGCTGGTTCTACTCGGCACCGGCACGCCGGCACCGACGCCGGAGAGAATGGGCCCGGCGGCCGCCGTCGTCGTCGGGAAGCGGGTCTTTCTATTCGATGCTGGAATCGGTGTCGAACGGAGATTGGCGGGAGCGCACCTTCCGGTCACCGGCGTTACGGCTGCCTTCATTACGCATTTGCACAGCGATCACGTGCTCGGCCTTCCCGATCTCATCTTCAGCTCGTGGGTATACGGCCGGTCGAAACCCTTCGGACTCTATGGCCCACCCGGCTTGCGCGACATGGTCGACCACCTCTATGCGGCGTTCAGTGAAGACATTCGCATTCGGACAACAGGGCTCGAGCACCAGTCGCCCGGCGGATATCGCGTCATGGTACACGAGATCCACCCCGGCGTGGTCTACGATAGCGGCGGAGTTCGGGTGCGCGCCTTTCAGGTGCATCATGGCGCGTGGCGCTACGCATATGGTTATCGCATCGACACTCCCGATCGGAGCATCGTCATCTCTGGTGACACACGGCCAAGCGAGGAGCTGATCAGGCAGGCAACGGGCGTCGACATATTGGTCCACGAGGTGCAACTTCCGGCCGCCGTGTCGCCAAGTGGTCGTACGGATGTCGACTGGCCGCGCTACGTGAGCGAGTATCACACGACGGCGGCACAATTGGGCGAGCTCGCGTCGCGCGCGAATCCTCATCTTCTCGTATTCACGCACAATGGGCGCGGTAGCATCGCAGCGGTCGCTGACTCGATCATCACGGCGGTGGGGCGCAGCTTTCACGGGCGCGTCGTCATGGGCCGGGATCTGGATCGATTTTGAGCGCATCACGGTGGCCGCGTCTGGCTGCACTCGACTAGCGCAAGGAGGTCTTCGCGTGCGCCGTACAACTACGCTCGCATTGCTTGCGTTTGTCGGCGGAAAACTCGGCGCCCAGGCTCCTCGCGACACTGTAGCAGTTCTCGACAGCGTCGCGCACGAAATTGCGGTGTTGGGCGCCCGGCATGGTGACGCGGTCTGGCCGGGATACCGTCCCGACACGATTCCGATCGCGTTCGTTCTCCCCGGACGCGGGACGCTGCTCCTCAACTGGCGGGGCACCTTGCCCGAGAAATTCGAGCCCGTCGCCGGCGTGACTGCCGCGGGCTGGCGCAACGAGGGCGACCTCGGCGCCGCGAGCAACGCGATGTCGATCGGCGGCCGGCGTGTCGCCCAGGTGGCGCTGGCAACCGGGAAACCGATCGAGCCGGCGTCGCTGGTTGCGACGGCGTTCCACGAAGCGTTCCACGTTTTCGAGCGCGCGTCCGCGAAGCCGAACGAACGGTTCGGCAA
>DASSNV010000121.1:0-18273 GCA_035701245.1 Gemmatimonadaceae bacterium | reverse complement strand
AGTACTCGGGTCGCAGCAGCTGATCGAGACGTGCTACGAGCTGTTGAGCCGGACGGATCCGGAGACGATGCGATTTCTGCGCGACGACATCATCCTGCTCGTCCCGGCCAATCCAGACGGGCAGGAGCTCGTCGCCAACTGGTACATGCGCGAGTCGGACACGCTGAGAAGAACGACATCCCGTATCCCGCGACTTTATCAGAAGTACGCCGGACACGACAACAATCGCGATGCCTACATGGCATCGCAGCCCGAATCCCAGGCGATGGACAGCATTCTTTTCCGCGCCTGGTACCCGCAGATCATGTACAACCATCACCAGACGGGGCCAATAGGTACGGTCATTTTCGCGCCGCCGTTCCGGGATCCATTCAACTACAATTTCGATCCACTGGTGCCGATGGAGCTGGATCTCGTCGGCGCCGCGATGCATTCGCGATTCGTCGCCGAGGGCAAGGCGGGCGCGACAATGCGCAGCGGGTCGAACTACTCGACCTGGTGGAACGGCGGGCTGCGCACGACGGTGTACTTCCACAACATGATCGGCCTGCTCACTGAGGCGATCGGTAATCCAACGCCGACAGAGATTCCGCTGGTACCCGCGAAGCTGCTGCCGAAGGGCGATCTCCCGATGCCGATCCAGCCGCAGAAGTGGCACTTCGCGCAATCGATTGCCTACGAGCTGACCGCGAACCGCGCGGTGCTCGATGTCGCGTCGCGGTACCGCGAGACGCTGCTGTACAACATCTACCAGATGGGCCGCAACTCGATCGACCGAGGGAGCACGGATAGCTGGACGGTCACGCCGCGAAAGGTGGCGGCGCTCGAGGCAGCGGTGCCGGAGGATACAGCCCGGCGAGCGGGACCGCGGGTGACGACTCCTGCCGAGATGGCCGCGTACAACAACATCATGCGGAACCCCGCCGATCGGGATCCGCGCGGTTACATCATCCCCTCGGATCAACCCGATTTCCTCACCGCGACGAAATTCGTGAACGCGCTGATCAAGACGGGAATCCGGGTCGAGCGCGCCGCGGCGTCGTTCACCGTAAATGGCAAGTCTTATCCGGCCGGCTCGTACGTGGTGAGAACCGCCCAGGCGTTCAGGCCGCACATCCTCGACATGTTCGAGCCCCAGGATCATCCCAACGACATTCCGTATCCCGGCGGGCCGCCGACCCCACCGTATGACAACGCGGGTTGGACACTGGCGTATCAGATGGGCGTCGTATTCGATCGCATTCTCGATGGATTCGACGGACCGTTCTCGGCAGTCAGCGGATTCGCGAAGGTCCCGAAGCCGCGCGTTGGACCAGCTGCTTCGGGCTACGCGTTCAGTCACTCGGTGAACGATGCGTTCGCTGCCGTCAACCGGTTGCTCGCGCATGGCGAGGATGTTTTCACTCTGCGATCACCGCTCAACATCAACGGCCGCACCTACGACGCCGGGACATTTTACGTCGTCGCCAAACCCGGCACGCTTGCAGTGCTCAGCCGGCTCGCTGCCGAGAAGGGTTTGAGCTTCGACGCGTTTCAGACCGATGTCGCTCCTGCGGCGCTACAGCGAGTTCGTCCGGCCCGGATCGCGCTCTGGGATCAGTACGGCGGCTCCATCACTTCAGGCTGGGCGCGATTCGTTCTCGAGCAGTTCGAGTTTCCGTACGAGGTGGTGTATCCGCAAACCCTCGACGCGGGAAACCTGATCGCCAAGTACGACGTTCTGATTCTGCCCGACGGAGCGAACTTCGTGCGTCCGAACTCGCGTTCCGCTCAGCGAATCGACCCCGACGATGTTCCGGCGGAGTATCGCGACCGGCTCGGCAATCTCACCGTCGGGAAGACCGTTCCGCAGCTGCAGGCGTTTCTCGACGCCGGTGGGACGATCCTCGCCATCGGGTCGGCGACCGAGCTCGGCACTCACCTCCAGCTCCCGATCGCCAATGCCCTGGTCGACAGTGCGGGTCGGGCGCTTCCCCGCACGCGGTTCTATGTCCCGGGCTCGATTCTGAGCATGAGGGTCGATACGACCACCGAGCTTGCGCAGGGAATGCGACCGGTCACCGACTTTTACTACGACAACGCGCCGGCGTTTCGGCTGCTACCGGCCGCTGAATCGCGCGGTGTAAAGCGCATCGTCTGGATCGACGGACCCACCCCGCTGCGGAGCGGTTGGGCGTGGGGCCAAAGATACCTGAGCGGTGTAACAGAGGTGCTCGAGGCACCGGTCGGCAAGGGGAGGCTCGTCCTCTACGGGCCCGACCCGTATTTTCGGTCGCAGCCTCACGGAACCTTCAAGCTTCTGTTCAATGGCATTCTGTATCGCAACGAACTCGGGGACTAGATGATACGCTCACGACTTCTCCTTGCCGCGGTCGCGGTGACTGGCTGCTCGTACTTCCAGTCCGGCGCCGCGACTGAGCCGACGCCTTCCACCACCACCACGAAGACCTCGACTGCGCGAAAGCCTGGCGCGGGCATCATGGTCACCAGCAGCGCGAGTCTCATCAAGGCGATGCATGATCGGTACGACGGCAAGTACCTGAAGAGCATGAGCTTCCTGCAAAACAACACCCAGTATCGAACTACTGGTGAGGAAACGAAGTCCCAGTGGTACGAGCACATCGAGATTCCCGGCAAGCTCCGCATCGCCTTTCTCCCGGAGTCGCGCCGTAGCGGGCTGGTCCAGGTGGGCGATCGGGTCGCCTCGTTCGACAATGGAATCAGGGTCGATTTCCGCCCCTCGGTGAATCCGCTGCTTCTGCTTACCGCCGATGTCTATGCTGCTCCGGTTGCCACCATCATGCGCGGCCTCGATTCGCTCCATATCGACGACGACATCATCCGCAACGACGAGTGGGAAGGTCAGCCGGTGTATGTCGTTGGTGCCAAAGAGGGCGACAGTCTATCCAACCAGTACTGGGTCGATCGCGACAATCTCCGTCTCGTGCGCCTCATTCAGTCTCAGAAGGTGGGAGATCGGACGATGGTGAGCGACACCAGGGTGCTGAACTACAAGGAGATCGAGGGCTTCGACGTCCCCACCGAATTCCTGGTGCTGCGTAATGGCCGCCCGTTCTGGCGCGAGCAGTACGCCGATGTCCGCATCAACGAGGACTTTCCGCCCGGCACGTTTGACCAGGCGCGGTGGAACGACATCCCGATCCCCAAGTAGGCCTCGGATTCTGAGACCTCGGCGCTATCGACTGGCCACTGTAGTCGTAAAGGTGGCAGGTCGGAGACGTGGTCAGAGGCACGGGTCGCAGTTTATCCGGCGAATTCTATAGCGGCGTGACAGAGCGAGAATGCGAGTAGAAGACCTGCCAGCAGTGCATCTCTGCGCACCTCTCCCACCTGTCACCTTTACGACTAGGGGTGCCAGCGCCGAGGCCGAGTCTTTACTCCGAGATGTTAGTTACCGGTACCCCGCTGCCTGCATCGTGAACAGCTCCTCGTACAGCCCGCCCTTCGCCAGAAGCTCCTCGTGCGAGCCCTGTTCTTCGACCCTCCCGTGGCGCAGGACGACAATGCGGTCGGCCATGCGCACGGTGGAGAAACGGTGCGAGATCAGCACCGCCATCCGGCCGGCGACCAGCTCCGAGAAGCGGAGGAAAACCTCGTATTCCGCGCGCGCATCGAGGGCCGCGGTGGGCTCGTCGAGGATCAGCACCTGCGCGTCGCGAATGTAGGCGCGTGCGAGGGCGATCTTCTGCCACTCCCCACCCGACAGATCGACGCCCTCCTCGAATCGTCTGCCGAGCATCTGTTGATAGCCTTTCGCGAATCGCGGCAGCAGCGAAGCCGCGAGCGAATTTTCAGCGGCGGCGGTGATCGCCGGCGGGGTGCCGTTGGCTTTCTCCAGCTCCGCGCGTACGGAATCGATTTCGCCGACGCCGATATTCTCATCGAATCGCATGTCGTAGCGAACGAAATCCTGGAAGATCACGCCGATGGCGCGGCGCAGGCTTCCGAGATCGTACTCCCGAAGATCGACGCCGTCGAGGGTGATCCGGCCTTCACTCGGATCGTATAGTCGCGCCAGAAGTTTGGTGATGGTCGTCTTTCCAGCGCCATTCTCACCGACCAGCGCCACCCGCTCGCCAGGCCGAAGCATGAGATCCACGTTGCGCACTGCCCAGCGCTCACTTCCCGGATAGCGGAACCCGACATCCTCGAACACGAATCCCGACTCGATTGGCCGCGGCACTGGCCGCGCGTTCGGCGCCGATTCGATCGTTGGCCGCATCTCCAGAAATACGAACAGGTCGCGGAGGTAAAGCGCCTGCTCGTAAACGTTGCTTGCGGACAGCAGGATGTTCTGAATGACGTCGCGACCGCGGCCGAACGACGCGGCGAGAAACGTGAGCGTGCCGATGCTGATCTCGCCGCGCACCGCTCTGAGAAGAATGATGATGTACGCTGCGTAATACCCGACGGTCCCGAGAATCGACAGCAGTGCGCTCACCACACTGCGCCGGATGGAGAGCGAGCGGTTCTCCTCGTAGAATCGCTGCGACAGGTCGGCATAGCGCTGGGTCAGCCATGGTGCGAGCCCGAACATCTGGACTTCCTTGGCGGTCTTGTCGCTCGCTCCGACATAGCGGAGATAGTCGAGCTGCCGGCGCTCCGGCGTCCATCGAAAGAGCAGGGAATAGCCGAGCGAAGCAAAGTGCGTTTCGCCCAGGAAGCTCGGCACGACCGCGACGGCGAGGAGAAGCAACAGCCATGGACTGTAGGCGATCAGCGCGCCCGCCAGCGTCAGGAGCGTAAGGCCGTCCTGTGACATCGACAGCAGCAGGCTGAGGAGCGCAATGCGTCCAACCGTCTGTCTTCGCGCACGCTCGAGGTGGTCGTAGAATTCCGGATCCTCGAACTGCGCGAGGTCGAGCCTGGCGGCGTGCTCCATCAGCCGCACGCTCATGGTGTTGGAAAAAAGATCGCCGAGCAGGCTCTCCATCAGTGACGACGCTCGGGCGAGAATCTCACCGACGAGAACGATCAGCAGCTCGAGCAGCAGGTATTCCCAGACCTTGGACAACGGGGCGGTTCCCGCCTTGGCGGCGATCACCGAATCGAGGATCAGCTTACCGACCCAGAACGTCGAGACCGGCACTACGGAGCGTACGATCCGCAGCAGCACCATCGCGCTGGTGTAGCCGCGGTGAGTTTGCCAGATCAGACGGAAGAGTGCCGGCACGTAGCGGAGCGCCTCGATCCGCTCCTTCCAGCTCGCCGGTTTGTCTGGACGCGGCCTTCGGCCGGAGCCCGGAACGAAGATGGGGTGACTCATCGCAAACTTTGCGTGGTCAGCCCTTTCGCGTCGTTGCCACGGAGGTTTTTTCGGTGGAGGTCTCCAGCCCCTCCGCCATCCAACGCTCATAGCCGCCCGTCATAGTCGCGACATCCGTGATCCCGCGCGACTGCAGCAGGCTCGTGGCGATTGCCGCGCGACCGCCGCCCTGGCAGTGGACAACCACGGGTTTCGATTTGTCGAGCTCGTCGATGCGGTCCGGCAGCGCCGCCAGCGGGATGTGAATCGCGCCCGGCAGGTGACCTTTGCTCCACTCATCCGGATTTCGCACGTCGATCACCTGCACGTCGCGCTGCGCACGGAGCGACTGGAGGTCGCCGGGCTCGAGCTGGCGCCCCGTCTCGAGCGCCCCGTGCTTCGATTTCCAGTCCGCGATCAACCCGGCGCGGAAGACGCCACGCACTCTGGTGAGGCCGATCTTGCACAGCTCGCCAAGGAGATCGCGCACTGCTTCGTCGGCGTCGCGATCGGTGACGAGATAGAAGTCGGTGTTCGATGGTATCAACGCCCCGCTCCAGTTCAGGAACGACTTGTTGAGCGGGATGTTGATGCTGCCCGGAAGGTGGCCGGCGGCGAATCGCGCCGCGGTCCGGGTGTCCACGATTGTCGCGCGAACGCGCAGAGCTGCCTCGAGCTCCGACAAACCAAGGAGCTTTGCGGGTTGGGGGCGTGGCTGGTCCTCGCCACCGCGGTTCACAGCCTTCATCACCGAGAAATAGCGAGGTGGAACGGGCTGGTCCTCGAGCACTCTCGTGACGAAGTCCTGCTCGCTCATTTCACCAAACGCCCAATTGAAAAGCTTCTCATATCCGAGCGTGGATTGCGGCATTGAGCCCAGCGATTTTCCGCACGCCGAGCCGGCGCCGTGGCCGGGCCAGATCTGGAGGTAGTCCGGTAGAGAGCGGAATCGCTGCAGGGAGCGATAGAGCAGCCGCGCCGATGTGTCCATGCTCCCCTTTGCACCGGCGGCTTTCTCCAGAAGGTCGGGTCGTCCGACATCGCCGACGAACACGAAGTCTCCGGTCAACGCGCCGACCGGATCTTCTCCGCGATCGAGATCCGAAACGAGAAAAGTGAGGTGTTCGGGGGTGTGACCCGGCGTATGGAGCACGCGCAAGCGCACTGTGCCTGCCTCGATGGTCGATCCGTCGCGGAGAGCGCTCGCCGATTCCAGTGCGGACTCGCGGTAACCCCAGTCGGTCCCGCCTTCCGCGGAGAGATGGAGGGTCGCGCCGGCTGAATCAGCGAGTGCCCTCGCTCCGGAAACGAAGTCCGCGTGGATATGGGTCTCGGTGACGTGCACGATCTTCATGCGGTCGGCACCGGCCGCACGAGTATACTTGCCGATGTCCGCGTTCGGATCGACGATCACCGCCTCGCGGCTCTTTTCGCAGCCAAGCATGTAGCTCGCCTGGGCAAGATTCTCATCGTAAAAACGTCGAAAAAGCATCAGACCCTTGACGATCGCGGAGAAAGCGTTGCTGGACGGGGTAACACTTGTTAGCGTCCTACTGAGCAGTTGTTCTGCGCAGGAATATACCCACAACTTCAGGGTCAACCGGAGCCTGACACGACCGAGCTGAATCGCGAAGAGCTGGTGCGCTACAGCCGCCACATCATGCTGCCCCAGGTCGGGGAATCCGGCCAGCGCCGCCTGAAATCAGCTCGCGTGCTGCTCGTTGGCGCCGGTGGCCTCGGCTCGCCAGTGGCGCTCTACCTGGCGGCCGCGGGCGTCGGCACAATCGGCATGGTCGATTTCGACGCCGTAGATCTCTCGAATCTGCAGCGGCAGATCCTGCACGGCTCGGCGGCGATAGGCAGCAGCAAGCTCGACTCCGCCCGCGATCGGCTCTACGACATCAACCCGAACGTTGACATCGAGCCGTATCAGACGCGCCTCACCTCGGCAAACGCGCTCGAGATCGCACGCGGCTACGATCTGATCGTCGACGGCACCGACAATTTCGCGACGCGTTATCTCGTCAACGACACGTCGGTCCTGCTCGGCATTCCGAACGTGTACGGAAGCGTGTACAGGTTCGAGGGTCAGGCTTCCGTCTTCGGCGCGCCTGGCGGGCCGTGTTATCGCTGCCTGTTTCGCGAGCCGCCGCCGCCCGATCTCGTGCCCAGCTGCGCGGAAGGCGGCGTGCTGGGGGTCGTACCCGGGCTCGTCGGAACGATCCAGGCGACGGAGGCGATCAAGATGCTGCTCGGCGTAGGCGACACGCTGGTCGGTCGGCTGCTGACGATCGATGTTTTGACGATGGCATTCCGGACGATCCAGCTTCGCCCTGATCCGGAGTGTCCGGCGTGCGGAACCCGCGAGATAACTGAGCTGATCGATTACGACGAGTTCTGCGCCGGGAGCGCGCGCAGCGCGGAGGAGCAAAAAGGCGGCATCGCGGAGATAGAGCCGGCACAGCTGGCCCGTCGCCTCGCCGCAGGGGAGAAGCCGGAGATCATCGACGTCCGTGAGCCGTACGAGTGGGAAATCAATCACATTCCCGGCGCCCGCCACGTGCCGCTGGGTCGCATCGCTGCCGAAATTCCGAGCCTGGACAAGCGTCGTGAAACCGTCTTGTACTGCAAGGTCGGGATCCGGAGCATGCATGCGGCGCAGCAGCTTGCCGATGCCGGCGTAACTTCCGTTCGAAATCTTTCCGGGGGCATCCTGCGCTGGATCGACGAAGTGGATCCGACCATGCCGAGGTACTAGTTGATTCCACCGGATCCGATCGAGCGTTTCCGCTCGGTCTATGCGATGGCGGAAAAGATCGATCGCTCGATTATCCCCGAGCCCAACGCCATGGCGCTCGCCACCGTCGAGAATCGGGATCAGCCATCGGTTCGAATCGTTCTGCTCAAGGCGTTCGATGAGCGGGGATTCGTCTTCTACACCAATTACGAAGGCAGGAAGGGACGCCAGCTTCTGGCGCACCCAAAGGCCGCACTCTGCTTCTACTGGTCTCCAATCGACATCCAGGTCCGCGTCGAGGGAACGGTGGCACAAGTGGCGGACGACGAGGCCGACGAGTATTTCGCGTCGCGCCAGCGGCTAAGCCAGATCGGCGCGTGGGCTTCGCGACAAAGCGAAGTCATGGAAAGTCCGGCAGCGCTCGACGAGCGTGTTGCGCGCTACGAGAAAGAATTCGCCGGAAAGAAAGTGCCCCGACCGAAGTTCTGGTCGGGTTTTCGCGTGATTCCGGAGAGAATCGAGTTCTGGAAAGCCCGCCCCAATCGTCTTCATGAGCGACACCTGTACACGAAGGTGGGTGGCGGGTGGCAAGTCGAAACGCTTTATCCCTGACCGCGCGGTACCACGCGAAGGTTGCTTACCGTAAAATGTTGAGATGACGAGTACCCGCATTCCTCCCGCACCCAAGAATTCTCATCCCGCGCCGCCGGCGTCGGCGCCGGAGCCGTGGACGATTGCGTCGGCGCGTACGCTCTACAACATCGAAGGCTGGGGGATCGGCTTCTTCGACATCAACGAGGCCGGACACGTCGTGGTCCGGCCCGACCGCGAGAAAACGGATCGCGAGCTCGATTTGTTCGAGCTCGCGAACGATCTCGAGGAGCAGGGAGTTGGCCTGCCGCTGCTGCTTCGGTTCTCCGACATCCTGCGCTCCCGAATCGAATCTCTCAACGAGAAGTTCATGAGGGCGCGCGAGGAGTACGGCTACGAGGGCGGATACACCACGGTCTATCCGATCAAGGTCAATCAGCAGCGCCACGTCGTCGAAGAGATCGTTGAATTCGGGAAGCGCGCGGGGGTCGGTCTCGAATGCGGGAGCAAGCCCGAGCTCCAGGCCGTTCTCGGACTCGCCGAGCACACCGACCATTTGATCGTCTGCAACGGCTACAAGGACGAAGAGTTCATGCGGCTGGCGCTGATGGGCCAGAAGCTCGGACATCAGGTTTTTATCGTTCTCGAGCAGCTGAGCGAGGTCGACGTTCTGCTCCAGGTGGCGGACGAGCTCGGCGTCACGCCGACCGCGGGCGTGCGCATCAAGCTCTACTCGGAGGGCTCGGGTCGCTGGGCGAAGAGCGGCGGGGAGAAGTCGAAGTTCGGCTTGAGCACCGCGCAGCTCGTCAAGCTTGTCGACAAGCTCAGGACGCTCGATCGGCTCGACATCCTGAAGCTGATTCACTTCCACCTCGGCTCGCAGATCACGGACATCCGCTACATCAAGGCGGGGCTTCAGGAAGTATCGCGCTACTACGCCGAGCTCCGCGGCCTCGGCGTCGACATCACCCACGTCGATGTCGGCGGCGGGCTGGGCGTCGACTACGATGGGAGCGGGTCGACCTCCCAGGCCAGCGTGAACTACACGCTTCAGGAGTACGCCGACGATGTGATTTACACCATCGCCGAAGCGTGCCGGCAACACGAGCTGCCGATGCCGCACATCATCAGCGAATCGGGGCGCGCCTTGACCGCGCACCACGCACTTCTGCTACTGAGCGTCATCGATGTGGAGGCCCAGGCCGACAACGCTGTTCCCGAGCTGACCGAGGACCACCACACTCTGCTCCACGAGATGGCGGCGGATTACGCGTCGCTCTCCAAGCCACGGGTATCGAGAAAGCGTGTCCGAGAGGTTTATCACGACGCGACGTTCGACAAGGAGCGCGCTCAGGAGCTGTTCAACAGCGGAGTTTTCACCATCCGCGATCGCGCCATCGCCGAGCAGATCTACGTTTCGACCATCGCCACGGTAGTGCGGATTGCACAGAAGGATCGCGACCAGTACTCCGACATCATCGACGATCTCGAAGCGACGATGGTAGACCGCTACTTCTGCAACTTCTCGCTGTTCCAGTCACTGCCTGACAGCTGGGCGATCGACCAGATCTTCCCGATCATGCCGATCCACCGTCTCGACGAGGAGCCGACGCGCCGCGGAACGATTCAGGACGTTACGTGCGACTCGGACGGGAAAATCGAGTGCTTCATAGGTGACCGCACGACGCGCAAGAGCCTCGAGCTGCACCCGTTCAACGACGGCGATCCGTACATCATCGGCATTTTTCTGACGGGCGCGTATCAGGAAATTCTCGGCGATCTGCACAACCTGTTCGGTGACACCAACGCGGTGCACATCCGGTTGTCGGCGACGAAGGGATACGAGGTTACCGATCTGGTGCACGGCGACACCGTCACCGAAGTCCTCGACTACGTTCAGTTCCGCGCATCGGACCTCCTCGCCACCTTCCGCCGCAAAGTCGCGAACGCAACCGGCATCCAGCGCCAGGAGGCCAACATGTTCATCGCCGATTACATCGCGGGGCTCGAGGGGTACACCTACCTGGAAGGGGAGGCCGCTCGTTAACTGCCTCGGATTCTGAGACCGCGGCGCTATCGACTGGCCACTGTAGTCCCAAAGGTGGCAGGTGGGGGAGATGGTCAGAAGCGCAGGTATCAGTCTATCCGGCGCATTCCATAGTGGCGTGACGAAGTGAGAATGCGACTAGAAGAACTGCTACCAGAGCATCTCTCTGCATCCTCTCCCACCTGCCACCTTTAGGACCAGGGGTGCCAGACGCCGGCGACAAGATCTCTACGCCGAGAATCTCTTCTCGACATCCTTCCAGTTGACGACGTTCCACCACGCCTGGATGTAGTCGGGCCGCCGGTTCTGGTATTTGAGGTAGTAGGCGTGCTCCCAGACGTCGAGGCCGAGGATTGGTTTCTGGCCCTCCATCAGAGGGTTGTCCTGATTCGGCGTGCTGGTGATGGAGAGCTTCCCGCCGTTGTTGACGAGCCACGCCCAGCCGGATCCGAACCTGCCCGTCGCGGCGGCGTTGAACTGTTCACGGAATTTCGCGAAGTCTCCGAAGGAGCTCCTGATGGCGGTGCCAAGATTGCCCCCTGGCTCGCCGCCCGCGTTCGGCGCCATGATCTGCCAGAACATCGAGTGATTCCAGTGTCCGCCTCCGTTGTTGCGTACGGCGGTGCGCACCGCTTCCGGTGCCTTGTTGACGTTCCGAACGAGATCGTCGAGTGACTTGCCGGCGAGCTCCGGAGCCTTCTCGATCGCGGCGTTGAGATTGTTCACATAGGTCTGATGGTGCTTGCCGTGATGGATCTCCATCGTTTTGGCATCTATGTGCGGCTCCAGTGCGGCGAAGTCGTAGGGCAGCGGGGGAAGTGTGAATGCCATTTTGTTCTCCTTTGTGTTCTCGCTTTCATGTCGCAGCGATCGCCGCGATCAGAGATCACCCGCTCCTACCGCCGGTCTATCGTACCGTCTCGCCCGTCTCGCTCTATAGCCTGAGATCAATCCGGGCAGGATGGAGATGAAGATCACGATCGCAACGACGATCTCGATGTGCTTGTCGACTCCCGGAATATAGCTGCCGAGAAAATACCCAATGCCCAGCATGCCCCAGATCCAGAGAACGGCGCCGAGGATGTTGAACGTGATGAATTGTCGGAAATCCATCCCGGCGACACCGGCTATGACTGGCGCAAACGTGCGGATCACGGGCATGAATTGGGCTAGGACGATTGTCTTTCGTCCATACTTCTCGTAGAACTCGTGAGCGCGAATAGCATGCTTTTTGTTGAAGAAGAGGCTGTTCTCTCTCCTGAAAATCCGGGGGCCCGTGGCGCGACCGATCAAGTACCCGACTGAATTGCCGCAGATCGCGGCCGCCGTCAGCACCGGGACGAGTGCGTATATGTTGAGATATCCGCGCGCCGCAAACAGGCCGGCGGTGACGAGCAGTGAATCGCCGGGAAGAAATACGCCGACGAGGAGGCCGGTCTCCGAGAAAATGATCGCCGCAATGCCGAACAGACCTGCCCACTGGACCAGATCCGGCAGATTGGAGAGCCGGTGAAGAAGATCAGTGAGCACGTCGATCGAGTCTCGGTGAGGTAGGATGGAAGAGAGACGTTCAAGTTCAGCGCCACCGCCGCGCAATGCAACTACGGGAGAGTGGATGCTCGCCTTTCCGGAGCGTCGGCCGCGGGGATTTCGGCGGTCGCCGAGCAAAGCTGAGCAGGCGTTCAACGCGCTGTCGGTTGCGCTGCTCGTGCTCTTCGCCACCGGATGGTCGTGGTCGATCGCGCGTGCGCGCGCGGCCGGCACGACAGGAGTAACGCCGGCAACGGCGAACATCGCGCGCGCACTTACGGAGGGCGATGCGCCGTCGGTCGCGTATCTCACCGATGCCGCGCTTGCCGCCCTCACCAGGCCCGCCCGCGGTGAGAGCGGCAAGCTGCGCGTCCGGATCCAGCAGCCCGGAACGCCGATCACTCCGATACTCGGCGATACGCTGCCGGCGGGCGCCGTCGCGACTTTTTCTTCGGGTGCCGCATCGGAATCGACAGCGACTCTGACCGCGCCCAAACGCCCCGGCATCTGGAGCCTCGCGCTCAAGATCGGCAGCGCCATTAAGCCGCTTGCCGGGTTCAGCGTGATCACCATGCGGCCCGCGACCGAGAAGAAGGGCGGGCGACTCGGTCTCTATTACATCGGTAACTGGCCCGCCGCTCGTAAGGGCCAACCGGGCGTGAGCTACGATCCGCCGTCGGGATTCATCGAGGTAACCCAACAGAACCAGAACACCCAGCTATCCGATCATTTTCGCCTGAAAGATTTCTTTCCGCACGATCAGCAGAACGTCTGGCCGAAGTACATCGTCATCGACATGAAGTTGATCGACAAGGACGAGCTCGTGCTGCAGGACCTGAAGGAGCACGGCATTAATCCCGACGGTGTGCGCGTCATGAGCGGTTTTCGCACGCCACAGTACAACGCCGGCGGCGGTGATCCGCGGGGTCGCGCCGCTCTGAGCCGCCATATGTATGGCGATGCCAACGACATCTTCATCGACAACGATGGCGACGGGCGGATGGACGACCTCAATCATGACGGGCGCGTGAATATTGCAGATGCCAAAGTTGTTTGTGACGCGGTCAATCGCGTCGAGCGGGCACACCCTTCGCTGATAGGAGGGTGCGGCATATATTCCGGCACGTCCGCGCATGGGCCATTCACCCACATCGATACGCGAGGCTATCCCGCTCGCTGGACTGGAACAGGAGACAGCTAATGGACACGACAACAACCGCTAGCCCGCCCGCGACGGTCGAAGATCACAGGCAGACGCCCGCGAATCCAAAGCGCGATCCCGCGATGCCAGTGCGACTGGCGGATCTCGAGCCGTACGTCGGCCTGGGCTATCTCTCGAAGCTGTTCAAGCTGATGGCGGTCATTCTGCTGCTGCTGCTCGTCTCGGAGATCATCACCGGCCTCGTGACCCAGGGCACGACGTCGATCCCGACCCTGCTCGGCGAAATGAGCCGGCTGGTGGTGCTCGCCGGATTGCTGTGGGGCAGCGGCGATCTCGCGCTGCTTCTGATCGACATGGGCCATGATGTGAGGGCGACGAGAATCCTCCTCGGCCGACAGGCGCTGCACCAGACCGGGTCGACCGGCATTACACCTCCATCCGGCACGCCGCGCGTGGAAGGAGGAAGCTTCGTGGAGCGTGGACCCAGATAAGCGGGACGCGGGAAGAGGGAGGCGGGAAGCGGGACAGCCCTCCGCGCTCTACACGATCGGGCACTCGACGCGGACCTTCGACGAGCTGCTCGGTCTCCTGAAAAGGGAAGGCGTGTCGCATCTCGTCGATGTGCGCGCCTTTCCCACATCAGCGCGCTATCCGCACTTCAACAGGCAAAGCCTCGAGCAGACGCTGCCCGAGCACGGCGTGAGATACACGCACTTTCCCGCGCTCGGCGGCCGCCGCAGAGTGCGACGCGACTCCCACAACACTCTGTGGCGAAACGCGGGCTTTCGCGGCTACGCAGATTACATGGAAACCCGCGAGTTCGACGAAGCGCTGGACGCCCTGCTCGACCTCGCTCGACGCGAGCGCACCGCGATCATGTGCGCAGAGGCGGTTCCGTGGCGATGTCACCGCTCGCTCATCTCGGATGCGGTTGTCGCGCGAGGGACAGACGTGCAACACATCATGGATGACAAGACTCATCCGCATCGGCTCACGTCGTTCGCGCGGATCGACCCGCAGGGGCGGGTGCACTATGACGCCGCGGCGCAGAGCGATCTGTTTGGGGCGGAAGCTCGCGGCACCGCGTGACCCCGGTAACACGGCATGCTGGTTGCCATCTTGCATCGTGTGCCCTAGGATAACGCGAGGCGAACGCGGTAAGTGCGCCAAAGCGGGGTACGTTTTCTGTCGCGTCGGGTGTAACTCACTTCTTGCGAGGATGCCATCATGCTTTGGACCATCGCGGTAATTCTGTTTATTCTCTGGATTCTTGGATTCTTCGTCGTCCATGTGGGCGGCGGACTGATCCATCTTCTGCTCGTCATCGCGGTGATCGTTGTCATCTATCGCCTCATCACCGGCCGGCCAGTAGTCTAGAATTCGCTCCCGGACGCGGCGAACCCGTTGCTCCGGCCTGATGCTGCTCTCTTCCATTCGGTCTGCGACGAAAGGGGAGGGCAGCATTTTGCATCCGCCGTCATGATGCGCGAGAGCGACCGAGTCGCACCGCCGCCTACCGGCGGCAAGTCGATTCTCACCAACGTGCGCGTGGTTCTGCACGAGCCCCAGGATCCTGTCAACATCGCCGCCACTGTGCGGGCGATGAAGAACATGGGCTGCGCCGATCTCTATCTCGTCAACCCGGTGGCGTACGACCCGTGGCGGATCGAAGGAATCGCGCACGATACCGGCGACATCGTCGGCAGGATCAGAAACTGTGACAGCATCGAGCAGGCTATGGATGGAGTCGTGCGAGTGGCCGGCTTCACCGCGCGACGGCGTGCCGCGAAGCGCGACATCGTCACTCCCCGCGAGGCGAGCCGCGAGCTACTCGAGCTCGCGCCATCGGCGCCCGTCGCGATCCTCTTCGGCCGGGAGGACAAGGGGCTCCCAAACGAGATTCTCGACCGCGCGCATCTCGTCGTCACGATTCCGACCACCGACCACGCATCGCTCAATCTGGCGCAGGCGGTTCTGATCGCCCTGTACGAGCTGCATCTGACAGCCGCAGACGCGACGAGAACGCTGGCGCCGCCGCGCAAGGATGCGCCGCCCGCCACGTCCGACGAATACGAGAAGCTCTTCGCCGACGCCGAGCGAGGTCTCTATGCGATCGACTTCTTCAAGACGCGCTATCATGAGCACATCATGCGCAGCGTCCGCACACTTTTTTATCGCGCCGCTCCCGATTCACGGGAGCTTGCGCTGCTGCGCGCGATTTTTATCGAAATCGTTCGGACAATCGAGCGCATCACTAAGGGTAAGGCAGGAGGTTTGCAGCAGTGAGTGCGCACTTGCGCCACACTAGCTGTCCGAACATTTTTCCGCCTGTCGATCGCTTGTGAAAATCTTCACAAAGCCGACCGATTAACTCGCCTTTACTCAACACTCAATACTCGCGGATGAACTTGCGAAGCAGATGGCTTGCAGTGCCGGGATTCATTTTCATCGCGGCACTTGCCACCATGCTCTCTGCATATAGCGGCGCTTCTTCATCGGAAGGGAACAGTCCCGTCCAGCCGGTCGCGTATCGACACACACTCCACGTCGATACGCTGAAGATGAACTGTCTCTACTGCCACTACACCGCCAACAAATCCTTCGACCCGGGAATGCCCGCGGTCGGCACCTGCATGGGGTGTCACACCGTCATCGCCGGATCCACCGACGGCAACAAGGCGGAGATCAAGAAGCTGGTCGGCTTCTGGAACAAGAAAGAGGGAGTACCCTGGGTTCGCATCCACAAGCTCCCAGAGTACGTGCACTTCCCGCACATGCGCCACGTGAACGCGGGCGTCACCTGCCAGACATGCCATGGCGAAATCCAGAACATGAAGCAGGTCTATCAGGCGTCGTCACTGAACATGGGCTGGTGCATCAACTGTCACATCGGCCAGTCAAACCCGCCCTTCAAGGCCCGCTACGACTGCGCGGTCTGCCACTACTGATAGAATGAGCGACGAGCGAGAGTCAGCCGGCACCGTCACGCAGAATCAGCCGAACGGAGTGAAGCGCCGCGAATTTCTGAAGGTACTCGGCGTCGGCACCGCCGCGACGACGATGATCGGCTGTGCGTCGGAGAGGGTCGAGAAGCTCATTCCCTATCTCGTCTCGCCCGACCAGACGGTGCCGGGAGTCTCCACCTACTACGCGACAACCTGCCGCGAGTGTCCGACTGGATGCGGCGTAATCGCCGAGACGCGCGACGGTCGCACCATCAAGCTCGAAGGAAACCCTGAGCATCCCGTGAACCGTGGCGCTCTCTGCGCGCGCGGTCAGGCATCGTTGCAGGGTCTGTACAACCCTGATCGCTTTCGCGGGCCGATGGCGAGAAAAAATGGCCAGCTCCAGGCGGTCACCTGGGATGAAGCGCTTCAGATCTTCGCGCAGAAGCTGGGTGAGACGAGGAGCCGCGGTGGCGCGGGCAGCGCGGTGTTCATCAACCAGCACGAGGCGGGAAGCTTTCCGGGATTTCTGGACGCGTGGCTCGCCGGTTTCGGCATGCCGCCGCACATCAGTTACGACGCCGAAGCAGACCACGCCGTCATCGCCGCGAACCGACAGGCGTACGGCGTGGCGTGGCCGCGTCTCGATTTTCGTGCTGCGCGCCTCATCGTCTCGATCGGCGCCGATTTTCTGGACAATTGGGGCGCGATGGTGCCGCAACAGCTCGATTGGGCCGACGCGCGCGCAGATCACGACAAGGCACCGCGTCTCATTTACGTCGGACCGCGCCGCTCCCTCACCGGACTCAACGCCGATCAGTGGATTGACTGCCGGCCCGGCAGCGAGATGGCGATCGTGCGGATGCTTCAGGGCCAGCTGCCGATCGAGGCCGCGGCGCAATCGAGTGGCGTCAGCGCAGCGGTGCTCGACGCCTTCGCTCGGGAGTTCACCGCGACGAGTCCGAGCATGGTGCTCGCTGGAAGCGGAGGTGCCGATGGCTTCGAGCTGGCGACTGCGGCGGCTGCTCTCAACCAGTCGCGCGGCAATGTCGGAGTCACCATCAAGCCGGCAGAGGCGTATCTCGGCTTCGATCGGGTAGCTTCGGCCGCCGAAGTCCGCGCCGTCGCCGAGCGAATGAATGCCGGGGGGGTCTCGCTTCTCATGGTGCGTGGCGCCAACCCGGCGTTCACGCTCCCGAAGGCGGCTGGCTTCGCTGCCGCGATGGCGAAAGTTCCGTTCAAGGTGAGCTTCTCGAGCTACCCCGACGAGACTTCCAGCATCGCTGATCTCGTGTTGCCGGATCACCATCCACTCGAGCAGTGGGGGGATGTGGAGCCCGTGCGGGGGACAATCTCGCTGCAGCAGCCGACGATGGATCCCGTATTCGACACCCGCGCGACATCGGATGTTTTGATCGAGGTCGCCAGGAAAGATCCCGGCGCCGCCGCTCGGTACCCGATGGCGGACTATCGCAGTTGGCTGATCGGCCGGTTCGCGGGTGGTGCAGCCGGTCTTGCCGCCGCGCTGCCACGAGGAATTTCCGCCGGAACGCTCGGACAATCGGCGACCGCTCGACCGGCTCCGGCCGTACGCGCAGCCGCTCCGATCGAGCAGTCGAGCGGCAACATGTACCTCGTGCTCTATCCGCATCCTTTCATCGGCGATGGGCGCGGTGCCAACAAGCCGTGGCTGCAGGAGATCCCGGATCCGGTCACGAAGATCTGCTGGCAGACGGTCGCTGAGATGCATCCGGCGACCGCCGACCGAATGGGTTTGGCGGACGGCGATCACGTCAGCATCCAGACTTCCGCGGGAACGCTGACCTTGCCGGTGCTCCGCTACCTGGGCACCCAGAAGGACACCGTTGCGGTTGCAACGGGGCGCGGACATCCAAGCGCGGGCCGTTACGCAAAGTCGGGGTCCAATCCTCTGGAGATTCTGCCGCTGGGAGAGGACCGCGCTGGCAGTGTTGCTTTCGTTTCGACCAAGGCCAA
>DASSNV010000120.1:0-11709 GCA_035701245.1 Gemmatimonadaceae bacterium | reverse complement strand
TCGGTCTTCAATGAAGGCGTTGCAGCCTGGCTGGGTGGATCGGGCAACGTACCACCGCGCGATCTCTACGCTGCTCTGCAGACTTTCCAGAGTTCGCACGGGAGCGTCTCGATGCTCGAAGTCCTGCAGGGCGCGGGCGGTGACGGTGAGGACGCCGTCCTCGCCGTCTACGGAACTCGCGCTCTGATCGTCGACTCGATCTACCGAAATTCCGGGATCGCCGGACTCAAACGATTTGCCAAGGTCAGCGGTTCGCTCGCCGACCTGATCGCGACACTTCCCAGCTACATCGCAGGAATGGGCGGCGACCCGAATCAATGGTGGCGATCGGCGACAGCGGCGGCCGTCAAACGAACTGCTGCGGCTGGCGACTGACGCCACACCGAGCGCAAAGCGGTGCGCAAACGCGGTTTAAGGAAGAGGACAGTAACTCTCGAGCGGCACCTGGTCAGGTCCTGGGTGCCGCGGGCTTCGCCGAGTAGATGAAGTCGTAGTAGTCGCGCATCGTCAGCTCTGACGCCGCTTCCTCGTCGGTGATGACGGTCGCGTCGCGATGCAGCTGCAGCGCACTGGCCGTGATCATGCTCGACACGGGTCCCTCTACGGCCTGGGCGATGGCACGCGCCTTCGATTTTCCGCTCGCGACCAGTAACAGCTGACGCGCCTCGAGAATCGTCCCGACCCCCATCGTGATCGCGTACACGGGGACGTCTTCGCGGCGCTCGAAGAATCGCGCGTTGTCACCGATGGTCTGCATCGACAGGGTTTTCAGGCGAGTGCGCGAGCTGAGCGAGCTCGTCGGCTCGTTGAACGCAATGTGACCGTCGCTGCCGATGCCGAGTATCTGGAGATCGATGCCGCCGCATTCCATGATACGTTTTTCGTACCAGTCGCAAAACGCCGGATAGTTGCTGGTCGTGCCCGACGGAACGTTGATGTTCTGTGGCTGAACGTTCACGTGCTTGAAGAAGTTCTCGTGCATGAAGTAGGCGTAGCTCTGCGGATGATTGCCGGGAAGGCCGACGTACTCATCGAGATTGAACGTCATCACGCGCGAGAAGTCGAGCTGGCCGCGCTGGTACATTCTCACCAGCTCCTGGTACAGCCCGAGCGGCGTGGAGCCGGTCGCCATGCCGAGCACGGCGTTGGGCTTGGTATTGAGGAGCTCGGCTACCATTTCGGCGGCGAGCTTGCTCATCTCGTCGTAATTCTCCCTGACGACTACTTCCACGACATTCTCTCCCTCTGTTCGGGTTTGTACGTTGACGCGCGACGGTTCTTGTATTTTCGGGTCGCACTATATGCTGCCAAAATGCAGCGTCTGCGGCAACTTCCTTGGACGTAAAGCTGACCCTCGCGGTGTCGGAGATCGAGTATGACTCCGTTTTCAGTTGCCGGGATTCCACTGCCATCAAGCGCGCCGTGGTTCCTTATGACCATCGCTCTTCACGTAGCCGCTGGCCTGCTCGCGGTAGTTGCCGGTATCATCGCGATGCTCGCTCCCAAGACTGCGGGACGGCATCCACGGGCTGGCAGCGTTTACTTCTGGTCGTTGGTTCTTGTATGTCTTACGATGTCCGTCATCGTCATCGATCGTTGGCCGGTCGACAACGCATTGGGTCTTCTTGGTGTGATATCACTTGGCACGGCCTTCGTCGGACGGCGGGCACGGCGGCGCGAGATGCCGGGGTGGAAATGCGTACACATTCCGAGCATGGCGCTCTCATACATCGCCTTGTTGACCGCGTTCTACGTCGACAACGGTCCACACTTGCCGTTCTGGAACCGGTTTTCCACGCTGGAACTATGGCTGTTCCCGAGCATCATCGGGCTCCCGGTCCTGGTCATCGCGTGGTGGAGACGCTGTCCTGGCCGAGCGACGTGGCCCCGAACCATCTCGTGAGTGCCTGCACGAGGCCCGCTTGAGATCCATCTCCGACCCACGCGACATATCCGTCGGGCCGAATCAGTACGGCGGACGGAGCGCTGACCACTCCGATTTCCGGGAGCTCCCACACGCCGTCGTATTTCGCGTCGATCGATTGAACGCGATCTGACCACGGACCAACGTCAATGGTGCCGCGCTCGCCGAAGTTGACCAGCGCCGGCCGCGCGTGGTGCAGCAGAGTGAACACACGCAAAGATCCGTCTGCCGTGACGATGTCGAGGTCCGGCATGCGGCGCCCGAGCAGCGGATGTCCGTCGCCGAAGTCATAACGAACGCCGAGTCCCGACATCTCCGCGGCTAAGCGTTTGCGCGGTTCGTCCATCACGACGAGCTCGGCGACGATGTCGCCGAGGGCTTTCGTACGCTCGTCCGAACGACGGAGCGCGGTTTGCGCCATGGTGTTCTTCAGCACCCGCGCGGCGACCGGGTGTCGCTCGGCGTGATAGGTATCGAGCAGACTATCCGGAGAAACTTTCTTTACCACTTGCGCCAGCTTCCATCCGAGATTCACGGCGTCCTGAACGCCGATGTTGAGGCCTTGCCCGCCAATCGGCGGATGCACGTGCGCGGCGTCGCCGGCGAGCAGCACTCGCCGATCCCGATACGTCGCGGCCTGCCGAGTCAGGTCGGTGAATCGAGAAAGCCAGATCTGATCGTGGACGCCGAAGTCGCTTCCATAGATCTCGGTGAGTCTGTGCTTGAGATCGCGCAGCGTTGGCTCGCCCGATTTCGGTTCACGATCCATCAGCACCATCCGCGCGCTGCCGCTATCGCCCTTCCCGATCGCCTGCGTCGCACCGGTTGCATCGACGCGGAGGCCCCACACTGGCTCCTCCGCCGTCTCGACCTCAGCGATGATCCAGCTCGTGGTCGGGTCCCACCCGGGGAACTCGATGCCCGCTGCCTTGCGGACCATGCTGCGCGCGCCATCGCAGCCGACCAGATATTGCCCGCGCAGTGAGCTGCCGTCGGAGACTTCGATGGTGACGCCGGCGTCGTCCTGGGCGAAGCCCGTCACTTCGCGTCCCCGGTAGTTCGTGACGCCGAGCTCCGCTACCCAGTCGGCGAGAATCTGCTCGATGTGGTTCTGGAAGAGCGCGAGTCCATAGGGATGCCGAGTGGGAAAGTCGCTCATGTCGAGCCGCACCAGGTTGAACCCGACGACCTGCGCCACCTGACCCCGCGACAGAAACCGATCGACGATGCCGCGCATATCGAAGACCTCGATGGTGCGCGAGTGCAATCCGCCTGCGCGCGAGCCCGCGAGATGCTGGCTCTCGCGGCGCTCGACGATTGCGGCATCGACGCCCGCCAGCGCCAGCTCAGCGGCCAACATCAGGCCGGTGGGACCGGCGCCGGCGATCAGCACGTCGTGTTCAGTCATTCGGTTTGCTCCGATGAGATGAGCGGTCGACTATAACGGCTTCACCCGGGCTTGCTGCAAGTCCCCCGGTAGCTATTATTCTGAAGTGGCGGTAAGAGTGCCCGCGCTCTGACGAGTGCGGGCTTCTTTATTTCTGGCAGGTTGCAGAGCTATACTGGCGTGCAAACAGGGGGCCTCGTGCTGGTTCGCGCTCGGGTCGAGAATCGCCGGGATCATCATGGAGTAACGCTGAGCACCGACGGTGCCGCGCGTGATCTGGCGATTGCGCCGAAGCAGACGGGTTTTGGCTCGAGCGCAAACGGCGGCGAGCTGTTGGCGCTGGCGGTGGCGACGTGTTACTGCAACGATGTTTATCGCGAAGCGAAGGCTGAAGGGATCGAGATTCGCGGCGTGGAGGTCGAGGCGGTCGCTGAGTTCGGCGGAGTTGGCGAGCCGGCGCGGATGATTCGGTACTGGGCGCGGATATTCACCGACGCCGGAGAAGAGCGAGCCCGCCGACTCGCCGAGCATACCGATCGCGTCGCCGAGATCCACAACACGTTGCGTTTGGGAATTTCGGTGCAGCTGGAGCGAGTCGAGATCTCTTCGAGCCGCTCAGCCAGATTGCCGTAGACACCATCTCCGTGGCGAACAGGGCATGAAGCTCAGCGCACTTCAAGGCGACATAACCCGGCTCGGCGTCGACGCGATCGTGAATGCTGCCAACGACGCGCTCATTCCTGGGGGCGGAGTCGACGGCGCCATCAACCGTGCTGCCGGACCGCAGCTCGGCCAAGCAATGCGCGCGATCGGCGGATGTCCCACCGACTGTCGCCTTCCCTGGAATCAGCACCGGCGCTTACGGATACCCAGCGGCGGAGGCGACCAGGGTTGCCATCGATACGTGTCGCGCGTTCGCCGCGGCGGCTGGCTCTATTGACGTCGTTCAGTTTGTGTGCTTCAGTGAAGCGATGCTCGCGGAGTACCGGTCGGCAGGTGTTACCGAATCAAGAGAACTTCCGGGCTCTTCGCGATTGCAGGAATGATCTTCACGTCAAGCTGCCAGATCGTACCTCGAACACAACGGCGACGCCGATCGTCTCGGGAGCGTGCTCCCCCAACCTCGAGGCGAAAGTCGGCGACAGATGGCTAATGGCTTTTCAACCTGTACCGGCTTCGGTGGGAGTTTGTTGAGGGAAAATGCAGTGTCGCAAGGCGCACGGAGGGTCCATGCTTTCTCGAACGCCTTCCGGATCATAATCCGTACAAATTGAGCCATACCATTGATTAATGGAGCTGCATGAGCGCGAAGAAAGGCACTGGCCAATCGCCTGAGAAGCACGCGACGAGCGCGAAGACGAAAGGATTCACCGCCGAAGAACGTCTGGCGATGAAGGATCGCGTCAGAGAGCTCAAGGCGGGCAAGTCCGACGGTGAAAGTGAAGTGCTCGCCAAGATCGCCGACATGTCGGAAGGAGATCGCGCGATGGCGGAACGACTTCATGCGATCGTCAGGGCCGCCGCTCCGCAGCTCACCCCTCGGCTGTGGTACGGAATGCCCGCGTATGCAAAAGACGGCAACGTGGTGTGCTTCTTCCAGGCGGCGCAGAAATTCAAGACCCGCTACTCGACGTTCGGGTTCAGCGACAAGGCGAAGCTCGATGACGGCAACGTTTGGCCGACTGCCTTCGCGCTGAAGGAACTGTCCGCCGCCGATGAGAAAAGGATCGGCGAGCTGGTGCAAAAAGCGGTCAGCTGAGCGTCAC
Organism: Gemmatimonadaceae bacterium; assembly: GCA_035701245.1. GTDB lineage: Bacteria > Gemmatimonadota > Gemmatimonadetes > Gemmatimonadales > Gemmatimonadaceae > UBA4720. Next base: position 6,632 of record DASSNV010000120.1, on the reverse strand, counting down.
CGTCGGTCTGGCTCCGCGAACGGACCGATTCTGGCAGCGTTTGCGCCTTGAAAACGCAGTGTGGCCAATCTACTTTACGGTACAAAGTACCCTGATGGCCGACGAGTTGACCGGAGAATGACGATGTCCGATGAGAGCAAATTCTACCGGCTGCGCGCCGCAGTTCGGAATTCAGCGGTGTGGGGCGTGGCGTGGGGCGCAATCGGAACCGTCGTCGCCACCGGAATGCGGCTCGCCGACAAGATCCCGTTCGGCCATGCGGTACTCGACGGGCTCGGAATGGGAATCCGGATCGGCATTATGGGCGGAATCGTAGGAGCAGCGTTCTTCGCGTTCATCGGTCTCGCCTACCGCGGGAAGCGGCTTTCGGAAATCAGCTGGGTGCGCTTTGGTACCGGCGCGGCAATTCTTGGCGGACTGTTCGTGCCCGCGTTTCTGCAGACGATGAATTTGTTGAGCGATGGCAGCATCGTCCCCTGGCATCTTGTCACCGACGACATGCTCTTCTCGGCGATCTTCGCCGGCATCACCGCGGCCGGCACGATGGTCATCGCGCAGCGCAACGAGGCGGCTCATCCAGTAACGGTCGAAGAGCTGCTCGAGCGGATGGAGCGTGACGCCCTCGCCGCGGCACAGGCTGCCGAATATCAGAAACCGGAGCGTTCCCGCTCCGCAGAACGTCTCTAACGCGGGAGCGCGAGAGCCGAAATCGGCTAGATTCGGTCGCGTGACAATCGAGATCGGACAAGTCGAAGCGATCTTCCGCTACCCGGTCAAATCGATGGCCGGTGAACGCCTCAAAGACGCGAAGGTCGGCTGGCATGGCATCGACGGCGACAGGCGTCTTGCGCTACGGCGAATGCATGCCAAGGCCGGTTCGCCTTGGCTTACTGCAACCAAGCTCCCCGATTTGCTGCACTTCACTCCGCTTCGGCGCGACGGCGAGAAAGGCGACCTCGTCACGCACGTCCGCACACCAGACGGCAGGGAGCTGCCCGTTTTCGGCGAAGAGCTTGCCGCGGAGATCGAGCGGCGTCACAAAGCGCCGGTCGAGATGATGCATTTGCGCCAGGGTATCTTCGACGAGACGTGCATCTCCGTAATCACCGCCGACACGATCGAGGAGATCGGCCGACTCGCCGGCACCGATGCGGACACGCGAAGGTTTCGGCCGAACATCCTGGTCCGATTGTGCCAGCCTGCCGCGTTCCAGGAGGACGAATGGGTGGGCGGTGTTCTCTCCTTTGGCGATTCAGAGGGGCCGCGCGTCAGCGTGATAATGCGCGACGAGCGCTGCGCGATGGTGAATTATCACCCGGATTCCGGTAGTGCCGCGCCGGAAGTGATGAAGTCGATCGTGCGCAGAAACCAGAACTGCGCCGGGGTTTACGCTACCGTCACACGCAGGGGCGCCCTGACGACCGGTCAACCTGTCTACTGGACACACGCAAGCGACGACGAATGAATCGCGGCCAGCTCAGAACACCAGCGTCTGAATTGAATGCGGTAGGCTCGTGACCTCCGCCGCGTCACCCGCCAGCCAGAGAAAGTACGAGATCTTCTCATCGGTCGGGTTCATCACCACCACCGCGACCTTCCCATCAGTATTCACGAACGCCGCCGAGAGCAGCGCGCTGCGGCTCGGCGAGCTGGCGATCTTCCGCGCGCCGGGCCGCACGAACTTCGAGAAATGCCCTATGTAGTAATACGAGTTTGTGTAGATCAGCTCGCCCGTCTTCGTGTCGGCATGCACCGGCGCGAAGCAGAAGTTGCCGACGTGATTCGGGCCGCCCTCTTCGTCGAGCAGGACATTCCAGTCGGTCCAGCCCACCGCGCCGTCGTTGAAGTCGTTGATCATCGAGTGACCGTAGTACTCGCCCAGACTCCACTTGTGGATGTCTTCGGTCTTGAACGACGCCGGTGTCCCTTCAGTGAATAGCAGCTTCTTGTCGGGGAAGGTCTCGTGCACGAGCCTGACGTTGTCGAACATCATCGCGCCGCCACTCCACGGCTCGTACCAGTGAAAGCCGATGCCCCAGACGTATTGCGCTGCTTTGGGATCGGCGAGGATGGTGCTGACGCGCTGATAAATCAGATCGCGGTTGTGATCCCAGGCGATGATCTTTCTGTCACCGAGCCCTTCCCTCTTCATCGTCGGCCCAAGGAAGTTCTTGAGGAAGTCGCGCTCCTCCTCGGCGGTGTAGATGCATGACTCCCACGTCTGTGTCGCCATCGGCTCGTTCTGGATGGTGGTTCCCCAGATCGGAATTCCCTCCGCCTCGTACGCCTTGATGAACTTCGTGTAGTAGTTGGCCCACGCCTGATAGAACTCGGGCTTGAGCTTTCCGCCGTGCAGCATGTCGTTGTTGGTCTTCATGAACGCCGGCGGACTCCACGGACTCGAGAACAGCGTCAGCTTACCGCCCGCGGCGGCGATCGCCTGCTTGGTGAACGGAATGCGGAATCTCCGATCGTGATCGACGCTGAACGTCGCCAGCGCCTTGTCGCCTTCCCGCACGTAGGTGTAACTGGCGGACGAGAAGTCGCAGCTGTGGATGTGGGTTCGGCCGAGGGTGTAGCCGATCCCCTTGTTGGGATCGAAGTAGGCGTCCAGCACTTCGCGCTGCTTCGCGGCCGGAATCTTCGCAAAGGTCTCGGCGGCGGCGTCGGTAAGCGCGCCGCCGATGCCGATTATCGTCTGGCCGGTCTTGGTCGGATCGACGAAGATGCAGATCTGGGTCTCGAGCGGCTGGCCGAGGTGGGTGAAGGTGAGCCTTTCGGTCTGCGACAGCCGGTACTCGGTTTTGTCGGCAGTCGTATAGACCGTGATGTCTCTCGCCGTTATTCCGTCGAGCGCTGGCGGGTCGGAGCTCTCCGCGGAGATGTCGGGAGCGGCTGACAGTCGCGGAGTTTTGCCGAGTACCAGAGCCGAAGACGATGCTACGATGAAACCACGGCGATCGATTTTCATAGTCGATGGGTGAGATCGACTAAATATGCTGCCGGCCTCAGCCCTTCGGGTGGCCGACACCGGCAGTGCGCGTCCGAGGAACGCCTCGACTGGCTGCTCTGAATCACCCATCCGCATGTCGTCCATGAGGTTGATCATCCATGCGTCCTTGAGCGCGGTCGTCACGGGCACGTTCCGGTACTGAATGAGATACGCGGCCCATAGGTGACTCGGCTGCCTGGCGACGGTGCAGTGCTACAGCACTTTATCTTGAACGGCACCTTTGGACCGCTGAACCGCTGTGAATCAGACATTGGCCAGCAAAGAACGGCGCACAACGGTACTTTCGGGTCCGTGAAAGGCCCACGATTTCTGGCTCCGACGATGCTTGGCTGCGCTGCCGCGGCAACACTGGCGGGCTGCTTCGCCGTTCCCGCGCCGTCCTCCTCTTCCGCGATGCCTTCCTCTTCTATGGTAGCGGCAGACTGGCGGACGACCGGTGGCGATCCCGGGAACGGGCGCTACTCCCCGCTCGCCCAAATCAACCGCAGCAACGTCGCGAGCCTACGCGTCGCGTGGACCTACCATTCGGGCGACGGCGCATCACAGATCCAGGCGACACCGGTCGTGATCGATGGGGTTCTGTACACAACGACTCCGACGCTCGACGTCGTCGCGCTGAATGCGGCGACGGGCGCCGAGCTGTGGAGATTCGATCCATTCGCGAACCGTGAACGCGAAGGCCATGCGAATCGCGGAGTCGTGTATTGGTCGGACGGCGCCAAGCGCCGGATTTTTTTCTCCGCCGCGCGGCGACTGTATTCGCTCAACGCCGCCACCGGCCATCCCGATCCAGCGTTCGGTGACAGCGGCTGGGTCGATCTCGCCACTGGTTTGAGCAGAGACATCGGCGACGCCTACATCGTCGCGACGAGCCCGGGTGTCGTGTACCGCGATCTTCTGATCCAGGGCACGAGGGTCGGCGAGGAAAAGGGGTCTGCGCCCGGCGACGTTCGCGCGTACGACGTCCATACCGGGAAGATCCGCTGGACATTTCACACCATTCCCCGCCCCGGCGAAATCGGTTACGACACCTGGCCCGCCGACGCGTGGAAAACTGCCGGCGGCGCGAACTCGTGGGCGGGGATGAGCGTCGATGCCGATCGCGGGATCGTCTATGTCCCGACCGGATCGGCGACGCCCGACTTCTACGGCGGCGCGAGACACGGCGCGAACCTGTTCGCCAATAGCCTGCTCGCGCTCGATGCCGCGACTGGACAACGCATCTGGCATTTCCAGACAGTGCATCACGATCTCTGGGACCGCGATCTTCCGGCCGCTCCGAATCTTCTGACGGTGACGCGCCACGGCAACCGCGTCGATGCAGTCGCGCAGATTACCAAGAGCGGGTTCGTCTTTCTCTTTGACCGCGCATCGGGGCAGCCTCTTTTCCCGATCGAGGAGCGTCCAGTGCCCGCGTCCGATCTGGTCGGCGAAGAAGCGTGGCCGACTCAGCCGATTCCGTTGGCGCCCGCTCCGTTCGCTCGGCAGTCGACGGGCGAGACCGATCTCGCCGATCTGACGCCGAGCGCGCATGCGGCGGCGCTGGCTCGATTTCGCACGCTCAGGCACGACGGACTGTTCGCCCCGCCGAGCAAAGAGGGGACGGTCGTGCTGCCGGGCTTCGATGGCGGCGGTGAATGGGGTGGCGCGGCAGTCGATCGAGAGACCGGCGTGATCTACGTCAACGCGAGCGATGTACCGTGGATCGCGGCGATGCGGGAAGCGCGTGACACTTCCACATCAGCCGGTGTTCCGCGCACGGGTGAGGCGGTGTACGCTTCAACGTGCGCGAGCTGCCACGGCGTCGATCGACGAGGTATGGACCGTGCGCCTTCGCTCATCGGGATCGGTGGCCGTCTCTCGGCGCAGCAGATCCATCAGGTGATCGAGCACGGGCGGGGATTCATGCCTGCGTTTCGGCAGCTGCCTGAAGATGAGAAGGACGCCGTGATCGCTTATCTGCTCGATCGCGCCGATCCATCGAAGCAGGCCGTGACTCGAGGCTCGGCCGATTCCGACACGGGCGCGCCCGCTGCTGGTGCGCGTTACGAGTTTGTCGGTTACGAGCGGTGGCGGGACTCGAGCGGATATCCTGCGATCAAGCCGCCGTGGGGAACGCTGAGCGCGATCGATCTCAACACCGGTGCGTATCGGTGGCGAATCCCGCTCGGCGAGCATAAGGAGCTGGACGGGAACAACGTCAAGCCGACCGGCGCCGAGCAATACGGTGGACCAATCGTGACGGCAGGCGGACTCGTATTCATCGCGGCGACCCAGGACGAGAAGTTTCGCGCCTTCGACAAGGCGACCGGCAAGCTGCTTTGGGAGACGACTTTGCCGGCCGCGGGTTATGCGACGCCAAGCACTTATTCGGTGAATGGTAAGCAGTACATCGTGATCGCGGCGGGCGGCGGGAAGCTCGGCACGAAATCCAGTGACACGTATGTTGCATTTACGCTTCCCTGAGTGACACCCGGGGCCGAAGCAATGGCGCGAGATCTGGATGATGTTTTCACGGCTTTATCGCGCTCGCCGTTTCGGCGGCGGTTTCGCCTGGGCGTGAGGGAGCAGGAATATCTGGAATCCAAAGGGATGGACACCGTTTTGGCGCATGCCGCGGACTTCATCGCGCACCGATTGGCGCCGGCCGAGCCACGGAACGACGGGAAGCAGACTCCTTTTCGCGGGCATCCGGTGTTCGTCGCGCAGCACGCGACTGCGACTTGCTGCCGCGGCTGCCTCGCGAAGTGGCACCACATCGAAAAGGGACGAGAGCTCACCGCAGATGAGCAGGCCTACGCTGTCGGAGTCATCGAACACTGGCTTCGCCGTGCGCACGACGACGCGTAACGGGCTCACTCGAACGTTGAGCGCTTGCTGAGCGTACTACGTTTCTCAAGCCGTGGCGCGGTTCGCCAGGGAGAAGGCCGGCGCAGTGGGTTCGACTCCCACGAAGTCAACGGGCGCCGGAGCTCTCTTCGGGTTCGACTCCCGGACGGCATCTCCGCATCGAAAGGGAGATGGACTGAGAGCGGCGACCGACACGAGATGAGCAAAATCCTCGGCGCGTGGACACTGTCAGTTGTCGCGCTCCTTTACGCTTGCTCGCCGGCGCCGGCAAAGGCGGCGGACCCATGCGCGGATCTCGCGCGACTGCCGGTCCAGAACACGGCGATCACGAGTGCGCAGGTCGTAGCACGCGGCGGATTTCATCTGCCGCCGGGACGGAAGCCGCCGGCGGAATTCTTTACCGGGTTCAACAATCTTCCCGCGTTCTGCCGAGTGGAGGCGACGATTTCGCCGTCGCGCGATTCGCGCATTCGCGCCGAAGTCTGGCTGCCCGTGTCTGGTTGGAACGGTAAGCTGCTCGGCGCCGGCAACGGCGGATTCGGCGGTACGATCGCGTACTACAGGCTCGGCGAAGCGATCAACAGCGGATACGTCGGCGCGTCGACCGATACGGGTCACGGAGGGGGCGCGCGCGATTCACGCTGGTCCGTTGGGCATCCGGAGAAGCAGACTGATTTCGACTACCGCGCCATCCATGAGATGACGACTCTCGCGAAGACAATGATCAGCGCGTTTTACACCCAGCCTCTCGCGCATTCTTATTTCGCCA
>DASSNV010000119.1:0-5682 GCA_035701245.1 Gemmatimonadaceae bacterium | reverse complement strand
CGCGAACGTTCCAGGTGGTGAGCCGGTTCCACCGCGCCATCGGTGTGATCACCATCGTCGCCAGCTCGGTGTTTCTTCTCTGCATCATGGTGCTCAAGGTCGAGGAGAGGCGACGCGACATCGCCGCGCTGCGACTGATGGGGATATCGCGGGCTACCGTCGTACGGTCGATTGTTCTCGAGGCGGCGGTGATCGCAGTCCTCGGGAGTGCGCTCGGAATCGTGCTCGGCTGGGTGATTTCGCTGTTCGTCAACTGGCATTACCGCGGTGTCTATCAAACGCCGCTCGCATTCTCGATTGTCACGCCGCCGATCATCGCTGTCGCGGTCGTGCTCTCGCTGGTGCTTGGGATCGGAGCGGGTGTGCTGGCGTCGCTCCGTCTCGCGCGCACGCCCCCGCTCCAACTTTTCGGTCGCTGATGAGACGGGCACTGGCGCAGGCGTCTCTGATCCGGCACCGCGCGCGCACCGGCCTCGCCGTGCTCGGCGTCGCCATCGCGGCGGCGATGCTGCTCGACATGGTGATGCTGGCGACCGGAATGCGGGAATCCTTTCGGGAGCTGTTGCTCTCGCGCGGGTTCCAGCTGCGGCTCGCGCCGAAGGGAACGCTCCCATTCGACACCGACGCGACGATACCCGGCGTCGGATCGATCATCGACACCCTCCGCACCAATCCGGCAGTCGGCGACATCAGTCCGGTACTCGGTGCGTCGATCCACATCCCGGTGTCGGGTCGTGACGTGAGCGGCTCGGCGATTGGAATCAATCCGGCGGTGCAGGGTGACTATGAGCTCGTCTCGGGTCGCGACCTTGCCGGCGCCGGCGACATCGTCGTGAACGACTTCATGTGGCGACAGCTCGGCGCGCGCTTCGGCGATACCCTCACCGTTGCGCTCGGCTACGACCCGCAGACCCGTAACTACTCGGGTCAGCGTCGACTGGTGCTGGTCGGCAAAGTCCGCTTTATCTACGGCGCGAACGACCAGCCGGGTGCGGCCCTGCGACGTGAGACACTGGAAGAAATGGGCGGCAAGGAAGCGACCGCAGGCCGGGTACTCCGCGATCGCGCGTCACTCTTCATGGTGCGAGTGCGCAACGGTGCCGACGCCGAGCAGGTGAGGAATTGGATCGAAGCGAAGATTCCGACGGTGAGCGCGATCTCGATTGCGACCGCGATCGCGCAGGTGGACGAGCGGCTCAGCTACTTCCGCCAGCTGGCGCTGATACTTGGGGCGGTCAGCCTGTTCGTCGGATTCCTGCTGGTGACGACGCTGGTGACGGTGTCGGTGAACGAGCGCTCGGGCGAGATCGCGGTGATGCGCGCGATCGGTGTTTCGCGGTCGCATGTGGTCGAGCAGATAGTAATCGAGGGAGTAGCGATCACCTTGCTGGGCGCGGTGCTCGGGCTCGCGCTGGGTCTGGTGACCGCGCGCTACCTGAACACGATCTTGTCGGCGTTCCCGGGATTGCCGATGGCGATCGACTTCTTTCTGTTCCAGCCGCGTGCAGCGTGGTCGGCGCTGGGACTGCTGGTGGTGAGCGGGATCGCGGCGGGGATTTATCCGGCGTGGCGGGCGGCATCGCTTCCGATCGCTGAATCTTTGCGGCGGGAGGCGATCGCGTGACGGAACAGGACAATGCAAGCGGCGGCGTGATTGTCTCGGTCAAGGATGTCCACCGCGATTATCCGGTCGGCGCCGAGCGGGTGCACGCGCTTCAGGGCGTGAGCCTGGAGGTTGCGGCCGGTGATTATGTGGCGATTGTCGGCCCGTCGGGGTGTGGCAAGTCGACCCTGCTCAATCTGATCGGAGCAATCGATCAGCCGACTTCTGGGAGTGTGACGATCGCTGGCCGTCACGTCGAGTCGATGACAGATCGTGACGCGACGCAGTTCCGTCTGCGCAACATCGGCTTCGTCTTCCAGCGCTTCTACCTGCTGCCGATTCTGTCGGCGGTGGAGAACGTCGCGCTGCCAATGGCGGAAGCTGGAATCCCCAAGCAGGAGCGGGTGCAGCGCGCGTCGGAGCGATTGGAGTACGTCGGGCTTGGTGGGCGCCTGCGGCATCGGCCATCCGAGCTCTCGGGCGGCGAGCAGCAGCGGGTCGCAATCGCGCGCGCGCTGGCGAATCGTCCCTCGCTCCTTCTCGCCGACGAGCCGACAGGTGAGCTCGATGCACGCACCGGCACCGAGATCATCCGGTTGTTTCAGCGGCTCAACGACGACGGAACGACGTTGGTCGTCGTGACCCATGACGAGGATCTGGCAAGCGCCGCGCGACGGAAGATTCACATGCGCGATGGGCGAGTGGTGGACGCATGATCGGCGAGCTCGCGTTACGAAACATTACCTACCGGCCGTGGCGGTCGGTGCTGCTCTTCTTCGGGTTCGGCGTCGGCGTGGCGGTAATGATCGTGCTGCTCTCGATCGGTGAGGCGATGCTGTCCCAGGCGCGCAACGAAAAGCTGGTCGGCGGCGGCACGATCACGGTATTGCCCGAAGGTCTCGACATCGAAGTGATGAAGACGGGCGGAATCGGCGGTTTGTTCTTCTCGATCGACCACGCTTCGTTTCTCTACCGCCAGGTTCTGGCGTCGCCGAGGTACAGGGATCAGGTCGCGGCGGTGGCGCCGCAGATCGAGGGGCGGCTGCTCTACGCGCGCACGGCAGATGGCCGCGAATTCCCGGTGCACGCGACGGGTGAGATTCCGTCGGCGACGCGCGCGGTCGGCGCGGCGGCGGAGGTGGCGGCGGGGAAGTGGGAGGATGACGACGGCGATCGAAGGTGGATCGCGCCGACGCTGTACGAGCTGAGAAACGAGATCGATCACTTCCATATGCCGTCGGACAGCGTCGCCAATCGTGAGACCTGGGCGGAGTGGCACTACTTCAACGTGATCTCGCCGGACGCCAAACGGTGGGCATTCATCTCGTTCATCGTCGGCGGCGATGTCAGAGGTACGCGGTGGGGCGGGAGGCTGGGCATTACCGTCAGGGAGCAGGAGGGTGCGACGAGGAGATTCGCCGCCGACTACGATCGTTCGCGGGTCCGCTTCTCGACCAGCGATGCAAACCTGGTTTTCGGCGATTCGCGCGTGACGGTGCTTCCCGATGGAGACTACGAAGTGCGCGGCTCGGCGCGCGGTGAGAACGGGCCGGGCGGCGTCACCGTGTCGCTGCGAATTCATCCTGCGCCGTACGCGTATTTCCCCGGCGTCTCGATGGGCTCGGGCGGATTCGTTTCCGGCTACACCGTTCCGGGATTGCGCGCGACGGCGACGGGGACGGTTTGCGTCGACGGGCGCTGCGAGCAATTCGACGGCGCGCAGTCGTACCACGATCACAACTGGGGAGTCTGGCGCGGAGTGACGTGGGACTGGGGCGCGTCCCGCGCGGGCGAATACACGTTTCTGTATGGCCGTGTGTATCCCGCTGACACAACGGCGTCGATACCGCCGGTGCTGGTTTATATCATCGATTCGCTTGGGTTCAGGGCCGTGTTCCGGCCAAAGGCGATCTCGTACGAGGACAATCGAGTCGTCACGGCGGGCTCGACGGAGCTTCGAGTTCCGTCGCGCGCGACTTTCCAGGATGTGCGCGGCAGCGATACGTTGCGGATCGACATCTCGGTTGAGGACGCAATTGCGACGGATACGCGTCCGCGGCCCGCCTCGAGCGAAGTGGAACGCGGTGATCCTCTCGGCAGCGAAAAGAAGCGGCCGTATTTTATCCAGATGAAGGGCGCGGCTCGGATCTCGGGCCGCCTCGATGGGCAGCCGTTGGCGGGCACTGGAACCGGTTTCTTCGAGACCTACCGATGAGTGACGCGCATTCGATTCCGCATCTGCTGCTCGTTCTAGCCGCGCTTCTTGCCGCCGCGAAGCTGCTTGGTGCTCTCGCGCAGCGGCTCGGGCAACCGGCGGTCCTGGGTGAGCTGATCGCGGGCGTGCTGCTCGGGAAGTCGGTCCTCGGCCTGCTGGATCCGGCCGATCCAGTCATCGCCGCGCTGTCGGAGCTCGGCGTCATCGTGCTGTTGTTCGAGATCGGGCTCGACACTGATCTGCGACGAATGATGAAAGTCGCCGGTGCTGCGACGACGGTGGGACTCGTTGGCGTGATCATCCCGCTGGTGCTCGGCTACTATGCGGCGTCGTCGCTCCTTGGTCTCGAGCGGGTTCCGGCGCTGGTGTGTGCGGCGGCACTCACCGCGACTTCAGTCGGAATCTCCGCGCGGGTGCTCTCCGACCTCGGCCAGCTCGCTTCGCGCGAGGGTCAGGTCGTGCTCGGCGCTGCCGTGCTCGACGACATCGTCGGCCTGATCGTGCTGTCGGTGGTGACGGGGATCGTGGTGGGTGGATCGTGGACGGTCGCGGGCGTGCTCGGCACGACGGCGATCGCGGTTGGATTCATCGTCGTCGCCGTGGTGGTCGGGCGACTCCTGGCACGGCCGATCTTTCAAACGATCGGCGGCATCCGTACGCCGGGAACGCTATCGGCCGTCGCGCTGGCGTTCGCGTTCCTGGTGTCCGCTCTCGCCGCGAGCGCCGGCTCGGCGATGATCCTCGGCTCCTTTGCGGCGGGAATAATTCTCAACACGACGGCGGAGCGCGCGGAAATCGAGAGGGCGACGACGACGATCGGCCACGTGCTGGTGCCGATCTTCTTCGCGGCGGTGGGCGCGGCGGTGGAACTGTCTGCGTTCGGCGAAGGCAGCACGATGGCGGTGGCGGGGCTGCTCATTCTCGTTGGTGTGATCGGGAAGTTCTTTGCCGCCTACGCGCCGTGGTGGTTCAAGGGCAACAAGCGGCTCGTCGGGGTGGCGATGATTCCGCGGGGCGAGGTCGGTCTGATCTTCGCGCAAATGGGACTCGCCACCCACGCGATCTCCCCATCGTTGTTCAGCGCGCTCGCGCTGATGGTGCTCGTCACGACCTTCCTCGCGCCGCCGCTGCTGGTCCGGGTTGGGGCGCGCCCCGTCGACGGCGGACAGGCTGACGAGACGGGGATCGATGATCTCGTCGCTGGGGAACGCCCAGGCTTCTAGGATCCGTCGCTTCCGCTGGCACCCCTAGTCCAAAGGTGGCAGGTGGGAGAGGATGCACAGAGACGCGCAGTTAACAGTTGTTATACTCGCCTTCTCGCTGCGTCACGCAACTCTGGAACGCGCCGGATAAACTGATACCTGTGCCTCTGACCATGTCTCCCACCTGCCACCTTTTGGACCAGGGGTGCCAGCCGGCAGGGCTCAGGTCCCAGAATCCGAAGCAGTGAGCTTGACTTTCCCACTCACGAAGCTCCGATTGGAGACATGGCGATTCGCATCGGCACCCAGGGCTGGAATTACGACGCCTGGGTCGGTCCTTTTTATCCGAGCGGGACGCGGCCGTCGGACTTTCTGACGGTCTATGCGCGGGCGTTCGACACGGTGGAGGTCGATTCGACGTTCTACGCGTCGCCGGCCGAGACGACGATTCGCAGCTGGGCGGACAGAACTCCGCGCGGGTTTCAGTTCGCGCTGAAGCTGCCGCAGGAGATCACCCACGAGCAGAGGCTGCGCGATGTGACGGGCGCGTCGCAAACTTTCTTCGACCGCGTGCGCGATCTCGGGGACAAGCTCGGTCCGGTGCTCGTGCAGATGGGTCCGGACTTTCAGCCGGGTGAGCTGCCGGCGCTGGTCGATTTCCT
>DASSNV010000118.1:0-15870 GCA_035701245.1 Gemmatimonadaceae bacterium | reverse complement strand
TTGCGGTTGACGAAATCGAAATTGTCGGTAGTCCAGTGCGCGGTGTTGGCGAGGAACAGATCGAGCCGGCCATCATTGTCGTAGTCGAAGAACACCGCGGCCTGCGAGTGTCCGACGTGTTCGACGCCTGCCTTGCCGGTGACGTCCTCGAAGCTGCCGTCGCCGCGATTGTGGTAGAGAACATTCCCGCCGCGCGTCGTCGTGACGAAGAGATCTTCCCAGCCATCGTTGTCGTAGTCGGCGAAGGTCGCCGCAACGGACACCATTCCATCCATCGACAATCCAGCCGCGCGCGTCACATCCTCGAAGCGTCCGCCGCCGCGATTTCTGTAGAGCGCGTTCGCGCCGTGTTGATCGAGGAAGTAGATGTCGTCGCGACCATCGTTGTCGTAGTCGCCGATGGCGAGACCCGACCCGTGATCGTACAGATTGATGCGAAACTGTTCGCCCTGTTCGTTCGGAAGGTTGTGCATCGTGAACTCGATGCCGGCCGCCTGTGCGCGCTCCTCGAACCCTGGTCCGCGCCGCCGTCCGCGACCTCCGATTGCTACGTACGCGACAAACCCCATCGCCACGACCACCGACGCGACGAGCACCGTCGTTCCCACTACCCCGCGCCGCCCCTGCTGGCTGGAATCCATGTCGCCGAAAGTCCAGCCCGGACCAGATCGCGGCGACCGCAAATCGGTGAGTGCATCGCGACGGTTGGTGAACCGCTTCCATGTCTCGGCGGAAAGCCTCGACCGCTTCGGCCTGCATCTAACGGTACTGAAGCACGGAGCCCTCAGCTGCTTAGCAGCTATGCCGAGATCACGTCACGTAAAGGTCTTTTCGCCATTCCAACTGCGGACTCAGACGACGAGACGCGATGCTTCCCGAGAGCTCTCAGCGTTGCAGCTGTCACGCTATCGGCTCCGTGCTTTCTTTCATGTGGTGGCCGGCCGAAGCGCCCAAGTCTCTCCCCCGCAACGTGTAAAGGCTAGATTCCAAGAGGATGTATAGACTGGAAGGCGACAGCTCCCCACTCGGCGATTTCACCACCCGCCCCCGCGTCATCACCATCAGTGTGATGGCAATGTTCATCGGCCTGGCGGGCGCCTACGTCGCCTTCATCCTGCTCCGGCTGATCGGGATTTTCACCAACCTGTTCTTCTTCCAGCGCTGGGGCACCGCGCTGGTTTCCCCTGCCGGCAACCACCTCGGTCCTTTCGAGATTCTCGTCCCCGTCGCCGGCGCGCTGATCGTCGGCGCGATGGCGCGCTACGGATCGGAGCGCATTCGCGGCCACGGCATCCCCGAAGCAATCGAAGCGATCCTCATCAACGGCAGTCGCATCGAGCCCAAAGTCGCGGTGCTCAAGCCGATCTCGTCGGCGATCTCGATCGGATCCGGCGGCCCGTTCGGCGCCGAGGGTCCGATCATCATGACCGGCGGCGCGGTTGGTTCGTTGATCGCCCAGTTCTTCCACCTCACCGCATCCGAGCGCAAGACTTTGCTCGTCGCCGGCGCCGCGGCGGGAATGTCGGCGACTTTCGCGGCACCGGTCGCGTCAGTACTGCTCGCCGTGGAATTGCTCCTGTTCGAGTGGAAGCCGCGCAGCATGATTCCCGTTGCGCTCGCGAGTGCGACCGCCGCCGCTGCGCGCCGCTACATCCTCGGCATGGGCCCGCTCTTTCCGGTCCCGCCGCACAACGCGTTCATCGGCCCCGAAGGCCTCGCCGGCTGCGTCGTCGTCGGCATCCTCGCCGGCGGATTGTCGGCGCTGTTGACGCTCGCGGTCTACGCATCGGAAGACGCGTTCAAGAAGCTGCCAATTCACTGGATGTGGTGGCCGGCGATCGGCGGCGTCGTGATCGGCATTGGTGGATTGATTTGCCCGCAGGCGCTCGGCGTCGGGTACGATACGATTGCCGCGATGCTGCAGGGCCAGCTGAGTCTGCACCTGGTGGTGCTGGTGCTGATCGTCAAATCGATCATCTGGTCGGTGTCGCTCGGCTCGGGAACGTCGGGTGGCGTGCTCGCGCCACTTCTCATCATGGGCGGCGCGCTCGGCGGCCTCGAAGGATTGGTGCTGCCGTCGGAAGGCGTCGGCTTCTGGGTTCTGGTCAGCATGGGCGCGATACTCGGCGGCACGATGCGATCGCCGTTCACTGGCGTGGTGTTCATGATCGAGCTCACCCACGACGTCAACATGCTGTTGCCGCTGCTGGTCGCGGTGACCCTCGCGCACGGCTGCACGGTACTCGCGCTCCGCCGATCCATACTTACCGAGAAAGTCGCGCGCCGCGGATTCCATCTCAGCCGCGAGTACGCCGTCGATCCACTCGAGATTCTGTTCGCGCGCGAAGTGATGCGGCCGAACATCGTCGCGCTCACACCGACAGTTTCGGTCGACTTGCTCAGGGCAGCGTTGAAGGTCGATCCGAAGAAGGGACCACAGCGGTTATTCCCGGTCGTGGATGAAACCCAGAAGGTTGTGGGCGTGGTAACGCGCGTCGATCTGCAGCGCATCGTCGAAGCAAATCCGGACAACTGCGTCGCCGAATTCCCCGGCATCGTGCGATCTACTCCGACGACTGCGTACCCCGACGAGCCGTTGCGCGTCGTCGTACACCGGATGGCGCACACCGGACTGACCCGGTTCCCGGTGGTGGCGCGCACGCCCGGCCGGGAGCTGCTCGGGCTCATCGCGCTCGACGATCTGCTGCGCGCACGCTCGCTGAATCTCGAGGCGGAGAGAAGACGCGAGAGAGTCTTGAGGTTTTCGTTCCTGAGTAGACGCAGGAATGGGGATGATGCTGCGTAGGCGTTGGACCGCTTCGGCTGGCCACCTCTCGTAAGAAAGCGGGCAGCCGCAAGCTTTACAGCAGCCACGCTGACAGCTCTCGGGAGGCTTCGCGTCTCGTCGTCGGAATCCGCAATGGGAACGGCGAAGGGATTCGTACGTGCCGTGCTGTTGGCGTAGCTGCTGTAAAGCCTGCAGCTGCCCGCTTATGTACGAGCGGTGGTCAGTGATCCATCCTTTACTTTCCCGGAAATAATTCCTAGAATTGTCCCATGCCGAAACTCTCCTTTACCGCGAGCTATTACTTCTACGGATTCCTTCCGCAGGGGCCCGCTCGCGCGTAGCTGAGTAATCGTCAAATCACGCAGCCGGCCCCCGCAGCGCGGGGGCTTTTTTTATCCCCAGGCGAACGGCGGGCTCCAACCAACAGGAAAACCATGTTGAAGTCGAAACCAGCGCACCTCGGAACCCCTGGATCGAATGGCAGCGCACCCGCGCGCGCGAAGCCGCAGCCGATGCGCGTCGCCTTTCAGGGCGATCGAGGCGCCTATGGCGAGTCTGCGATCGGCGATATCTGGCGCCATCCGATCGAGCACGTCCCGATGCCCACGTTTGCGGCGGTCGTGCGCGCCGTCATCACCGGCGATGCCGACGCATGCGTGATCCCGGTCGAGAATTCCATCGTCGGACGGGTCGAACCCGGATTCCAGGCTATCGCCGCGCATCCAGAGCTGCGGCAAGTCGGCGAGGTGATGGTGCCGGTACGGCATTGCCTGATGGCGCCGCGCGGCGCGACGCTCGCGATGCTGAAGAGTGCGGCGAGTCACGCCGTCGCACTGGCTCAGTGCAGTCGGTTCTTCGAGCAGCACCCGTCGATCAAGCCCGCGAAATCCTTCGACACCGCCGGCGCTGCGCGCGAAGTTGCCGAGCGCGGCGATCCCACCCGTGCCGCCATCGCGGGCCGCGCCGCCGCCGAGCGCTATGGTTTGACCATCCTCGAGGAAGGCATCCAGGATACTCGCGACAATTACACGCGGTTCGTCGCGCTCGTCTCCCAGCGCTCCAAGCTGTGGCGCCGCACCCACGCCATTCGCGGCGCGACGTCGGTGGAGTGCGACGATCCGCGCGAGATCGCGACGGCCACCCGCGAGCTGCTCCAGGAAATAGTCGAGCGGAACTGGCTGGAGACCGATGAGATCATCAGTTGCTGGTTCACGGTAACCCCCGATTTGACGTCTGCCTTTCCCGCTCTCGCCGCCCGCGAGATGGGCTGGGTCGACGTCCCGCTCCTTTGCGCCAGCGAGATCCCGGTGGCTGGCGCAATGCCGCGCTGTCTGCGGGTGCTGGTGGAGGTCGAGCCGCGGGCAGCGAGGCCGATCGAATCGCATGTGTACCTTCGGGATGCGGTCAAGCTTCGGCCTGACATCTCGGAGGCTCGGAACTGAGCGCTTGGCAGGCCGCCACATGAAAGAAAGCGGGCAGCTGCAAGCGTAACAGCTGCTACGCTGACAGCGCTCGGGAAGCATCGCGTCTCGTCGTCCGGGTCCGCAATTGGAACGGAGAAAGGACGCGGACGTGCACTGCTGTTGGCGTAGCTGCTGTAAAGCTTGGAGCTGCCCGCTTCAGTACTGTTAGATGCATAAGAAGCGGCCGAGTCTCTCCTCCGAATCCACCCGACCTCGACGCCGAGCCGAATCCGATCCATCCTTCTCGCCGTGACCGATATTCTCTTCCTGTTCGGCCGCCCCGGCGTCGGTAAGTTGACCGTCGGCGAACACCTCGCCGCCGAGACTGGATATCGACTGCTCCACAACCACGCCGTTGTCGACCTCGTCACATCGCTCTTCCCATTCGGAACTCCGCCGTTCGTGGTGCTGCGCGAAAATATCTGGCACCTGAGCATCGAGACCGCGCTCAAGGCGAAGATCGGCGGCGTCATCATGACCTTCGCCCCGGAAGAAACCGTCAGTGATGGGTTCATCCCGGCGCTGCAGAAGCGCGTACAGGCGGGTATGGGCAGCCTCCACTTCATCGAGCTCACCTGCAGCAACGCCGAGCTCGAGAAGAGAATCGCCTCCGAGCCACGCGAGCGCTTCGGCAAGCTGCGCGACGTCTACAGGTACCGAAAGCTCGACGCGGCCGGGACCTTCGATCGCCCACGAATGCCAACGCCTGAGCTGGTCATCGATACGACCAACCAGAACCCGCTGGAGTCGGCGCGGGCGATCGCGAGGCACCTGAGGCAACCCGCGCCCCGCTGATCATCGCGTACTCTGCCCTGCGCCCAGATCGGCTCCGAGATTTTCGCGCTCACCTTGTCCCCGCGGTGGCCTGGCCATACGTTGCAAGACGCTCATCTGAGCGCCACGGGATTTAAGCCACCAGCCGTGGGACTTCCGGTTCGTCAGGAAGGAAGGGCGCTACTGGCGACGCCATCCGCGTGATCAGGATCCGCATGCAGAAGGTGCCCCTAAATAACGGTTCTGTTTCGTTCCAGATTCCCGACGAAACGGCTCTTCTGTTTCAAACTGCCCTTCATGACGTAGTACGCAGCAGCGCCATCTCGATGGCCGATCTGCGCGAGTGCGTCAAGGCGTGCGCGCGGTCTCTGCGCGAGTCCAACGCGGACCCCGCCCAGATGATCCTGTCCATGAAAGCGTGCGCCCGCGAAGGGAACAACCACCACTCGCAAGCCAGGCAGCGGGAACCGTCCAATGCCGATTTCCTGATGGACATCATCGTCAAATGGGCCATCATCGAGTACTATCGCGACGCCTAGCCGCCCCTGGTTAGCGGGCCATCCGGCACGCCGGCTCCCCGGAACCTTGTCGGCAGCCCCAATCCGCAACAGATTCGACCCTCCGGCGCTCGATTCCCTCGGCTGACAAACCCGGAGCGTAAAGTCATGAAGCCAGTGCGGTGGCAACTGCTTCGATCCCTACTCGTCGCATCTGCTCCACTGTTCGGCTGCACTCCGTCGGTCGCCGCAACCTCCGCCTCCACCTTTCCCGCCGGCTCAGCCGCGCAGCGCGTCGTCGCCATCGCCGACGACTATCTCGCCAACTGGCGCGAGACGTTCCCCGAGATCAATACCACCAACGGCATTCCCGGCGCGCGCCACGATCGGCTCACCGACAATTCCGCCGCTGCCGAAAAAGCGTGGCAGGCAAAGGAAGATCGCTGGCTCGCCCAGCTCCGCACCATCGATCCATCGACACTCATCGGGCGGCCCGAATGGGTGACCTACGGATTGCTGCGCGAAGAGCTGGAGTCGAGCACCGCCATGCGCGTCTGCAACTTCCGGGTCTGGAACGTCAGTCCTATGATCGGCATGATTGCCGGCTACGCACCGCTCGCGGTGCAACAACCGGTTGGCACCGAAGATCTTCGCGCCCAGGCTCTCACTCGCTGGCATTCCTTCCCGCGCTACGTCGACACCGAGATCGCCAACCTCCGTGAAGGCGTGCGCACCGGCTACACTGAGCCCAGGGTCAACGTCCAGCGCGTCATCGAATCGGCCGATCGATTGCTCACCGTTGCGCCGACGGCTTCGCCGTTCTTCACGCCCGCGCGCACCGATTCCACTCCGGAATTTCGCCAGTCGTTCGAGACGATCGTCGCGAACGAGATCAATCCCGCCATTCGGCGCTACCGCGACTACCTCGCCAACGAGTACCTCCCTGTCGCGCGAGAGAACGTCTCGATCACCGCGAATCCCAACGGCGCTGCGTGCAACGCCGCTTCGATCCGCCGCTACACCACTCTCGATCTCACTCCCGACCAGGTCTACGATCTCGGCACGCAGCTCGTCGCGCGTGCCGAATCCACCATGCGGGCAATCACCGTCGCGCGCTATGGCACGACCGACGTTCGCGAAGCGATGCGTCGCGCTCGCGCCGAGCCGTCGGCGAGCTTCCATTCGCGCGAAGAAGTCGTGCCCGCGGTCGAGGAGATTCTCGCCCGCGTCCGCGCTGCTGTTCCGCGCGCGTTTGGAATTCTCCCCAAAGCACCGCTGATCGTCGAGCCATTCCCGGCTTTTCAGGAGCCATCCCAACCGCTGGCCAACTACGAAGCACCAGCCGAAGACGGCACCCGCCCGGGCGTCTTCCACGTCAACCTCGCCTACGCCACGACCCCGGGCGAGAAGCTGCGCATGGAAGGACTCGCCTTCCACGAAGGGATTCCGGGCCACCACTTCCAGCTCGCCATCGCGCTCGAGCGTCCGAACGTCCACCCTCTCAACCGCTACCTCGGCAATTCCGCTTTCATCGAAGGCTGGGCGATCTACGCCGAGACGGTTGCCGACGCGCTGGGATTGTTTTCGTCGGATGCGTCGCGACTGAGATGGCTGGAAGACAAAGTCTATGAAGGCGCGACCCTTGTCATGGAAGCCGGCATCCACGCCAAAGCCTGGACGCGGCAACAGGCGATCGACTACGAGCTCGCGCACACCACTCGCACGCCACAGCAGGCGGCGGTCGATGTCGACCGCCGCATCGGTTGGCCCGGCCAGGGCTACTCCTATCAGGTCGGTCAGCTCGAGATTCGCCGCCTGCGCAACGAAGCCGAGCGCACCCTCGGCGCAAGATTCGACCCGCGCGCCTTCCACGATCGGGTGCTCGAGGACGGCACCATCACTCTCCCAATGCTGCGCGACAAGATCGCGCGCTGGCTCGCGGCGGAGCGGCAGTGATCATGGAGCGACGCCCCCGTGACGACGAGATCGATGCGTACGGACTGACCCACGTCGGCAAGGTGCGCCGCCAGAATCAGGATCACTTCCTGATCGGGCAGCTGCGCGGACGCCTGTGGGTCGGCATCTCCAGCCTGAAGACCGAAGACAGCCTGCCGCTCGATGAAGAGCGAGTCGCGTCGATCATGGTCGTCGCTGACGGCGTCGGCGGCGGACAGAAGGGAGAAGAGGCCAGCCGGCTGGTCGTCGAGGAAATCGCCCAGTACGTGCAGGAGAGCGCGCGGTGCTATTTCCGGTCCGACGAGTACGAGGGCGATTTCTCGAAGGCGCTGGAGGCAGGTGCGAAAAGAATCCACACCAATCTCCGACAGCGCGGCGACAGCGATCCGGCGACGATGGGAATGGCGACGACACTCACCCTGCTAATCGTCGTGTGGCCTTACACGTATCTCCTGCAGGTCGGTGACTCGCGTTACTACCGGCTGTCGCACGGCAAGCTGAGTCAGATCTCGCGCGACCAGACCGTCGCCCAGGCGCTGGTCGATCAGGGCATTCTCACTCCGACGCTCGGCCAGGTCTCGCCGTTGTCGAATGTGCTGGCCAGCTCGATCGGCGGACCGCAGACCGCGCCGGTCGTGACACGAATGCGCGCCGAGTGGAACAACGTCCACCTGCTCTGCAGCGACGGGCTGACCAAGCACGTCAGCGACGAGCAGATCGCCGACCGGCTGCGCAACATGAAGTCGGCGCGCCAGGTGTGCGAGCAGCTGTTGCAGGATGCGCTCGACGGCGGCGGCGTCGACAACATCACTGTCCTGGTCGGCCGCGCCGTGCCGAAATCGTAGCGCACCGAAGAAAGGCAGAGTTCTGCGCTAAGCGCATCCGCATCTCAATTCGCCCCGTGCTGGCTCGGCGTAATTTCAGGATTACCCGATGCGTTCTCCACTGGGAGCGTCAAAAAAGTGTGCGCGCTCCAGCTTGAGACCGAGGGAGATGTTGCTCCCGAGCGGCGGCAGCGGCTGCGGCAGACCGACGCGGGCGGTGAGATCGTGGGTTCCGGCGCGCGCGTAAATGAAAGTCTCGTTGCCGAGTGACTCGACCAGATCGAGTCGCGCGGTGACGATCCCCTGGGCGACGTCTTCCGGTGCGACGACCGATACGTCTTCCGGCCTGATCCCGAGCGTTACCGCTTTGCCCTCGGCGACTTTCAGGCGATTGGTGACAGATGTCGGAAGATTGATGTTCCAGTCCCCGCCGTCCGCGACGAAGCGCGCCGCGTTTCCGCCGGCCTCGATCTTCCCATTGATGAAGTTCATCGCCGGATTGCCGATGAACCCGGCGACGAATTTGTTCTGAGGCTTCTCGTACAGGTTAAGCGGCGTGTCGATCTGCATCACGTGGCCCTTGTTCATGACGACGATGCGATCGCCGAGGGTCATGGCTTCGACCTGGTCGTGGGTGACGTAGATCATCGTCACCTTGAGCTCCTGGTGCAGCCGTGCGATCTCCCGCCGCATCGAGACACGCATTTGCGCATCGAGATTGGAGAGCGGCTCGTCGAACAGAAATACCTGCGGCTGCCTGACGATCGCTCTGCCGAGCGCGACGCGCTGCCGCTGCCCGCCGGAGAGCGCGCGCGGCTTGCGGTCGAGATAGTCGTCGAGCCCGAGCGTCGCCGCCGCCGTCTTTACTCGCTGGTCGATTTCCGAGGACGGCATGTCTCGCAGCCGAAGGGCGAAGCCGAGGTTGTCGCGCACCGTCATGTGCGGGTAGAGCGCGTAGTTCTGGAACACCATTGCGATGTCCCGCGCCTTGGGCGGCACGTCGTTGACGATTCGCTCGCCAATACTGATCGTCCCGTCGCTGATCGACTCGAGCCCCGCAATCATTCGCAGCGTAGTGCTTTTGCCGCAGCCCGACGGCCCGACGAGCACGACGAATTCGCCGTCCTTCACATCGAGATCGACGCGATCGACCGCTACCTGCTGCGCCCCTTCCGTATAAATTTTCCGGACCCCCTCGAGCCTCACTCCCGCCATATCACTCCTTCGCGAAGCCGCATTGCCCCGTCACGCCAATATCGAAACCCCGTTTCTCCCTCACGCCAATATCGAAGCTGAAACGCTCCCACCTGTGCCCCTCTCCAACCTGCCGACTTTTGGACCAGGGGTGTCAGCTAGCGAGATATCGGGTACGTCGAGGTGACTACCACCTACACCTTCCCGAAGAACTTTCTGTGGGGGACGGCCACCTCCGCCTACCAGATCGAAGGCTCCCCGACCGCCGATGGCGCCGGCCGCAGCATCTGGCACCGCTTCTCCCACACCCCCGGCAACACCTGGCTCGATCAGACGGGCGACGTCGCCTGCGACCATTACCGGCGCTACAAGGACGATGTCGCAATCATGGCCGAGCTCGGCGTGAACGCCTACAGGTTCAGCGTGTCGTGGTCGCGGATCTTTCCGCAGGGAACCGGCAGCGTCAACAAGAAGGGAATCGACTTCTATTCGCGACTGGTCGACGAGCTGCTCGCGCGCAACATCAAACCCAACGCCACTCTCTACCACTGGGATCTGCCCGAAGCGCTCGACGATCGAGGCGGGTGGCTCAATCGCGACATCGCCGACTGGTTCTGCGATTACGCCGTGACCATGTGGGAGGCACTCGGCGATCGCGTCGAGATGTGGAGCACCCTCAACGAGCCGTGGGTGGTGACCGACGGTGGCTATCTCTCCGGCGTGCTCGCGCCCGGCCACTCGAATTTGTTCGAGGCCCCGATCGCTACACACAATCTCCTGCGCGCGCACGGCATGGCTGTCGAGCGATTCCGCTCCACCGACGCGGGCAAGAGAGGCAAGATCGGCATCACCGTGAATCTGGAGCCCAAGTATCCGGCGTCGGATTCGCCTGAGGATCTGGATGCGGTGCGGCGCGCCGACGCCTACATGAACCGACAATACCTCGATCCAGTTTTTCGCGGCCACTACCCTGAAGAGCTGCGCGAGATCTTCGGCGAGGCCTGGCCGGAGTGGCCGGACGACGACATGCGGCTGATCAAACAGCCGATCGATTTTCTGGGCATCAACTATTACACGCGGAAGGTCGAGCGCTTTCATCCCGACATGCTGCCGCTCCGGACGAAGCACGTTCCGCAGCCGGAGCACATCCAGACCGAGACGCACTGGGAAGTTTTTCCCGAGGCCCTGACGCGGGTGCTCGAGTGGGTGACCGAGCGCTACGGCAAGCCCGCGATCTACATCACCGAAAACGGCGCCGCGTTCTACGATCCGCCGCACACCATCGACGGGAAGATCGACGATCCGCTCCGGGTCGAGTACTACCGGCAGCACCTCCGCGCGGCTCACGCCGCGCTCGCCAAGGGCGTCGATCTGCGCGGGTACTACGCGTGGTCGCTGCTCGATAACTACGAGTGGTCGCTCGGGTACTCCAAGCGGTTCGGCATCGTGCATGTCGACTACTCGACTCAGCAGCGCACGATCAAAGCGTCGGGTCGATTCTACGCGTCCGTGATTGCTTCGAACGGGGCTGCTCTGGCCGAGTAGTGGCGCGCTTTCATGGGGGGACCGGGATTGCACGCTTCGACTTGCATCTCTGCGCGGGGTCGGCGAGGGTGTCCTCTCCAGCCGCACGCTCGCTCGGGCGGAGCCCCTAACCGCGCTCCCTCGCTCTGCTCGGTCGCGGGTCTCCTTCGTCGCTCGCTGTAACGCGTCTTGAGAGGACACCCTCGCCTCCCGTAGAGATTCGTTCATGTGGCTACGCATCTCGTAGTCCGCCCGCTTCCCGCGTTCCGCGTCTCCATCCCGCATCCCCCATCCCCATCCCCCATCCCGCTTCCCCCCATCCCGCTTCCCGCCTCCCGCTCACCTGGCGTACCTGATCGTCACGATCGACGGCAGCTTGCGGACGTGCACTTCCTGACCCTTGATCTCGGCTGGCAGGCCATCGACCGTAGCCGATAGGATCGGTTGATCGAGCGGACTGTAGACCACAATCCCGCCGGGTGGCATCTTGATGCCGACGCGCAGGTTGACCGTCACCACTTTCCCGATCGCGCGCATGTCGTAGTTGATCGGGCCGTACTCGGTGCTGAGGTTGGAGACGCGCAGGCCGGGATCCTGGGTGACCCAGTCATCCTTCACCCCCGCGCCGATTACCAATGAGCTGTCGGACTCGCGCTCGTAGGCGAGCATGTCGAGAAAGCTCCTGATATAGTCGCTGCCCACCCAGGTGTGGGGCATGTCGCCGATGAATTTCGGGGTCTTCGGATCGCGATACACTACCTCCGCCCACTGATGCCAGGCGGCGGGACGCTGGCCCTCGAAAAAGAAATCGAGCAGCTCGTGGGCGCGCGCGCGTAATCCAAGGCGCACGTGCACCCCGACGTTGCGCAGCTCGTATGGCGTGTACGAATCCCACGGCTTCACCCCAACGCTGCGCTGCCTCGCTTCCTGGAAATACTTGTCGAAGGTGCGATTGAGCAGCGGGCCCGGCAGCCGACCCATCTCCCCGCCCGGACTTACGGCGATCGTCGTCGATGTCGGATCGAAATCCGCCAGCTCCACCGAGCCCGGGATGTAGTCGATCCGCCTCGAGATCACCACCTGCCGGATCGACTCGAACAGATTCGCCCGGAAGCTGTTCCGGATCTGCGCGTACTCCTTGGCCTCGGGCTTATCCAGCTCCTTCGCGATAAAAGTCGCGTCCTTGAAGCCCCTCAGCGCAAAGAAATCATCCCAGTAGGAATGCATCGGTTTCGCGCTGTAGCCCTCATGGCTTATGGACTCCGGCAATAAGCCATAGAACACCTTTCCTACACCGGTTTGGTACGGCTCCGTCATCCGTAGATGGCGTAGCGAATCCAGATACGTCACCGCCTTCGCCACGTACGGCCACATCTTCTCCAGCTCCGCCTTGTCGCCGGTATGGCGATAGTACTCGGCGACGAGATAGATGAACTCGCCATTGCTGTCGTTCTCGGACACCGGCGTCGCGCCGTGCTCGTCGACACAGCACGGCACCTTGCCGTTGTCGTATTGGAACGGCGCGTACCAGTCGATGAAATCCTTGACGTCCTTGTCGTGACCGAGCCGCAGCAGCGCGGTCGATGTCAGCGAGCCGTCGCGGATCCACGACCGCGAGTAGCTGCGTGAGCCCGGCTGAATCGCCGGGCCATCACGATTGATCAGGATGTCGGCGAGCTGCGCGTGCATCGTCTGGAGGTACCGCGCCGCCGAGGCTGGCAACACGATCGACACCGGCCCCATCTGCTGACGCCACGCCGCGATCGTCGCCTCCAGCTGCGAAGCGACCGCACGCTCTCCCTGACCGGGCAGCAGAGTGACTGGTTGCGGTGCGGATGAAACCGCAGGCGGCGCCGTGGCGCTGGCCGCGGCAGTCGGGGGGACCGTGTATCCACTCCGCGACGCCGCCAACAGCTGGGCGATGTTCAAGTCACCGCCGTGCAACGGCACCGCGATGTCAATCGGGCTCGACGTCGCGCGCGGACCGAGCTCCAGCTGGTACGACAGCACCGCCGACGCATGTCCGGTCGGATCGACGACCGCTATCGGCGACGGCGTCTTCCCCGCGCGAAGCCAGTCGACGATGTTGCCGTCGTCAAACGCAAGCGCGCCAAATCCGCTGACCGACGCCAGCGACCGGACGAACTTGTTGCCGGTCACCTTCACCGACGACCCCTGCAACGAAATCGAATCGACCCGCGCCACGCCGCCCGGCAGATTCAGAAACTGCCACGGCGGGTTCACTTGCAGCGGGCGGATCGCCAGAAACAACGTCGGCTTCTTGTACTTCCGCGAGTTGTTGGCGATTCGATACCGAACGTACAGCACCGAAGAATCCGCGGCGCCTGCCGCAAACGGCTCGATCGTCAGCACGACGTCGCCGCTCGTCCACACCACCTGTGGCAACGGCAACCCTTCCGCGTTCGACGACACCGATCTCGTCGCGTCGTTCCACGTCACCAACTTGCCGTCGAGATACAGAAACGGCTCGATCGAAAACTCGCCGCGGCCGACCTCCACCATCCCATCCTCGTTCACCAGCGCTTCGGCGCTGTCGCGATCGACTCCGACTACCGTCCAGTACGACTGCTCGCTCGATAGATAGCGCGGGTAGCTCCCGCGCGGTGCCTCCCGCGCCATCGCGAAATAGAGATCGTTCTCGCTCGCTGCCCAATCGAGTGGTTTGACGCTGATGTCGCGAATCCCGTATCCATTCCTTCCCTCCGCTGACTTCAGAATGACGCGAACGAAGCGCGCGTCAGATTCCGGCATGTACAGGTAGTCGCGGAGCAACGGCGATGACGCGGCAGTCTTGCTCGACGCCGACGTTTGTGCGACCGGAGACACTGACGTTCGACTGACGGTGTACAGCGTCTGCCAGCTCTGACCATCCTTTGACGCCTGGACCTCGTACGCGCTCGCCCGCCTGCCCGGCTCCCACTGGATCTCCATCCCGCCGAACTCACGCCGCTTCAGAAAATCGAAATTGATGGTGTCTGCGACTGACGATGTGCTGACTCCCCCATCTGACGACCCGCTGACACCCGACCCCGCCCGACTCGGCGCACTCCGCCACGCGGTCGTCAGATCCGCGTCGGTCGCGCGTCCAACGTCGTGACCCTGCGCCTGCGATGAAGCGCTCACACTTGGGGTCAATGTGTACGGCGTTGCGGGCTCCAACGGTGTAAGAGCGAGATTGTCCAGCCAGACACTCCCCTTTCCACCCGAGCCAGCCGTGATCGCGATCTCGATCGCCGCAAACCGCCGCAGCTCCTTGTCAGTCGTCGGCCCCCACGCAAACGAGATCTGACGCTTTTTGCGGGTGACGGTGGTCCAGTCTTTTGGGAAAACGAAGTTGGGATTGTTCGACCACCACACGTTGTCACCCGTCGAATCCACCAGCTTGAACTCCAGCGTGTTGCTCTGCGCTTCCCCGCGGATGTCGAAGGAGAATTCGTAGTTCGACGGCAGACTCATCGCGATGGCGCGATGCACGACTGCGTATCCTCCGTGCCCGTGGAAATCGAAATCGATCCGCATCGCCGTCGGATGCCCGGGCGCAGAATCCGGATGCACCGAAACCTCGACCCCCTCCGCCGGCGCCGCCGTCCACTGCGTCACCGAATCGAATGAATCGAGAATCGTGACCCCCGTCGCCGCCTGCACCGGCGTCACCGGCACGATCGTCGGTACCGGCGTCGGCCTCGGCGGATTAGCCGGCGGATTCGTCGGTGGATTAGCCGGGTTCACCGGCGGATTCGCGGGTGGATTACTCGGCGGATTCGTCGGCGTCTGCGCCTGCAACAACCCACCCGAGATGGTGCAAAGAAGCAACAATCCCCAACCCCTCATCCAACTCTCCAAAAAAAGTGTTGTTCGCTGTCAGCCAAGCTGCTGTAAAGCCTGCCGCTGCCCGCTTCAGTACTGTTAGATCTACGCCGAAGCGCCACCATCTATCCTTTCACGGATCCAGCCATGACCCCCTGGATGTAGTACCTCTGCAAAAACAGAAATACCGCCAGCACCGGGATCACCGTGAGCACCGACCCCGCCATCATCAGCTCGGTGTCCTGGACGTGCTCCCCAGACAGATTCGCGAGCGCGACCGGCAGAGTGTAATGTGCCTGATCGCTCAGCACGATGAGCGGCCACATGAAGTCGTTCCACGTCGAGAGAAAAGTCCAGATCGCCAGCGTCGCCAGGATCGGAAGAATCCCCGGCACCACCACTTCCCAGTAGATCCGGAGCTCCGATGCCCCGTCGATCCGCGCCGCGTCCAGCATGTCGTCGGGAATCGAAAGTGCGTACTGCCGGATCAGGAAGATCCCGAAGATGCTCGCCATCCCCGGGATGATCACGCCCCAGTAGGTGTTGATGAGATGGAGATTTTTCATCAACAGAAAGAGCGGCAGCATCGCGATCTGCACCGGCAACACCAGGCCGAGTGACAGCAGCCGGAAGGTGCGGTCCCGCCCCCGAAAGCGGAGCTTCGCAAACGCATACCCCGCCATCGAGTTAACCACCAGCGAAATCGCAGTGACGGTCACCGCAATGAAGCTGCTGTTCAACAGATATCGCCCGAGGTTCAAGCGCGTAAACAGGTCGCCGTAATGCGCAAACGTGATTCGCGACGGCAGCAAATGCGGCGGATAAGTACTCGCTTCCCCCGTCGGCATCAGCGACGCCGACAACATCCAAAGCATGGGCACCAGCGCAATCAATGCCCCGATGATGAGCAATGCGTACAAAACGATCTGCGCGAATCGCCGACGAGCCCTCGCCGATCCACCACTCCAACCGTGCTCAGAGCCGCCAGCCGCTCCGCCCACAGCCGCCCGCTGGTAGTCTTC
>DASSNV010000117.1:0-5119 GCA_035701245.1 Gemmatimonadaceae bacterium | reverse complement strand
GAAGCCGAGCCAGTCATGACGACCTTAAGTGACCCCTCCGCATCTGTGGCTCCATGCCATGACGGACGAAGACGAACTAGCTCGCGGTAGAGATCGACCGCGACGCGGCGACTCATGCACACGATCATCGCCTTGCCCTCGAGGGTCTCAAGACGGCGCTCGAAGTGCTCGACAAGATCCGCAGCGACCATGGCAAGACGTCGATCCGTGCCGACGATTGCCTCGAGGGCAGCCCACTTTGACTTGGCCTTCTCCTTCGCGGATTCCTCCTCGCCCTCGGTGACCTCCTCGAACTCCTCGTCGATGCGCGGTTTCTGGTCCTCGGGCAAGTCAAGCTTGGCGAGACGGCTCTCGTAGTAGATCGGGACCGTCGCACCATCGTCCACCGCGCGAGCGACGTCATAGATGTCGATGTAGTTGCCGAAGACCGCAGGCGTGCTCCGATCGGAAAGCTCAATCGGGGTACCGGTGAAGCCGATGAAGGTCGCGTTCGGCAACGCATCGCGGATATTGCGCGCGAACCCGTCGATGAAGTCGTACTGGCTGCGGTGCGCCTCGTCCGCAATGACCACGACGTTCCGCCGGTCCGTCAGCAGCGGGAAGCGGGCGCCACGCTCCTCAGGCAGGAACTTCTGCACTGTCGTAAAAACGACGCCGCCCGCCGCCACCGCCAAGAGACGCTTGAGGTGATCGCGGTCCTCAGCCTGCACCGGATCCTGGCGGAGGAGTTCGGCCGTACGCGCAAATGTACCGAAGAGCTGATCGTCAAGATCATTGCGGTCGGTGATAACGACCACAGTCGGGTTCTCCAGCGCCGGCTCGAGGACCAGACGACCTGCGAAATACACCATCGACAAGCTCTTGCCCGAGCCCTGCGTGTGCCAGACGACGCCGGCGCGCTTGTCTCCCTCGGGGCGGCTGGCGGCGACCGCTGCCTCGACCGCGCGGTTGACGGCAAAGAACTGGTGATAGCCGGCGAGCTTCTTCGCGACGCCGCCGGCCTCTTCCTCGTACGCGACGAAGTACCGCAGATAGGGCAGCAACCGCTCAGGGGGCAGCAACCCGCGAATCAGGACCTCCAGCTCGGACAGGCCAGCAGGCGCGATCTCGACCCCGTCGATGGTCCGCCAGCGCATGAACCACTCGCGCCCAGATGTCAACGACCCGAAGCGAGCCTCGACCCCGTTCGAGGCGATCAGCAGCTCGTTGTAGCCGAAGATCGCCGGGATCTTCGTCTTGTAGGTCTGGAGCTGATTGAAGGCCGACCAGATGTCGGCCGACTCGGTGGTGGGATCCTTGAGCTCCAAGAGGACGAGCGGCAGCCCGTTGACGAACAGGATGACGTCCGGTCGCCGGTTCTCACCGGCTTCGATGATGGTGAACTGGTTGATGGCGATGAAGTCGTTGGCCGCCGGCCGATCAAAGTCGACCAGGCGGACGCGTTCTCCCGCGATGCGCCCGTCGCCCGCGGCGTACTCGACCTCGACACCATCGGCCAGGTACCGATGGAAGAGCCGATTGCGACCGATGGGTGTCGGCGCGTCCAGACGCAGGACGCGACGCAGCGCTTCCTCACGGGCTGAGGCCGGAACGTTTGGGTTCAGGTGGGCGATGGCATCGGTGAGCCGGCCAGCCAGGACAACCTGGTCCCAGCTCTCGCGTTCAGCCCACGGTTCACCCGGAGCGATGGAAGGTCCGTACTGGCGCTTCCAGCCAACCTGATCGAGCCAGTCGAGCGCCGCCTGCTCGACGGTGGATTCAGTGACCCCGATGGTCACGCCGGCGCCGCCTCGAGCAGACGTTTGGCTTGGGGCACACGTAGCTCGCCCGAAATCAGCTTGGGCAGGAGTGAGTCGCGGAGCATGCCCACGGTATCCGACTCTTCCGTGGCTGCGTCGACGCGCACGTACAGGCGACGGACCACATCATGGAATAGGTTGATGACCTCATGGTTCGGCACGACTAACAGCTGAGCTTTCAGATCGCCCTGCGTGATTAGCGGCTGAGTCGAGCCACGATTTAATCCGGGTAAGTCAACAAGTTCGACGCTCAGGAAGAGATACTCGAACAGCTGTTGCCGGTGTGGCCTCAGGAACAGCGTGTTGTCCGAGGGCCAGCAGGGGGACGTAACCCGAAACAACGATCCGAGCGTGCCCACTCTCCCCGTCAGGATGATCGGGTAGTCAACGAGCGGCGCCGGCACGTATCCCATGCGGCCGTTTCCTCCCCATAGCGGGACAGAGCCTGCAGCTGGTTGCGCGTCAATTCGACTGCCTGGCCTGCGGCCGCTCTGGACTTCGGCCAAGTCACCGACAACGCTCAAGCTCCAAGCCTCGGGAATCTCGCCGAGTTCGGAGTTCTTGAAGCGACTCGGGAACACGTCTGCGATTGGCCGAGGCAGGCCCGGGTCGCGACCTTCGGCCTTGGCGCGGACGGGATCGAAGTCGACAAACCACGACTTGAAGAGAGCCCTCGCGATCGCTTCGAGCGTCTCGCTCATCCGACGGTTCATATCGATCTTGTCGTCGAGCGTGCCCAGGATCTCTGCGATTGCGCACTGCTCTCGGAACGGAGGTAGGTCAACAACCTGAGCCTTCAGCGTTCGGTCACTTATGTACGGCTGCCCACTTCCCTCTCGAATCTGCGTGAAGTCGAAGTTCTGCATCCAGTAATACAGGAACTGAGTGTCAGTACCGCGGCGGCCCCGGATGCCTGCTGCGTTGTTGTTGATCCAGCAGGCCTCGGCGCTATACATCGTCGCACCACAGTTCGAACCGATCCGGGCAAACGCGATTAGTGGCCCTGGGTAGAGAGCTATAGCGGAGCGGCCCATGATCGAGTTCGACCCATAGATCACGTATGGGCCACTGGGATCGTAGTCGGTAGCCGGCAGATACCGGCCCGGCAGTACTTCAGCGATGTCGCCGAAGAGGCTTCTAGACCAATCGGTCATATCCAAGCTCGGCGAGCCGCGCGACAATGGAGCGGTCAAGTCGTGCTGCCTCGGCCTGTTGCTCTCTTAGCGTCCCGACGAGCCGCTGCATCTTCTCGTCGAACGGCTCGCCATCGTCCTCAAGTGCCGCGGCACCGACGTAGCGCCCCGGCGTGAGAACGTAGCCATGGCGCGCGATCTCATCGGTCGTCGCGGCCTTGCAGAAACCGGGGACATCGGCGTACGCATCGGCTCCAGGATCGCCGCGCCAGGCGTGGTAGGCGCCGGCGATGCGGGCGATGTCCGCATCGGTCAGTTCGCGGTGAGTCCGGTCGACCATGGTGCCGAGCTTGCGAGCGTCGATGAACAGGGTCTCGCCGCGTCGGTTGCGGAAGCGCCCGTTCGACTTGTCGCGCGCCAGGAACCAGAGGCAGACCGGGATCTGGGTCGAGTAGAACAGCTGGCCGGGCAGGGCGACCATGCAGTCCACGAGATCGGCCTCGATGATCGCCTTGCGGATCTCGCCTTCGCCCGACTGGTTGCTGCTCATGCTGCCGTTGGCCAGCACGAAGCCGGCGGTGCCGTGCGGCGCCAGGTGGTGGATGAAGTGCTGGACCCAGGCGAAGTTCGCGTTGCCGACAGGCGGCATCCCGAACCGCCAGCGCACGTCGTCGCGGAGCTGCTCGCCGCCCCAGTCGCTGACGTTGAACGGCGGATTGGCGAGGACGTAATCGGCCTTCAGGTCAGCGAGCTTGTCGGCGTGGAAGGTGTCGCCTTGCTCGATCCTTGCCTCGATGCCGCGGATTGCGAGGTTCATGTGGCACAGGCGCCAGGTCGTCCAGTTCAGCTCCTGCCCGAAGATCGAGATGTCGCCCTTGCGGCCGCCGTGCTCCTCGATGAAGCGCTCGCTCTGGACGAACATCCCGCCTGAGCCGCAGCACGGATCGTAGATCCGCGAGCTCGGCCGCGGGGCGAGCATCTCGACCAGGAGGCGGACGACCGGCCGCGGCGTGTAGAACTCGCCGCCCTTCTTGCCCTCGGCCGACGCGAACTGGCCGAGGAAGTACTCATAGACGCGGCCGATGATGTCCTTTGACCGATTCTCGGCGTCGCCGAGCCCGACGGTGCCGATGAGGTCGATCAGCTCGCCGAGCCGCCGCTTGTCGAGGGCAGGCCGCGCGTAGTCCTTGGGCAGTACGCCCTTGAGCCGCGGGTTGTCGTGCTCGATGGCGTCCATGGCGTCATCGAGCAGCTTTCCGATGTCAGGGTCCTTCGCCTTAGCCTGGAGGAACTCCCAGCGCGCCGCGAGCGGGACCCAGAAGACGTTGCGGCTCAGATACTCGTCGCGGTCCTCTGGGTCGCCTTCGGGGTCAGCCGCAACCTGTGCGCGCGCCTCGTCGAAGGCGTCGGAGATGTACTTGAGAAAAATCAAGCCGAGGACGACATGCTTGTACTCGCCCGAGTCAAGGTTGCCGCGCAGCTTGTCGGCGGCAGCCCACAAAGTTGCCTCGAACCCCAGCTCGCCCTTGCCAATCCGACGGGCGGCGTCACGCTTAGATCCTGCCAACTCGTCCTCCCGAGCAGAGGGTGCCGTTGCTGATCGGATTAACGGCTCCGGGCATTACACCGGCGCGTCCGCCGCGTCCGCTGGCGTACCTAACGCCCACCACTGTTCGAATGGCGGACGTTCCGTTGCCGGAGAGATCTCGCTATACGGAGCTTCTGATTGGTAAATGAGATTTACGGGCGGAACGTTCATGCACCGGACGTCGTCTGCCAGGAATCTGTCGTGGAAGAGCTTCTCCGGAAAAATTCGCCATTCTGCGGCAATGCCCTGACCTTGCATCTCTTGACGAAAGCGATTGAAGTCACGCAGGTCCTTAGGCGAAAGGGTCCGCGACATGATGTGGACGGCGCGTACTTGCTGCCGGTCGAGTTCATCGTCGAGTTCCTCAAGCGCCCGCCTTGAGAAGTTTGGGTCGAACCACCAGATCGTCCCTTTGGCGCTTCTGAGGATCTTCCGTATCGCTGCGACGTTCGCATACGGCGTTCGCGCCGACACGACCACCCCAGTCTCAAACGCTTGCGCCAGGCGGGGCCCCTCAACAACATCAGCGCTGGTCACCTGCTTTCGAGGCTGCTCGGCTTTGCCGTTTGCGCTGCGCCTCGGCGGCGTGAGTCCAAACA
>DASSNV010000116.1:0-12745 GCA_035701245.1 Gemmatimonadaceae bacterium | reverse complement strand
TGGCCCGATCGCGCTCGAGCGCGCGCTGCCGCGGAGACTTGCCGGCGGTGTCCGCGGGGGCGGCCTTCTTGGTGGTGTCGGCTACTGCTACACTCTTCGGAGCACTCGTCTGGGTGATCTCCATCAGCCAGGTGTATTGCGGCAGAGCGCTCGAGATCTCGTACATCAGATGCGACCACAAATAGCGCGAGTCATCGATGGACTTGATGATCGCGATCTGCTGATACAGTGAATCCCGGGTCGCCTCTGCCTTCGCTTTGGCGTTCAGGACCGCGCTGTACTGCGCGGAATCCTTGACTGCCTTCGTTTCATGGGCATCGAGCATCGAGGCACGCGCGGTCTGACTGATGAACATCAGCACGATCAGCGCGCCGGAAAGACCGGCTGCGCCAACGGCGCCGAGCATGTACTTGTCGGTGATCTTCTCGGTGATGCCCGCGAACCACTGACTCGGATGGAAGTCGAGCTTGACGCCGGTCGAAGTCTTGGCGCGCTTCTTTTTCTTGCCATCCCCGGGAAGAAGATTGATCTCGATCATGGTGTCTTTACTCCGGGGTCAGTTCTTGCGCAGGGCAAGACCGATGGAAAGCATGAGAAGCGGCGCGACCTCGTCGGTCACGAGCGACTCGAGCGCGCCTTCGCGCACCGACATCGTCGCGAGCGGATTGGCAAGCTCCACCGGCTTCCTGAGCCGTTGCCCCAACGCTTCGGTGAGACCAGGCGTGCGTGATCCGCCGCCACAGGTGTAAACGGCCTTCATCTGCCCGTCGCCCTTGAGCGACGTCGACAGGAACGCGATCGCGCGCTCGAGACCGGTAGCGATTTCTTCAGTGCGGGCCGCGATCACCGAATCGAGCTGTGGTGAGCGGTCGTAGCCTCTGATGAGCGCTTCGGCGTCGGGGGCCGAAAGGCCGTGCTCGCGCTGAAGATCTTCACGAAGACGACGGGTTCCCACCGGCAGATCGCGGGTGAGAATCGGAACACCATCGTCGAGAATGTTGATGTTGGTTACTTCGTGGCCGATGTTGACCAGGCCCACCGCGCCGCTCATGGCGGCCGGATAATTCACTTCGAAGGCATTGTGCAGCGCGAAGGCGTCGACGTCCATCGAGCTGGGCGTGATGCCGGCCTCCGAGAGGATTCGCAGCTTCGCTTCGACGAGGTCGCGCTTCGCTGCGACGAGGAGAACACTCATCTCGTCCCTGCTGTCGCCGTTCTCGTCGAGGATCTGGAAATCGAGCTCCACCGAATCGACGTCGGGGACGTGCTGCTCCGCTTCCCACCGCATCAGCTCGCGCGCCTGCTGCTCCTTGACGCGCTCGGTCTTGATGCGCTTGATGATCACATCGCGTCCGCCAACTGCGGCGACGACGGCTTTGGTGTTGGCGTCAACAGACTCAATGGTCGTGCGGATGACATCCGAGACCAGATGCGGATCCATCACTTCGCCCTCGACGATCGCATCGTCGGGCAGCGGAGTGATCGCAACCTTGACCAGTTCTGGAGTAGACTTCGAGTGATCGACTACGGCGACCTTGACCAGGCCTGATCCGATGTCGAGTCCCACGGTAGTCTTCTTCCGGCCAAATAACGCCATCGCGGTCCTTGGTGGATGAAAGAATCGGGCTTTACTCGGGCGCGCGCCGCAGTTCTATCTCTCTTGAAGCACGCGGTCCCAAGAACCCTGTTTGCTTGCATTTACGAGGAGACCAACCGCGTGGCACTTCTGCTCATGAGGTCCGTCGCCAATCGTTCAGCCTAAGACACGATTCAATTGGCGGGAAAGTAACGATGGGCTACCATCGACTCAGAAAAGCTCCGACCACCATCGCTCGGAAATCCGGTCGACCGATGCGACTGCACCTGCAGCCAGATTGACCCTCACCAGAACGCCGACGCGGGACATCACTCCTGATCCTGCGCGCGCTGGACCGGCGTCGGCGACAATCCAGAACAGCGTCGTGTCGAGCCGGGTGCGATAGATGGTCACCGGCATCGAGGATGCCTGCTGAGTCGACGCGGTAGAGCCGCCGATCGCTCCCGTCCATTCGGAAGCGTCGTCCGACAGCATCGCTTCCTCGATTGACGACTCGGCAGCCGCTAGCGTCAGCTGTCGGTCCGCGGACGCGACCGCCATCCGGGTGCCCTCGTTGGCGGCAAAGATGGCGCCTGCAACCAGAGCCGCAATCATGAGCAGCGCCAGCAGCGCTGCCGCGAGCACGAATCCTTTGCGTCGCGCAACGATGCGTGGCACGAATTCAGAGCCCGCGATTGCGCACCGCGATCGACGTCGTCGCCGAGTCGGTCGGATGCCACTCGCGGCGGTCGAGAAAGATCCTTTGACGGCTCTCCGACCTCGCCGTGATCCTGATCCGCGCCAGCTCGAGCGGAGACGTAGTTCGCGCGCCATTCGCGTCGAAGTATTCGAACAGCAGCCCGGTTCGGTCCGGGTCGGAGCTGTAGGGGCGATAAGGTCCGCTCAATGGCTGCACCGCACCGCACCCCGGCAGCCCAATCGCATTGCACCGTCGGTAGCCGAGATACCACTCGCCATCGCCGGCTCGGTAAAGGCTGTACCTCGCGCGTCGGATAACTCGAATTGGAGTGCCGGCCGAGACGCCGGGTGTCGAAGGAGCTGCGAGTGTGAGTAGAAATCCACGCGCGCCGTCTCCCACCGCGAAAGCATTGGAGTCCGGACATATCGATGTGAGTGATCCCGAAGCGAAGCTCACTATTCGCGCACGCTCCCAGGTCGGGCCGGCACTATCGGTGCCTTTCCGATAGATCACGGCGAGATCTCCACTGTCCGGCGGGTTGAGAAAAGCGGTGAAAGTGCTGCGGCGGGAACCGGCGGTTCCGGCAAGCATAAGCTCGGTACCGGCACTCGAGCAGGTCAGAGCAACGCCGATATTCGCAAAGAATTCGATGGCGGAATCGCTCATCACTCTCACGGTGTCTGCGACAGCAAGACCGCGAATATCGGTGGAAAGAACCTCAATCGCGTCGCGCACGTTTTCGCGGGTGCCAAGGAGCTCGGTAGCGCCGCGGTAGAAGCGCTGCTGCCGCAGCAGGCTGCCTCCGATTACCGAGCCGACGATGCCGAGGAGCGCCAGGACCACCGCGAGCTCGATCAGCGTCACTCCGCGAGAGCACCGCCGCGCGAACTCTACGGACACGGCACCAGCGCTCGCAGGCTGTCTGTCCGAGCGCCGCGCAGCGTGAGATAGCTTGCCGTCTCGACGACAAGTACGTCGTTTCCCGCTCCGGGAGTGACAGCCCAGCCCGATGTTACATCTCCAATCTGTTCGCGTCCGCTCGCGGCGG
This sequence comes from Gemmatimonadaceae bacterium, assembly GCA_035701245.1. GTDB lineage: Bacteria > Gemmatimonadota > Gemmatimonadetes > Gemmatimonadales > Gemmatimonadaceae > UBA4720. The sequence continues at coordinate 9,421 of DASSNV010000116.1, read as the reverse complement.
CGTGACAGGTCGATCGCAATTCTTCGAGCCGCGCCGCGGCGATCCGACCCGCGCGTTCCCTGCGCGCGTCATTGCCAAGCTGAATCGCCAGCACCGTCGAAGTGCTCATCAGGGCGAGTGCGCCGACGGTGAAGAGCATCAACGCAACAATCACCTCGACCAGCGTGTAGCCTTCGCGATGGCGGGGATCTGTCATGACGCAGAATCGGCGAGCCGCCGCTCGCGGGCATCACGATCCTCACGCGCCCGACACCGAATCCACGCCACTCGAGGGCAAAAAAAAGGGCGACCGAAGTCGCCCTTTTCCTTTCCAGCCAGATCATCAGGTGCAGGTGATCACACCGTTGGTCATGTCGCAGGTCTTGGCGGTCTGCGTGTGCGTAGCGGTCGCGCTCCACGACGGCGGCGGGCCGGCGACGTTGGTCACGACGACTGTCACGTTCTGCGAAGGCGAAAAGCCCTGCAGAGGAGCCGCGGAGGTCGCGGTCCCCCCGAAATACGCGCCACCGTTGTCGGCAGCATACTGCTCTTCATAGGTCGCCATGTTGCGAAGGTCAGACTTCATCGCGGCGAGGTAAGCCTTCTCCTTCGTATTCGCGAACTTCGGAATCGCGATCGCGGCAAGAATGCCGATGATCACGACGACGATCAGAAGTTCGATAAGGGTGAAACCCTTCTTGCTGCTCATTTGGAGTCTCCTGAAGCGTTGGAAAGCGGGGGGGGTAAATGCAGCTGCATCCACCTGAACAAGGACGCCTAACCAGAGGCGCACGCCGTAGTAGAGCAGGCAAAGTGCCGCGCGCCACCAACTCTCTAAGTGGCTGCTCTACTTGCTGTTAGGACGTTGCTGTCGTGAAGCTGACACCGAAAAACGCCGCTTTTTGCGAGCCGTCTCGCAAGTCGCGGCGATCAGCTATCGAGACCGTACCTGGAAAGCTTTCGGTACAGCGTGGATGGATCGATGCCGAGCACTTCGGCTGTTCGCGGCTTGTTTCCGCCCTCGTTTTCCAGGACCCACATGATGTACGCCCGCTCGATGGTGTCGAGGGTGGGATTGGATTGCACCCCGTCGCTGACCAGCGGATCCGACCTCGGCTCGACGACACGTTCGGGCAGCGCTGAAAGAGGGATCGTATCACCTTTCGCGAGAATCACCGCCCGCTCGAGAGCGTTCTCCAGCTCGCGCACGTTGCCAGGCCAGGCATAGCGCTGCATCGCCTCGGCCGCTTCGGGTTCCAGAATCTTGGCAGGCTCGCCGCTCGCCTCGCCGGCCCGCTTCAGGAACGCCTCCGCCAACAATGCGATGTCACCCGGACGGTTCCGCAGCGGCGGCAGTACGATCGAGATGACGTTCAACCTATAGTAGAGATCGCTGCGGAAACCGCCGCGCTTGATCTCTTCCTCGAGATCGCGATTCGTGGCAGCTATGACTCGCGCGTTCACGGGCTTGGCCTCGGTCGCGCCAACGGGAATGACTTCCCGCTGCTGCAACACCCGCAGCAGCTTGACCTGGGTCGCCGGCGTGGTCTCGCCGATCTCGTCGAGGAAGAAGGTGCCCTCGCCGGCGGCGAAGAACAGGCCTTCCTTGTCGCGCGAAGCGCCGGTGAACGATCCCTTTACGTGGCCGAACAGCTCGCTCTCCAGCAGGCTCTCCGGCAACGCGCCGCAGTTGATGGACAGGAATGGCTTGCCGGATCGCGGCGACAGATCGTGAATGTACCGCGCAACTACTTCCTTTCCGGTACCCGACTCTCCTTGCAGTAATACCGTCGAATCCGTCGACGCCACCGACTCGGCGACGTGCAGTGCTTCCACCCACGCCTTGCTGGACCCGATCGGACGGCCGGACTTGTCGCGTCGCTTGACGTCGGCTTTGAGCGCCTTGTTCTCGCGCTTCAGAGCGCGGTGCTCGGTCGCGCGCCGAACGATCGCAACGAGTTCTTCGTTGCGGAATGGCTTCTGGATATAGTAGAACGCGCCGTTGTTGACAGCGCCAATCGCCGACTGGAGGCTCGCCTGCGCCGTCATCAGGATCACGACCGCTTCCGGGTCGTGCGCTCGAACCGAAGCAAGGATATCGAGCCCAGTGACGTCGGGCATTCGCACGTCGGTGATGATGAGATCGGGTTTGAGCGCGGCAATCTGCTCGAGACCCTTCTTCCCGCCGTGCGCCGTGTACGGGATGAATCCCTCGCTCTTGAGCAGGATGCGGATGGTGTCGAGGATCCCCATCTCGTCGTCGATGACGAGAACGCTTGGCGCGGCAGTAGCGGCTGCCGTCACAGCTCGGCCCTCGCCGCGCCGCGAGGCGTCTTGCGCGCGCCGTCGGCGCCGAGTCTCGGCAGGATCATCGTGAACCGAGTTCCACTGCCGCTGCCGTTTCCGCCATCGACGAGAATGAATCCGTGATGTGCCTCGACGGCGCGATGCACTATCGACAGGCCGAGTCCGGAACCACCGACTTTGGTCGTCACGAACGGCTCGAACAATCTCTCTTTGATGGCATCGGGTATACCGCGACCCTGATCGGTGACTTGCAGCATCATCGCGCCCCGGGTGAAGCGCTCGGCCTGCGGTGGGAGCTGGTGGTACGCGAGCTCCGCCGCCTCGAGTCTGACTTCTCCGCCGGGCGGAGATGCCTGCACTGCATTGAGAAGCAAGTTGAAAATCGCACGATGGAGCAGGTCGTCATCGCCAACGACGACCAGTGGTGTTGAAGGAAACAGCTCCCTGATGGCGACGCGGTCGGGTTTATCGGGATGATTGGCTACGAGCGCGGCCGCATGACGCGCGACCTCGACGAGATCCACCCGGCGAACGCTGGTCACGCCGGTGCGCGCGAAATCCAGGAATTCCGACAGCAGCCGCGACAGGCGGTCGGACTCGCGCTGCACGAGGCTCGTCAGGGTGCGGGTGTCGTCGTCCGAGCCCGGCACCTTGGCGAGGAGCTCGGCGGCGCTCCTGATCGACGCGAGCGGGTTCTTGATCTCGTGCGCAAGCGACGCGCTCAGCTCCGCGACGGCCTCGAGGCGTTCGGCGCGGGTATGTAGTCGCTCGATGTCGGCTTCGCGGAGTCGGAACGCTGCGAGCTCGGCGGCCATCTCTTCCTGGCCGGCGTGCGCTTCGCGGAGCCGCGCTCCGATGTACCCGCACCCCAGCGCCACCGCACCGAAAATTCCGAGCTGGACGAGAATCGGCACGTCGAACACGCGCGGTGTATTCGCGATGGTCACCGCGAAATACAGGACGTCGCCGAGCATTGCGATCAGCAGTACTCCCGCCGGCGGGAGCAATAGCGCGCTCACCGCAATCACCAGGATGTACAACGGCGCCAGCTGGGAAGGTGTGCCGGCCTGGGTGACTCGAACAACCGCCGTCACCACCAGCAGGTCGAAGATGACCTGGAGGTAGTAGAAAGTGTCCCCGACCACATCGGCCCGGGCCGCGTAGAGCATCGACCCGCCCGTAAACAGGAGGCTCGCGACGAAGGCGAGGGTTGCGAGCAGTGTCGCGCCGCTGTCGGCCCGACCCCAGACGATGACGGCGGCCACGAAGATGGCGGTCGCCAGTGACAGCCGGCCGAGGTAAAGCACCCGGAGCACGCGTTCGCGGCCACCCCGCGCAATCGCGGGCAGGACAAGAGACGGCTGCGCAAGCACAGGAGTGATGGGGACTGCCGGAAGTAAGGATTCCATTTTGCGGGATATTGACACTGCCGTCAAATAGACGCTCCGCCCGGCTCCTAAGTCTCTACTACTATATAGATTACACCCTATGGTCCTCGGACTTGTTGCTGCAGAGGCCGCCGATCCCCCATCCATGACCTTCGCGGCGACCAGCCTTGCGGCGGTGCTCGGACTGGTGGTCATCAATGGGTTCTTCGTGGCGGCGGAGTTCGCGCTGGTCGCCGTTCGACGAAGCAAGCTCGACGAGATGATCGCGCGCGGCGACCGCGGCGCCCGTACTGTCCAGAGCTCGCTCCAGCACCTCGATCGTTACATCGCCGCGACGCAGCTGGGGATTACGATCGCCTCGCTGGCGCTCGGCTGGATCGGGGAGCCCGTCCTCGCCCATCTGTTCGACCGCCTGTTCCGGCTGGTCGGTCTCAACCCGTCGCCCACCGCCGTTCACATTGCCGCCGCACCGGTGGCGTTCTTCATCCTCACGTTCTTTCATATCGTGCTGGGCGAGCTGGCGCCCAAGTCGATTGCGCTGAGCAGTCCAGAGCGAACCGCCCGCGCGGTGGTGACGCCGCTGCTGGTTTTTTCCCGATTCATGTCGCCGTTCATCTGGCTTTTCAACGGTGCGGCGAACGGCCTGCTGAAAGTCTTTGGCGTAAGCCCCGCGAGCGACCAGGAAGGCCACAGCCCCGACGAGATCCGCTTCCTCGTGATGCAGGCGCACGCCCGCGGCACCCTCGACGAATCTGACCGGGCGATGCTTGCCGGAGTGCTCGACTTCCACGACAAGAAAGCGCGCGACGTGATGCGGCCGCGTACCGACGTCGTGGCACTCGACATTCAGTCGACCGAGCAGGAGGTATGGGAGATCCTGCGGCGGGAGCGCTACTCGCGCTATCCGGTCTATCGCGAATCCCTCGACGATGTGATCGGAGTGTTCCTGGCCAAGGATCTGTGGCTGCACTCCGGCGACGCGCCGTTCAACCTCGCCGATTTCGTACGCGAGCCCATGTACGTTCCGGACAGTCGCCCCGCCGAGCGCGTGCTGGACGATCTGCGGCGAACGCGCGCGCACATGGCGGTCGTGCTCGATGAGTACGGCGGTACTGCCGGCATCGTTACAATGGAAGATCTGGTCGAGGAAGTCGTGGGCGACATCGCCGACGAATATGACTTCGCGTCGCGTGAGTCGATCGTTACCGACGGTGTGCTGGAGCTTGCTGGCTCGTTGTCGCTGATCGATGTGCGCTCCGACTATCGCATTCAGATTCCCGAAGGTGACTGGACTACCCTCGGTGGATACGCGTTTGCGAAGCTCGGACGGTTGCCGCGGATGGGCGATCGCATCCCGATCCCGGGCGGCGAGATGGAAGTGGTGGCGATGGATGGGCGACGGATCGCCGCACTGAGGATTCACCGCGCCGGCACACGGCAGCCGGCCGCCGTCGCACAACCTGCTTAGAGCTTTCCGCGAAAAACCCTGCAGGCGTCGAGCGGAATGGAATCGAGCGCCGGCGCGAGTCGCGAAGTCCTGCACGGCAGCAGCGATGTGCGCGCCAGCCAGCTCGCGCGCCGTCTCGCGCCAACGTCCGACACAAAGCGGTCGACCAGCTTCGAGCGGGACGGATCGAACGCCGATAGCGCGGCCGCGCTCTTGATCGCGAGCTCGCTTTCACGGGCGCGCATATAGAGTAGCGGCAGATGCGCCGCGACGGCGATGTCGGCACTCGGTACTGGCCGGTCGATCGATTCAGTCCGATCCCAGACCGCTTCGGTGTATTTCGCCTCCAGATAACTCGAGTACAGGCGCGCGGCGGTGGTGTTCTTCCCGGAGAATTCCAGGCGCTTGCCGATGGCGAGATAGATCTCCGGCGCTCCGACGTAACCGAGCTTGAGCGAGCTCTGGAGCATTGACAACGCGGAGTCCGGATGGCCGGCGCCGGCGTACGCCTCGGCGAGTCTGTACCGGGGCTCGCCCAATTGCGGATCCACTTTTACGGCGTCGCCGAGTACTACCATGGCGCGCTCGTAATCGCTGTCGCTGCTGTAAAGAGCGGCGAGCTCCAGCCGAGGCTCGATGCGGTGCGGACTCAGCTCCATCGCTTCGTGAAACGCATCGATCGCCTTCTGACGATATGATGGTGAGTCGTAGAACCTCGCCGCTTCCGCGTAGAGCTGGCCCTGGTGGGTGTAGAGACGATCGTTGAGGGAGTCACGCTCGATCTCGCGGTCGAATACCAGCATCGCGTCGGCGAAAGCGCGATCCAGCATACGCCGACGGTCGGGATCGGCGGATATCGACTCCAGGCGCGGCGCGAGCGACCCGACGTATTGCGCCATCAGAATCGGTGTGTGGGCAGTCTGATGACTCGGAGCGTTGGCGAGCAGGTCGAATTCCGACAGCGTTCGATCGACCGACCCCGGAACATCGATCCGCGCCAGGGCACGATCGACCCGAAATGGCGTAAAGCCTTCGGCGTAGAGCGTGAACACCAGCGCCGCCGCCGCGGCGAACGCTATCGCGGGCCTGCGTTGCACGACGACCGCGTCGTGCTCGGTAGCCTCGAGCACCACCGAGCCGACCGTCCCCCGCGATGCAATAAGCGCCGCGAGCAGAATCCACAGCATCGTTGAGTTGAGATCCACGAACCAGAAAAAGAGATAGGTCGCGTAGGCGATCTGCAGCCCTGTAAGAATCGACACGCCGGCTGCGGTCAGCCGGCCGGCACGGTAGGCACGTGCGAGCGTAACCCAGATCGCGGCCCAGATTCCGAGGAACGTGAACATTCCGAGCAGGCCGGTCGTGGCGAGGATCTCGAGAAACTCGTTGTGAGTACGGTCGTAGATATCGGTGTCGATCCTGTAGATGTCTGGATCGAAATGCGCGCTCCAGACCAGGTTGTGATTCTCGATCCCGTATCCCGTGAGCGGACGATCTTTGAATCCCTCTATCGCAGCACGCCATTGCATGGTGCGTGACTCGTCGCTTCCCGCGAAGTTGGTCCTCGCGACGCGCTTCAGAACAGCGGGAAGATGTCGCTCAACGGAACTCTCCGGGAACGCCTTGATCACCAGCACGGCTCCGGTGAGAACAACGCCGATCGACAGAGCAATCGCGGGCACCAGCCATCGTCGTCGACCGTGCGCACCGAGCGTCGAGAAAAGCACCGCGCCAACGAGCGTCGCCAGCACCAGACCAAGGATGCTGCTCCGATTCTGCGCGTAGATGAGGGCCACGAGATCGATCGCGCCGGCGGCGAGATACAGCAGACGGAAGCGCGCATACGTCGAAGCCAGATACGCCGCGATGGCGATCGCCATCAACAGATATGCGGCGAGCAGCCCCGAATTGCCGAGGGTTGCCATGCTCGGGTCGACAAAGGCATCGCTGCCGGCGGTGGAGGTTTGCCGCGCGTGCTGAGCGATTGCGATGCCGGCCACCACCACCGCCACCGCGAGTGCGCCGTTGAGAATCCACACCCAGTCCTTGTCCCGCAGCGTTCGCAGCAGCAGGAAGAACAGGAAGAGATGGAGCCACGCCCACACGCCGCCCATGCGCTCGAAATCACCGAAGAAGCTGTGCGACCGCGCGGGCGAAAAGATCGCCGATACTGTCACCGCTCCAAGAAAAGCGGCCAGCGCCCACAAGATGGGCTCGTCACGCAGATCCAGCGATTTACCACCGAGTGAAAGCGCGATCACGAGCGCCGTCAGTCCGAGCTCCACCACGATCCGGAAGAACAGGTTGCGCGGAACTACGTACGGAAAGAAGAAATCGGATCCGACGATCAGCGGAACGAAGAGCGCCACGATCAGCAGGATTATCATTGCCGACCGCCACGTGAATCTGGAGGCGAGCCTCGTCACGGCGGCGGGAATCACCGGTGCGCGTCCTCGGCCAGCCGATTTAGCACCTCGGCATTGAGCTCGTGGCCGCCGTTAAAGCGAACGGTGTGGTGAGGGACGTCCAGCTCACGAAGACGTCCCTCCTGCTGGGCGACGACGTCGGGTCGCGCAAATTGATCGCTCGTGCCGAACACCACTGTCAGCGGCGAGCGCCGGGTGAGGCGCGCTGCGGCGGTGCCATCGAGCTCGGTGGGCAGCATCCCGGCCCATAGGATGACTCTGTCCGGATCGACGCTGCCGCGCGTGATCCAGCGCGTTGCCGTCGCGACACCCTGGGAAAATCCGAGCACTATCAGTCGCACTTGCGATCGATCGACAATCGAGAAAATCTCGTCGTGCAGAAGATCGAGATAGCGCACGTAGTCGTCGATCTCGGCGTCGCGATCTTCATAGGTCATCCAGCTCGCGCCAACTGGTACATCGGTGCCGTGGGGTCCAACTCGCGGCGGCTCCAGATAGAAACGCGACAGGGCCTCGGGTGCGACGAAGAGCCGATCGCCCCGCTCCAGCGGCAGAAAGCGGGCGATGAATCTGCGCGCGAGCTGGGCGTGACCGTGACACGCGATCCAGACCTCGCTGAGGTCTGCGTCGAGCGATCCAAGTATCGCGTAGCGCGCGGTGCGCGGAACGCTTATGTGGCGCTCCTCGAAGGTGCGGCGCGGTTTTTCGGATGCGAGAGGAGTGTGCAATGGTGGCTCGAAGTTTCGCCGGGTGCGGGCAGCCAGTGGCTGGAACATGTCTTGCCCCCCTCAAGAATCTACCATTCCCGCCGGGAAATGATTCGCATCTGCATAATGACTGCCCTCGTGCTGGCTGTTGCCGGTTGCTCCGTGTCCGAGGACCAGGAGGTTGCGCTGGGGCGCCAGGACGCCGCGGAGGTCAACTCGCAGCTTCCGCTGGTTACCGACCCGTCGGTGATCTCGTTCGTCCAGACCCTCGGCGAATCCATCGCCGGTAAGACCAGCAGGGCAGATCTGGACTGGCATTTCTACGTCGTCAACAGCGACCAGGTCAACGCCTTCGCCCTCCCGGGCGGCTACGTCTACGTGAACCGCGGATTGATCGAAGACGCCGAGCGCCTGGACCAGCTCGCCGGCACGCTCGGTCACGAGATCGGGCATGTGGTCGAACGCCACTCGGTGAAGGATATTCAGACCCAGCAGAAGACCAATCTTGGCCTGGCGGCGGTGTGTACTCTGACCAACATCTGCCACAGCGGACTCGCCCAGGCGGCGGTGCAGGTCGGAGGTACCGCGCTCATCGCCAGACACAGCCGGCTCGACGAGCTCCAAGCGGACTCGGAGGCCGTGATCAATGTGACACGCGCGGGTTACGACCCGCGCGGCATCCCCGAGTTGTTCGAGATCCTGTTGCGCGAGCGCGAGCACCAGCCCACGGTGGTCGAGGGCTGGTTCGCATCGCACCCGCTCGAGGAGACCCGCATCCAGCACGCTCGGAATCTCATTGCTGGATTGAGGGTCGATCCAGACCAGCAGCTTGTCGTGGACTCGCGCGCGTTTCAGGCGTTCAGGGCCCGTGTCGCGCAGCTACCGCCACCGCCGCAGCCACCACAGGGTTCCGGGCCGGGCGGGCCCTAAGCGCCGCGTGGTGCGGTCTCGGGCAGCGGAACGTAGAATTACTCGCTCTCGAAAGACCGACGCCTTCGCCGACAGTACTATGACACGATTCCACACGCGCTCCGGCCTGGTTGCCGGACTCTTTTTGTCGGGACTGGCGAGCATGGCTCCGCCAGCGGACGCCGGCGCGCAGAGCACGATTGACTGGCCCGCCTACGCGCGTGAGGCGCAATCGGTCCTCTCGGCGTATCTCCAGAT
>DASSNV010000115.1:0-8959 GCA_035701245.1 Gemmatimonadaceae bacterium | reverse complement strand
GCAACTCGCATCTCAACGGAAGTGTCAGGACCGGCGGCGGGACCGTGCGGATCGAAGGAGTCAGCGGCGACTTCAAGGGCTACTCGGGGGGCGGTCCGGTGATCGTGAGCAAGGGAAGCGGCACCACCGTCACGCGCGCGGGAGGCGTGAACATCATTGCGATGGGCAGCGGTTCCGGCAATGGCGTCGGCGCGACGGCCGTCAGTGCGACGTCGAGCAACGGTGCAGCCGCCGTGAGTGCAAGTCCCGGCGGTGCGGTGACCGTCAGCACCGCCGGCGGTGCACTGTCGATTCCATCCGCACCGTCCGGCGCGCGCATCACCACCGGCGGCGGACCAATCACGGTCGGTTCGTCGGCGGGGAATCTCTACGTGCAGACGGGCGGTGGCCGCATCGACATCGGGCCTTCGTCCGGATCGGTTAGCGCCACCACCGGTGCCGGCGACGTAAGTCTCGAGCTGCAGGGCGCAACGGGTCACACGGTGGGCGTTTTCTCGGGCAACGGCAACGTAAGCCTGCTCGTGCCAGCCAACCTGAACGCGGAGCTCGATCTCGAAACCGCCTACACCAAAAACCTCGGCCACAAGACGAGGATCATCAGCGATTTTCCGGTCCAGATCACTGAAACCGAGGACTGGGATAACCGCGCGGGCACGCCGCGGAAATACGTCAGGGTGCGCCAGACGGTTGGCCGGGGCGGTCCTGTGATTCGCGTAAGAACCGTCAACGGCGACGTCGTCCTGCGGCGTAAAGACTAGGCGGCCCGCCCGGCCCTTGCCGGAAGCCGGGCCAAAAAACCGGCTATTGACAAACGACGGCTTCTGTTGAATTTTCAGCACGGTTGATTTTTCAACACCTTTCACGGCCCGGCCTTCGGGCGACCCCATGGCTGCCACAGTGATGCCGAAACAAACAGACGCAACACCAGCGACCGCCGCGCTCTCCCGGCGCGAGAGACAGGTAATGGACATCCTGCACCGCCGCTCCGGGGCGACTGTCGCCGAGATCATGGCGGATCTGCCCGATCCACCGACCTATTCGGCGGTGCGGTCGGTTCTGCGCATCCTCGGCGAGAAGGAGCTGATCAAGCACCGCGAGGACGGACCCCGCTACATCTACTATCCCGCCAAGCCGACCGAGACAGCGCGCGAGGATGTGCTCGCGCACGTCGTCCGCACCTACTTCGGTGACAGCACCGAGCAGGCGGTGACAGCATTACTCCGGATGTCCGATGTTGACCTGAGCGACGCCGAGATCAAGCGGCTGCGCAACAGCATTCGCCGCGCGCGGCAGAGCGGGAGGTAGCACCGATGTCATCTACGATTTTCTCGACGATCGCCTCATCCCTCAGCGGACCCAGTACATCGATGATCCTGTTGCTGGTGAAGGCGACCGTGATCCTGCTGCTCGCAATCGCGATAACGCTCACCATGCAGCGGACTTCCGCGGGCGCGCGGCACCTTGTGTGGCTGGTGTCGCTGTCCGGATTGCTGCTCGTACCCGCGCTCGCCGCGTGGTCGCCGATCTCGTTGCGCATTTTGCCTCCCGAGTCCGGGGCAGTGAGGGGCCAGGCGCCCGCGACAAGCAGCGCGCCGGTCGCGCTGCGTGCCGGATCGGATCAAAGCGCCACGATTGGCGCACCGAGTGTCGCGACCGCCGATGCAAATCACTCGACGCGCGCCGCGTCAACGGAATCGGCTTCGACGTCGCCACTGCTCAGCGGCCTGTCGATCGTTTTCGTTATCTGGGCGGCCGTCATGCTGGTCATCGCAGCGTGGCTGGGCTATGCCGCGATGCTGGTGAAGCGCATCGTGAATCGCTCGCGTCCGCTCGATTCTGAGGACTGGCTGAACCCGCTTTGGGAAGTCTCGGACAGACTCTCGCTCGAGGAGCCGCCGCGGCTGCTGCGCAGCGAGGACGCCAAGATGCCGTTTGCCTGCGGTGTTTTCACTCCGACCATTGTGTTGCCGGCAGAGTGTGACACCTGGTCGCTCGACCGCCGGCGTGCAGTGTTGCTCCACGAGCTCGCACACGTGCGGCGCCACGATCTCGTCGGTCACACCCTCGGCCGGCTCGCGTGCGCGTTCTACTGGTTCCACCCGCTCGTCTGGACGGCGGCAAAGCAGCTTCGCGCCGAGAGCGAGCGCGCTTGCGACGATCTCGCCCTGGCGTGCGGCGCGCGCGCGACCGACTACGCCGAGCATCTGCTCGACATTGTTACAAGCGTTCGCAAGGACGCCACGCCTTCCGTTGCGTTGGCGATGGCGCGCCGCAAGGAATTCGAGGGGCGCATGCTCGCCATTCTCGATCCGGAGCTGCGTCACGTGAGTCCGAGCCGCAGGCAGTCGCTGGGATTGATTGCGTCCCTGGCGATGATCGCGATCGTGGTAGGTGCCGCCGCGCCGGCGCCGCGCGCTACAGCCGCCCAGAAATCGGAAGTCGCCACCGCACCGACCGCAACGGACAGTCTCGAGCTGGCGACATCGCAGAAGCTGCCCGACGCCAAGGGTTACCCGGATTCGCGTGAGATCATCGATGGCTCGAAAACTCACCAGTCCTTACAGACATCGACGATTCAGCGCACCGTACAAAGGACGCTGACCAGTACGCTGCAGAAGACTGTGCCGGACTATTTGCAGAGCGTCATCGAGCAGGCATCGACGGCGGTCAAGCCGGCGGTGATCATGGATGCGCTGACCAAAGGCAGCTCCAAGGCGCAACGTGACACGGACGAGCGGCCGGTGCTGCTGGCGCGCATTCTTGCCACCGACACCAGCGCCGAGCTGCGTCGAATCGCCGCGTGGGGATTGGCGGAGTACGCCGACGAGCAGGTAGCGGTCGACGCTCTCGCCAACGCTTTGCGCCGTGATTCGAATGCAGACGTTCGTGAGATGGCGGCGTGGGCGCTGGCGGAGGGCGACCGTTCTTCGGTTGGCCAGCAGGCCCTCGCTGCAGCGCTGCGAGGCGATGCGAGCACTGATGTGCGAGCGCGCGCAGCATGGGCACTGGGCAACGTTGGCGACCGCTCGTCGGCCGACGCGTTGGCGGGCGCACTGTCCGACAAGAGTGTTGATGTGAGAAAGCGCGCTGCCTGGGCACTGGGCAACGCCGACCTCAGGCAGGCTCCGCCGGCGCTGATCAATTTGCTCAACGATCAGGATCCGGAGATGCGCGAGCTGGCGGCCTGGGCGCTGTTCCAGATCGAAGACCCGGCAGCGATTCCGGGTCTGGAAGCCGCTCTCAAACGCGAACAGGACAAGGATCTGCAGGTCGCGTACATCAGAGCCCTCGCGGCGGTCGGTGAAAAGTCCGTCGACGCACTGAAGGGTCTGCTGGAGTCGAAGGATCAGGAGATCAGAACGATCGCGGTGCGCGCTCTCGCTGGGGGGCATGCGACGGGTCCATGGCCGCGGCCCTGGCCCGAGCCGCGCCCGTTTCCGAACTAGTACTCGGAGAGGGCGCTCCGATGAGCGCCCTCTCTTTTGAACAGCAGTGCTGATTTTTCAACTTACCCGCACGAGGCGGGAACCATGAACGGAGCAACGATGCAACGACTGATAGGAATGACACTCGCGACGCTTGCGTTCTCGTCACTGAGCGGAGCGCCGATAGGCACGCGGGCCGGCGAAATGTCGGGAGGCTTTGAAGCAGGCAGCGTCGATGGGCGATCGACCGCGGCGCCGATCGATGTCGCCGCGCTGCTGACCGCGGCGCGTGGTGCGCCGCCGATGATCTGCTCACTGGCTTCCCGCGCGGTGAACAACTGGGGCTGGGGAAACGGCAGCGATGCCCCCGTCACGCCGCTCACACCAGTGGTGGCGACGAGCGATGATCGTCGTTTCCGCGACGCGCTGTCTGCGGCCGACATTCAGAAATTGTTCGAAGGATTGGGGTCGGACGACGCCTGCGTGCGCGAGCTGTCCGTGCGATTGATCGGCACCCAGAAAGCCGAGGCCGTCGGAGGCGATCTCGTCACCCGCCTCGGCTCGGCGGATCCGGGCATGAAGACCGTGGCCGCGCTCGGACTCGGTCTCGTCGAAGCACCGAACGCGGTCGATCCACTCATTCGCACGCTGCGCGATCAATCCACCGATGTGCGCGCCAACTCTGCGTGGGCGCTCGGCCGCATCGAAAATGGTCGCGCGCTGAGCCCGCTGATCAATCTTTTCAGCGACGACGCCGAGAAAGTTCGTGAAGCGGCAGTCGCCGCGGTCGGTCACATGGAGTCGACGGCCGCAGTCGGCGCCCTGATCAAGGTCGTGCGCGAGGACAACGCAGCGTCGGTGCGCAGGGTAGCGGCGTGGGCGCTGGGGAATATGGAAGCTCGCGAAGCCGTGGACGCCCTCACCGGTGTGCTCGCGCACGACGCCGACGCCAGGGTCAGGGAAATGAGCGCCTGGGCGCTCGGCAACATCCAGGACCGGCGCGCGGTGCCTGCGCTCAGCGCGGCACTTCGCGGCGACTCCGAGGAAAGAGTGCGTGAGACCGCGGTCTGGTCGATCGGCAACCTCGAGGATCGGTCATCGCTGGACGTTCTTGCAGCGGCGACCGCCGACCGCAATCCCAGTGTACGCGGTACAGCGGCGTGGGCGATTGGTCAGCTCGACGAGAACGTGAAGGCGCCGCCGGGACTGCTGCGACTGCTCACCGATGACAACACCGACGTGCGTCTCAAATCTGCATGGGCGCTCGGGCAGCTCGAGGATGTATCAGCGTTGCCGGCGATTCGGGATGCGCTCAAGGTCGAGAAGAACGATCGAGTGCGCCGCGCGTTGATTCGGGCTCTGATGAAATCCGGGGAAGGTTCCCAGGAAACTCTTACCCAGCTACTCAGCTCCACCGACCCAGCGGTTCGCGAAGCCGCGGTGCGTGGCATCGCGGGTGCTCGGTCCTTCGATCCATGGCCATGGCCGTGGCCGCGTCCGCGTCCCTTTCCGTGAGATCGAAGATGCCAATGATACGCGCAGCTCTGGCGCTGGCCGCACTGGCCTGCGCCGAGCCGACGGCGGCGCCGACCGACACCATGAACGCGGTGGTTAATAGATCCGCGTCCAGCAGCTCGTTCTCGATCAACGCCACCACAGGCACTGTGTACGTGCGGCTCGCCGCGCCGCGACTGGCCGACTCGGAAGCACCGCACGCATTCATGCACCGGATGTTCGCCAGCGCCGATGCCGCCGGCGCGCGGCGGCTGGTGGTCGATCTACGCGGGGTCACCGGCACCGACGCACGTCTCGCGGTGCCGCTCGTCCACGGAATCGTCGCTCGCGGTCGGTTCGCGCGGGCCGGCGGGCTGATCGTCGTCACCGGATCGAACACCTTCTCGGCGCTGCAAGCGACGGCGACGCTCCTGGGGCAATATGCGGCGCCCCAGTTCGTGTCCGACTATCCCGCGCTTTAGCGCTCTTTCAGAGCCTGACGCAGCACGACACCGTCGATCTTCTCGCCCGGCGTAACGCCGGCAACCGCGGCGAGGGTGGGGGCAAGATCGACGGTGCGCACGAACTCGCCGTAGCGCCCCGGCGCGAACCACGGCCCACTGAAAATCAACGGAACGTTGGAATCGTAATTGTAAGGCGAGCCGTGGGTGGCGACGATTCCTCCGAAGATGCTGAGCGGTGTGAGGGTGATGACCATTTCCACGTTGCCGTTAGCGGGCAGCTGGTGGACCCAGCGCCGCGCGATGGGATCGTTGACGGTGTCGCCGCGCAACAGATCACGCAGCCGATCCACACGCGCGATTCCTGGAAGACTCCTTACCTGCGTCGCGAATACCGTGAGCACGCTGTCCACGCCGGCGCGCCGACTCTTCGCCAGGGACGGATCGACGATTACCATGTGCCCGTCGAGACCGATCAGGGTGGTGTCGAGGTTGGCGAGCGCGGCGATTCCCGTCAGGCCGTCCGCGAGCGCGGCCGCATTGACGCGCGTCGGCGCAGGTCTCACGGATTTCGCCACCAGCTCGGGGATGGTTCCACTGCCGTGATCTCCGCTCAGGGCAATCGCAATGCGCGTTGAATCCCGCAGCCTGAACAGGGAATCGAGAAACACGCCGAGGTTGCGATCGAGGCGGAGGATGTTGTCGTGCATCTCCCGTGAGTCGGGACCGTAGCTGTGCCCGATTACATCTGTCGCCGAGAGGGAGATTGCGAGCACATCGGTGTGCGGTCCTTTGCCGAGTCCGAGCGCATTGACGCCGGCCAGGGCGAAGTCCAGCGTCACCGCGTCCATCCACGGCGAGCGTCTGATCTGATTTGCGGCCTTGTCGCCTTCAGGCGGAAGGGCGTGGGGGAAGACAACATCGTGCCCTCCCATCTCGACGCTGACGCTGTCCGCTTCGTGGTACGCGCTGTCCGGAAGCAGCAGCGTCCAGCTCTTGCCGGCGAAGCTTTGCGGCTCGTGTCGCGCGTTGAATGCGTTCACCCAATCGGGTAGGGTGTCGCGGTAATAAGTGCTGGTGGTGAAGCGGCCGTCCGGGTAGTACCAGTAGACCTCGGAGTGCGACCGACCGATCGGCAAAATCGCCGCCCGATCCTTCATCGACACCGAGAGCGCGCGGGATCGCGGGTCTCTCGCACGCAGCCAATCGACCAGGGTCGTGCCCTGGAACCGCCGCGGAGACGCACCGACGCCTTTCGGCGCTCCGACGAGCAGGGTCATCGGGTCTTCGACGCCCGACCAGTTCGCGATGATGCCGGTGGAGCGGGGAAAGCGCCCGGAGAGAAGGGTCGCGTGTCCGGGAGCAGTTTCGGTGAGCGCGTGGTCGTGATGCGCATTGGTGAACCACGCTCCGTGTGACAGCCGCGCCAGGCCGCCCTGGAGCTGCGGGCCGAAGCGATCGATGTAATCGCCGCGGAACTGGTCGACGCTGATCAGGACGATCAGCGAAGGTGCTGGAGGATTGCTCGCCTGGCAGGGCGCGCGGTGCGCCAGCAGCGAAATCGCGATGAGCGCCGGGATTAGTTGTCGCATCCGGCAATCATACCTGATGCGCCGCCCAAGGCAACTATGGCGCGTTCGGCCGGTCGCCCCGATATTCGAGCGCCCTTTCAGGGCCCGACAGCATCGACGTGGAGGCGGTATGCGCATGCGATCCGTGCACCCCATGATTGCCGCGGTCTGTTTCATCGACGCGGCATATTTTGCCGGCCCCGCCGGCGGCCAGGACTCGGTGAAGGTGGCGAGCGCAGCGACAGCCACGGCGCACGGCGCTCAGGATTCGACGAAGGCCCGATCGGCCTCCGCTTTCTTCGCATCCGAGCAGCCGCTCGAGGTCACCTTTACCACCAACATCGGAAAGATCCGCGGCGACAGGCGGGCCGATCCCCCATGGCGTCCCGCGACGCTGTCGTACAAGGGCGACAGCGGCAGCGCTGTGACGGTGCCGCTGGAGGCGCGGACGCGCGGCATCTGGCGTCTCAAGATGTGCGACTTCCCGCCGCTGCGTCTCAACTTCAAGGGCGAGACGACCAAGGGAACGATCTTCCACAAGCTCGACAAGCCAAAGCTG
The DNA here is from genome assembly GCA_035701245.1 of Gemmatimonadaceae bacterium. Lineage (GTDB taxonomy): Bacteria > Gemmatimonadota > Gemmatimonadetes > Gemmatimonadales > Gemmatimonadaceae > UBA4720. The sequence goes on along the minus strand of DASSNV010000115.1, from coordinate 1,449 downwards.
GTGAGCTACTGCCAGGACAACGATCTCTACGAGCAGTACATCCTGCAGGAGTATCAGCTTTATCGCATCTACGGCCTGCTCACTCCGGTGAGCCACCGGGTGCGGCTGCTCAAGTTCAATTATGCCGACAGCGGGAGCGGAAAGATTCGCGCAAAGCGATACGGATTCATCATGGAGGAGCCGAACGCGCTGGGTGCCCGTCTGGGCGGAAGGGTGCTCGAGCAGAAGGGCGCGTTACCCGCCGATCTCGATCCTTTCCAGGATGCGCTGTTCGGTGTGTTCCAGTATTTCATCGGCAACACCGATTTCTCCATTGGTGCGCTTCACAACGTCGAGCTCTTTTTCGGCACCCAGGGTACGATCGCGCCGGTGCCCTACGATTTCGATTTTTCGGGAGTGATCAATGCGCGGTATGCGATCCCCGATCCGAGTCTGAACATTCCGAACGTGCGGCAGCGGCTATTCCGTGGCTACTGCACCGATCCGGCGGAATACGAAAAGGTCTTCGCGTTGTTCAACGAGAAGAGGCCGGCGATCTACGCGCTTTACAGCGACTCGATCGGGAAGCTCATCGATCACGGTACGGTGAAGTCGACGCTCCGCTACTTCGACGATTTCTACAAGACCATCAACGATCGTCACGCGGCGAAGGACGCGATCATCGAGCCCTGCATTGGGCGCGGGCACTAGCTGACGCTGGGTCGCGAGCGGCCGGCGTTTAGCCGAATGATCGACTAAACGCCTCGCTCGCTAATTCGATCTGCTACTCGACCTGCGGCGTGCTGTTGTTGGTGCCCGCCTTGATGACTTCGTCGATGTAGAAGCGGACCGCGTTCGGGTATCCTGACTCACACGGCTTGAGGCCGGCGAATTCGCCGTCAGTGCCCGTGAGCTTGGTGATCTCGGCGACCACCTCACCACGCGTCATGGTGAGTTTCCTGCCCGCCTGGGCGCGCAGATAGGTATTCGCGACCGCGGGTGCGGCAGCACAGCTCTGCTGGACGGCGGCGGTCGAATGGTGTGCGGTTGGCGCGGTGGCCCCAGCGGTGGCAAATGCTGCGAATGCTGTTGCGACTGCGGCGAGTTTGATTCGGTTCATACGTTTATCCTCGGTTGCGGTAATGAACTCGCCCCGTATTTCGCAAAAACCGCACACCCGGCGCGCAATAACGCGTAAGCCAGACGGCTTAATTCGCCGTTGCCCCGCAGCGAGACTTTAGGCCACTAACACTTGACGACGATCCAATACTGATGGGTAGTCGTATCGGGCAGTATTTGGTTGATGGTTATGGTGCACATACCCTGGCCGCCAAGGACGGCGACTGAATCCGACTGCTTTGCGGCCTGACCGCCGAGCACCGCGACGGAGTCTCCTTGAACCAGCGTGAAGGTGGCCCCGCCGGGAACTTGAAGTTCGGGCTTGTTTGAACACGCGATAGCCAGGGTTGC
>DASSNV010000114.1:0-3822 GCA_035701245.1 Gemmatimonadaceae bacterium | reverse complement strand
TCTTGCCGATCTTCCCGGCATCATTAATCAAGCCCTTGACCAGATAGACCTTCGCTCCGTAGGTGACGCATTCGGCCTTCATGACCTGGGGAGCGTCGACCGGCATGAAGACGTAGGCATCCAACCCACCGTTGGCCGCATAGGCCGACATTGCGGCGGCGGCGTTGCCGGCCGACGGGATCGACACCGCGGTGACGCCGAGTTCCTTGGCACGCGACACCGCTGACGCCAGCCCGCGCGACTTAAAGCTGCCGGTCGGGTTGCGACCCTCGTCTTTGACGACCAGCTTGTCGAAGCCGAACGCCTTGCCGAGCCGCGGGGCATTCAGGAGCGCCGTGCCACCCTCGCCGAGCGTCAGGGCGTTCGCCGGATTCTGCACCGGCATGATTTCGTGATAGCGCCAGAGATTCCAGGGCCGTCCAACCAACGATTCCTTGGTCATCTCCTTGGCGGCAGCCGCCAGATCGTAGCGAGCGTAGAGCACCTTGCCGCAGGCCGGACAGGTCGTGATGAGCTTATCGGTTGGATAATGCTCCCCGCAGTTGGTGCATTCGAGATGGGTTAAGAAACTGTACACAGGCACTCCTGATCGTCACACTCCCCGGCCGGCGCAGCCAATCCCACGGGCCGAAACGATTGTAGCCCATAAATGCTGCATACAGACATATACCAGATCTGGACCGAAAGATTCCCGACTGCTATACTCTGGCGCAGGAATCAATTTGCGGGTGTAACTCAGTTGGTAGAGTGTCTGCTTCCCAAGCAGAATGTCGTGGGTTCGAGTCCCATCACCCGCTCTCAGCCTCTCCAGAGCAAAGAAAACCGCCCCAGGTGGGGCGGTTTTGTTCTGTCACAGCGCATGGCGACATGCGACTCGGGCGATGAGACACGGCTGTAAGTGGGCCGTTGGCGTGGGATCTCCATACGGGCGCACGGGCACGCGTCTCGTTCGAACATCGGTTGTTACCACCGCAGGTACGAACGGCTACTAATTGCGGTACGAATGGCCTTTGAGGTTGCGCAGCGTCCCAGTACTTTTGTGCTAGAGGTGTGGCTCTTGCCGATACCGACGTCACGGTCGCGGCAGAGTTGTCCGAGTTGCACGGAACGATCGCGCTCGTCATGCAACGTACCTGGACTCACACCCGAGTTCCGGAGTGAACAGCTGGCCCAGAGGTATCGCGCCGTTTGGAAGGGGCGCCGATCGATGCGCATCGTCATTGTCAATCACGTCGGCATCATGGGCAGGCTCATGCAATTCATCTTGACCGAGGCCGGTCACGAAGCGGTTCTAACCCGCTCCGCGAACGAGGGATTACGCGCGATTATCGGGCGAGACACCGATGGTGTCTTGCTTGACATCGATCTCCCGGATGTCAGCGGACACGAACTCTGCCGGGAACTTCGCTCCAAGGACTACAGCGGACCGGTGATATTCGTCAGTGAACGGCGCGATGTCCAGGATAAGTTGCGCGCGTTTGGCGATGGAGCCGATGACTATATTGTTGAGCCGTTTGACCCCCAGGAACTGGTAGCTCGGCTCGAAGTAGTCGCGCGCCGCCGGCCCCAAGTCGATCGAGAGCCGCCAGGCACAATTCTCAAAGCTGGCGACGCGGACCTCCGAATCAGTGAACTCACCTTTGAGAGCGCGGGCCGGCCAGCGGTGCAGCTAACTCCGACGGAGATGCGACTCCTCGAATACTTGATGCGCAATGTCGGGAGAACGATCGGGCGCGAGCGACTCATCGAGCGTACCTGGGGATACGCGTACCAGGGTGACAGCAATCGGATCGACGTCTACATTGCGCGTCTGCGAAAGAAGATTGAACGCAATCCCAGAAAGCCGGAGTACCTGATTACCATCCGCGACGTCGGGTATGTGTTTCGCCTCCCCCAGCGCTAGACTGAATCGCCGCAAGAACGGTGCGACACCGCGTCGGCAGCGCTAGGGATCGCCCACACCTCCGGTGGTCAGGCTGTGGTCGCTGTGAACGTCGGCGTACACGAGTCGATGAAACAGCGAACGAGATGCTGGCGACGGCCTGCGAACACGGACCGTCGCCGATGAAACAGCCCGGCAGCGGCCCGCATGTCGAGTGGGCAACCGTCAACTCGGATTCGTCGATCCCGATACCAATCGACCAATTGCCGACTCCTAACGCCACGGGCCGATACCGCAACGTAGCCGTCGCAGAGGCGAAACATCTCGCCGAGTTCTGCATCGCAGCACCGAAATTGAATGAGAACTGCGCTCGTAATCGCCGCCTACTCCGTGTTCCCATTCGGGGAGATATTCTGATTGAGGTGAAACACGTTCGCTGGGTCGTAGCGGCGCTTGAGTAGCACGAGCCGCTCATAGGCTGGCCCAAAGGCTGCACTCACCATGCGCTCGCCCTCTTCGTGCAAGCCTGCGAAGTTGAGATAGCGGCTCCCATCAGAGTAGGGTTGCATCGCGTCAGTAAACTCGCGGGCCCAGCGGATGTTCGGCTCGTCTTCAGCTGGATCCATCCAGTTCGCTTCCAAGCCGAGTAGGACAGCCGATTCACGGCCGTAAAACGCGCTTGTCTCTGGTGCAGAGCGCCGGCTCACTCCCGCCACGAACCAGAGATCAGTCGTGCTCTTCGCCGATGGCTGCTTGCACGCCCAACCGGCAATCTGGCGGATCACGTCATCGTCTAACCGGATTAAATTCAGTGACTTCCAGTAATAGCGCATTCCGTCAGGGTAATCGGCGTCCCATAATCGTTGCACGTCCACGTACGGCATCACGCCGCTGAAATCGGCGAGCGGTTCGGCCATGTCGACCAGCGGACGCAGCACGCGCTTTCCCTCGTCGATCGAACCGGCGTACAGCGCTCCGAGGATGACGTAGCGGCGACCGTGGGTCTCGACGGGGAAGAGCGCCGGGTCAGCCGGAACGATACCGCAGACCGCGAGCGGATTGACCGCCGCAGGTGCCGCGTCGCAAAAGTCGCGGAAGAAGCGGAGCGTCCGCTCCGTTGCTTCACCTTCCCCGTCATGGACGACAAAGACGAAGTAGACATCGCGGCCGACCGGGTGCAGCTTATAGGTGAATTGAGTGACGATGCCGAAGTTACCGCCACTCCCTCGCAATCCCCAGAGAAGCTCAGCATCTTGCTCGGGACCGGTGCCGGCGATGACCACGCGACCATCGGCCAGGACGACCTCTGCTTGCATCAGGTTGTCGCAGGCCAGCCCGAAGCTCGAGCGGAGCCAGCCATAGCCCCCGCCGAGGGTGAGCCCGGCAATGCCGGTGCGAGAGAAGACACCTCCGGGCGTTGCTAGTCCGTGGGCCTGCGTCGCGGCGTCCAACTCGCCCCAGGTCACCCCACCGCCAGCGTGCACGAGGCGCGCATCTGGATCGACGTTGATCGCCTTGAGCGGGCTAAGATCGATCACGACGCCGTCGTCGCACGTCCCAAAGCCGGCGACACTGTGACCGCCGCCACGCACTGCCACCGTGAGATGATGCGCGCGCGCGAAGGCGAGGGCGGTCCTGACATCCGACACCGACGCACAGGAGACGATGAGTGCGGGCCGGCGGTCGATCATCCCATTCCAGACTGATCGAAGACGGTTGTAGTCGGGGTCGTTCGACGTCGTCACCCGACCCTGAATCGTCGCTCTCAACGAAGCGATGTCGCCTGGCGCGTGGGAAATGAGCGGTGCGGCTTCCTTCTCGAGCATCTCGTCCTCCCATCGTTTCTGATCTACACGTTGAGGACCAGCCTAGCGGCCGCTAATACGGGACGCATCGCGAGAACTCCCCAATTGATCATAGGAGCGGAATTTGGGGAATCC
>DASSNV010000113.1:0-20889 GCA_035701245.1 Gemmatimonadaceae bacterium | reverse complement strand
CTGATGTTGGGCAGCAGGTCGGCGCGCCGCTGCCGCACGCGTGCCTGGGCTTCATCGGCGCGGAAGCGCGCGCCCTGGGCGAGCGCGCTCTGGCGCGCGGCGAGGCGTGCAGCATCGCCAAGGCTCAGGCGCACGACGCCGCCCGCCTGCGAGATGGCTGGGGGTGAGGAGTCGGGCGTCTGGGCGACCGCGGTGCTGGTCGCGAGCGCAAGAGTGACAGCCGACGCGAGCAAACGCGTCGCGCGAGGGAAAATCTCAGTCATGTTGAAGTGGAATGAACTGAATGTCGTCGAGGGGAGCGCCGTCGGCCTGCGCGCAGGCGCCGCCGGAATTGGCGAGGGAGTGCAGATAGAATTGGGCCAGCTCCTGGAAAACGTCCTCTTCCTTCTTGTGGCAGAGAAGAGGGACGCCGGTTTGCTTATCGCTCCAGATCCCGTTCATGACGGTGAGGGCGACGAGCATGCGCGCGGCGGTAACGGGCTCGACGTCCCGGAACTCACCGGTTTCGACTCCGCGTTTGATGATACCGCTGAGGAGCCGGAGTCCGCGGGTGACGACTTCGTCGGCGTAGAACTTGGCGAGGTCGGGGAATTGGTGGAGCTCGCCGAGGACGAGGCGATGGATGGTGCCGAAGACGGGGGAGCGGACGAACTTCCAGTAGCCGCGCATGGCGGCGCAGAGTTGTTCGGTCGGGGTACCGCCGGAGATGGTACGTTCTCCCGATTCGATGGCGGCGACGGCGGTCTGCCGGATCATCTCGCGGAAGAGCTCTTCCTTATTGGGGAAGTAGAGGTAGATGGTGCCTTTGGAGACGCCGGCGCGGTGGGCGATGTCCTGGAGTCGGGCATTGGCGAGCCCGCATTCTCCGAAAACTTCGAGGGCGGCCTCGATGATTTGCTGGGGCCGGTGCTCGGGGCGTCTACGCCATTTTGGTGCAGCGGGCTTGGACTTGGGCATTGCTAAACAAATAATTACTGACCGGTCAGTAATATACTGACGGCCTATGCCTAAGTCAAACTGAATCGCCGGCGTTTCGAGTCTCGCCTACGGGGACCGGCTCGCGGCCGGGGGCTCGTTTCCTAAAGACTAAAGAAGACTACCAGCTAATGGCGGTGGGCGGAGCGGCTAGCGGCTCCGAGCACTGGTTTGATAACAGCACTCCATCCGAAGCGCTGCCTTTCATCAAACCCATGCTCGGTGCCGCAAGCCGCTGCGCCCGAAGCCCCCAGCTGGTAGTCTTCGTTGATATTTCCGGAAATGAGCCCGGGCCGCTTAGTGGGCTGCCTCGACCGCCTCCGCAGCGTGCTTGCCGCGGAAATGGGCGTTGGTCAACAGCACGATCGCGGTCATCAGCAGGAACAGGGTCACCGCGCCGAGTATGAACCCGGTGATCGCGGCGCCAAAGTCGGTCTTCTTTTTCGTCGCCATCACTTCGCTCCCGCGTCTTCGGCGACCCTTGCCTTGGTCACCTTGTCGTTCTGGCTGATCTTCGGCACGACGTCGAGCCCGTCGACCACTTTGCCGAAGACGGTGTGCACGCCGTTCAGGTGCCTGGTGTTCTGCTCGTTCAGCACGATAAAGAACTGGCTGCCGCCGGTGTTCTTGCCGGCGTGCGCCATCGACAGCGCTCCGACCTCGTGCTTGTGCGGATTCCCGTCGGTCTCGCAGTTGATCTTGTAGCCGGGCCCGCCTGTGCCGACCGGTCCCTTCGGATTGGCGTCATCCTTCGAGAACGGGTCGCCGCCCTGGACGACGAAGTCCTGGATGACTCGATGGAACTTCGTCCCGTCGTAGAAGCCCGAGTTCGCCAGCTTCTCGAAATTGGCAACGGTCTTCGGCGCTGCCTTTTCGTACAGCTCGGCGCGCATGGTTCCCTTGTTGGTCTCTATCGTCGCGATCTTGGTCATTTGGTGTGGCGGTCGGTGGAACGGGGAATCTAACAGCGATTGCGGATTGCGGACTGCGGGATGATACGCGGATTGCGGACGGCGGGTGATACAGGGTTAACGCGAGGGTGGCGGGGCTGCGGTGTCGGATGGTTTGGATGCCGAGCTGCGTGAGGCGGTTGCCGGTGGGGCCCCGGCAGCAGTGAATTGCGGCGGGCGCTCGGGCGTCGCTTCGGAGAGTGCGCGCTTCACGCCGGCTGAATCGAAGTCAGTTGCATACACCGGTGTCCCGGGCTGTTGCTTCCACGATTCGTCGAGACTTCCGGCGTCGACGGGATCGAAGCCGATTTCGTCTACAAGATTCATCACGATTTTCTTGGCGGCGTCGTCGTCGCCGGCGACGGGGAGCGCAATCCGCCCGGGAGCGCCGCGCGGCTTGCCAAGCTCGAGGAGGTGCTGCGCGTAGATGTTGTTGAACGCCTTGATGACGGGCCGTCCCAGCTGCTCCGACGTCCAGCGGCTCTCGGTAATCCCATCCTCGATTGCCTTGATCAGTCCGTCGCGCTGCGGGTAGTAGTTGCCGGTATCGACAATCGGGAGGTCCTCGGGCGTGCCCGCGAACAGATCGCGCGGGAGCCTGGGGATTGCCTTCATCGGAATCGTCACGATCACGACCTCCCCGTGCTTCGCAGCTTCCTTTGGCGTTACGGCCTTGGCTCCGGTTTCTCTTGCGAGATCAGCCAGGGTCTCGGGGCCTCGGGAATTTGCGACGTAAACGTCGTGGCCGACCGCGGCGAATCTGCGCGTCAGGGTTCCGCCGATGTGTCCGGCGCCGATGATTCCGATTTTCATTTCGTCTCCCGGTAGATGCTGACTGTGCTCGATGGACAAATCTCGTTCAGGCTGCAGATGTTGCATTTCGGCGCCCGCGCATCGCAGATGCGGCGACCGTGAAAGATCAGTACGTGGGCAAGCATCGCCCAGTCATCGCGGGGAAACAGCGGCATCAGATCCTCTTCGATCTTGACTGGATCTTTCTGCTTTGACAATCCCAGCCGGGCGCTGAGCCGTCCGACGTGGGTGTCGACGACGACGCCTTCGTTTTTCCGGAACGCGTTGCCGAGGATGACGTTGGCGGTCTTGCGCCCGACGCCGGGTAGCTTGACCAACGCCTCCATCGAATCCGGGACCTGTCCATCGTGCCTCTCCACCAGCGCTTTGCCGAGCGCGATCAGACTCTTCGTCTTGCTGCGGAAGAATCCGGTGCTCTTAATGATTTCCTCGAGTTTTTCCGGAGGCGCGTCGGCGAGCGCGGCGGCCGTCGGATAGGTCCTGAAGAGCAGCGGCGTCACCATGTTGACGCGCCTGTCGGTGCACTGCGCGCTGAGAATGGTGGCGACCAGCAGTTGCAGCGGCGTCTCGTGATCGAGCTCGCAGTGCGCGTCGGGGTGCGCTGCCTTGAGGCGCGCGAACACGTCGCGGGAATAGGGGCCGAGCTCGGCTCGCGTGATCCGACGCATCTTCGCCTTGGTTCTGCGCACCGGGCGTTTGGCTTCTCGGGTTTTGGGGACAGTGCGCCTCATTTGGCGCTCCGCCTTCTGGCAAACGCGACGACTTCGTCCGCGCTGCGTGTATTGAGAATCTCGCCGGCCTCGAGCCAGGCCTTGCGCGCCATCCCCACCCCAAAGTGCACGTTGTCGAGTCCCGGCGTCGAGTGCGCGTCGGGGCCGATCTCGATGGTGACGCCCAGCTCCTTGGCGCGCCGGCAGTACCGCCAGTCGAGGTCGAGCCGGTGCGGGTCGGCGTTGAGCTCGACCGCTGCTCCAACCTGCGCCGCCTTCTCGAGCACCGCTTCGACGTCGAGGGCGTACGGCTCACGCGACAACAAGAGCCGCCCGGTCGGATGCGCGAGGATCGTGAGATGCGGATCGTCGAGTGCGGCGAGCACTCGCTTCGTCATCGCATCTCCATCCATGCTGAACCGCGAGTGGATGGATCCGATCACGAAATCGAGCTGATCGAGGATCTGCGCGTCGTAATCGAGACGTCCATCGGCCATGATGTCGGCTTCAATTCCCTTCAGGATGCGGAAGCCGGTCATCCGCGCATTGAGCTCGTCGATCTCCTCGAGCTGGCGCTGGAGCTTGTCGCGCTTGAGTCCGCCCGCGTAGAACGCGGACTCCGAGTGGTCGGTGATGCCGATGTAGTCCCAGCCGCGCTCGATCGCAGCTTCAGCCATCTCCTCGATGGTCGCCGAGCCGTCGGAATAGTCCGAATGATTGTGGAGCGCGCCGCGCAGGTCATCGTACACGAGCAGATTCGGCAGCTCGTGGCGGGCGGCGGCCTCGATCTCTCCCATGGCTTCGCGAAGCTCCGGCGGAATCATGGCGAGACCCAGCGCCCTGAAGAAATCCTCCTCGCTTCTCACTGGCATCCGCTTGCCTTTCCGCAGCAGCGAATTGCCGGTAATCTCGAAGCCACGGTCGCGGGCGTGGCGGTTCATCTCCTCGACGTGGGCGTTGCTTCCCGTGGCGCGCCACAACGCGACGGCATAGTCGGTTTTGTCGACGCAGTTCATGTCGAGGTGGGTGCCGTCGACGAATCTGATGTGCACCGAACCGGGCTCCGAGTTGCCGTGCGCCTCTCGCACGCCAGGAGATCGCGCGAACGAATCAGCGACCTTCGCCGGATCGACCGAGCATTCGGCGACGATGTCGATGTCGGCGACGACTTCGTTGTGGCGGCGGATGGAGCCCGCGACTTCAGCGTGGACGATGTCGGGATGTTTGACGACGTTGGCGAGCAGCACGTGGGCTTCGATCGCCGCCGCCGGGAAACGCTGCAGATGCTTGTTGCGTCGCAGGGTCTCGATTCCCTTCAGGATCTTGTCGGCGGTTTTCTTTCCGAATTTCGGCAGCTCGGCGAGCCTGCCGTTCTGGGCGACCTGCTCGAGATCCTCGAGCGAGTTGACGCCGAGCTCGTCGTGAATGAGCTGGACCTTGGCGATGTTGAGACCGGGAACGCGAAGGAGATCGAGAAATCCTTCCGGCATACCTTCGCGCAGCCGGTTCAGGTACGACGATTCGCCGGTCTCCACCAGCTCGCGGACCACCGAAAGTGTGGCGGGACCGATTCCGGGCGTGTCCGCCAGCTCGCCAGATCGGAGCAGGGGACCGAGGTCGTCGCTGTCGAGCGCGATCAGCGAGCGGGCCGCGCCCTTGTACGCGCGGGCCTTGAATTTCTGGTCGGTTTTTACCTGGAGGAGCGCGCCGATCTGGGACAGAACGTGCGCGGCCGAGCGCGAATCCATGCCCTCAATATATGAGGCCGGAACGCCGATTTACTCGGCCCTCGCCGCGCGAGGACCGGCGATCAGGTGGTCTCTTCGATTCCGGCGTGGAAGGGCAGGGTCTTCACGATCTCTTCAATCTGCTTCTGGATCAGCTCCAGCTCCTGACTGGCGCCCTCGCTGTCCAGCATCCCGTGCCGCATGGTGACCGCGACGCGGTTCATGTACTTGATCTTGGTGATGATCTCCTCGGTGGCCCGGCGAAGTCGGATGTACCGCCTCTTGTCGGCCAGAGCGCGGTGGCAGCGGCGCTCGAGATCCTGGGGAGTGAGCTTTCTCGCGACTTCGACTGCTTCAGCGATGGTCCGGCCCGGTACGGCGCCGTGGTCGGGGATGCCCATCTGGTCGCTCGAGGGATCGCTGAACCAGAGGCGGCCGATGTACTCGACGCCGTCATAGGCGAGACGAAGCGCTACCCTGTATTCCTTGCCGTCGACCGTGATCGAGCTGATCGCGTGCTGTGTTACGCCGGAGTCTGATGTCATGCCTGAAGTTCAGCTGCGTACGGTCGGATTGGTCTCATCAAGAAATCGGTCGGTTGCCGCGAAAAGCCGGGTAGGCTGTTCAACGTACGGCACATGGCCACAGTCGTCCAGCACCACCAGGTTCGTGGCGAGGGCGCTGGCCGCTTCTCTGGAAGACGCTAATGGAATCGGATCGTCACGCCCCGCGATCACAATCGAGGGGATGCGGACGCCCTTCAGATCGTCGATCAGGTTGAAATTGCCCAGACTTGCCCACACGGATTGCTGCACCCGCCCCACTACTCGGAACGGTGTCAGATCCGTTGCGTTCGCCGGATCTGCAAAATAACCAGCTACGCCGAGCTCGAAGGCTCGCTCCCGGTAGGCCTGCGGATCGCGTTCGCGCAGCCCCGACGCCGCGAGCTCATCGCGCATCCTCTGGATTTCCGGACTCTGCTGCCGGCGCGCAAACTCCGCCTCGAATTGCTGGCGGTACGCGCTTGTCAGTGGCGCGGGATTGATCAGCAGCAGCCGCGCTGGCGGTGGGAGATGCGGGTTTCCCCTCTGCTGAATCGCGTAGAGGAGGGCCAGCATCGCGCCCCACGAATAGCCGACGATCGAAAGCGGGTCCAGTCCGAATTCATCGACGACTGCAGCGAGGTCCTCGACGTGGGTCTGCCAGGTGACGGGGACCCGGGCATCGGCGCGCGATTTCCCGCCGCCCCGCTGATCGTAGAAAAGCAGGTCGTGGTTCTCTCCCAGGTGGAGCATCTGGGGCAGCAGATAACAGTGATCCGCACCGGGCCCGCCGTGGAGGACGAGCAGCTTCGGACCATCGGCGCGGCCGTACTTCACCCAGTACAGCGGGGAGTCTGTCGAGGTTGTGAATCCTTCTTCCCGAGGAGCGGGGATTGGTTTGGGCAAGGCTAACCTGAACGGGGATAGATCACTGAAGACTACCAGCTAGTGGCTATGGGCGGAGCGGCTGGGAGCGCTGAGCACGGATTTGATAACCGCAATCTGTCCGACGCACCGCTTTTCATCCAACCCTGGCTCGGAGCCGCCGGCTGCTCCGCTCACTGCTATCAGCTGGTAGTCTTCAGTGATCCTTCCATTCAACCGCAAACGTGTTAGCGCGCCGTGAAGTCAGTACTTGCCGTGACTGCGCGGCAGGTCGCTGCAATCAACTCCGCCGCGTTGTCGATATCCTGGATGCTCACCAGCTCGTTGGGCGAATGCATGTAGCGATTTGGCACCGAGACCAGCCCAGTCGCCACACCCTCGCGGGCGATGTGGATTGCATCGGCGTCGGTGCTCGTTTCGCGGCCGGCGGCGTGGAGGGAGAACGGAATCTTCTTCTCCTCCGCCGTCTTGCGCAGCAGGCCGACGACCACCGGGGAGATGATCGAGCCGCGGGTGAGCACTGGCCCGGCATCGATTGCGGCTTCGCCGTATTCCTTTTTCTCGACCCCGGGATGGTCGATGGCGAAGGTGACATCCACCACGATGGCCATCTGCGGTCCAATGCACGTTGCGCAGACTCCCGCGCCACCGCCTCGGTAGCCGATCTCCTCCTGGGTGGTGGCTACTGCGACGACCTTCGCCGCGCCCGGCTTGGCGGCGTAGCGTTGCAGAGCCTCGAGCACCACGAATGCACCGATGCGGTCGTCGATCGATCGTGACACCAGCCGGCCATTCGGGAATTCCATGGTGCGTGAATCGATTACGCCGGCGTCCCCCACGAGCACGATCGCTTCCGCTTCTTTCTTGGTCTTGGCGCCGAGATCCACCCACAGATCGGTGAACTTCGCCGCTTTGTCGCGCTCGTCGGGCTTGATGAGGTGGATCGGCTTCTTGCCCACGACGCCGAAGGCCTCGCCCTTCTGGCCCATGAACCGGATGCGCTGTCCGATCAGAACCTGCGGATCCCAGCCGCCGATCGGCTGGATGTAGGCGTAGCCCTGGTCGTCGATGTAGTTGACGATGACGCCGATCTCATCGATATGGCCGGCGAGCATGATGGTCGGCTTGCCGGAGCCGTTCACTTCGGCGAGGCTGTTGCCCGCGACGTCGCCACTTACGGTGGCAAATTTTTTGGCGTGCTCGCGCCAGACTTTGGCCGGCGCGCCCTCGAATCCGGACGGACCCGGCGTATCGAGGAGCTTTTTAAGGAAGTTGAGGGAATCGGAGGAGATCATCAGTTGTCAAAAAGTTGTCGTCGAATCTAGCATCACTGTGTAGAGAGTCCTAACGCGAACGGGTCTTGCAATATCTCCGGCTGCCACTCGGTTGCGCGGATCGTTTCTCAACGGCCATCACCGGTCAATGAAACCAGTCATCGTCATACTTGCGATTGCGGTTGCTGCTTCGACGAATTCCTCGCGCGCAGCGGCACAACCTGCCGCTACTTCCGCGCCACTGAGCGACATTCGCTACGAGGTGACCTTCACGCGGGCGAACGCGCAGCGTCGGGAGGTCAGTAGCGCGATGACCTTCACCGTCGGCGGTACCGAGCCGGTGCTGCTGTCGCTCCCCGCGTGGACGCCGGGGGCGTACGAAATCGACAATTTCGCGCGCGATGTCACCGATTTCGCCGCCGAGCAGGCTGGCAACTCGCTGTCCTGGGACAAGGTCGATGCCGACACGTGGCGGATTCAGCCGATGGGAGTAGGCGAAATCACGGTTCATTTCGACTACCTCGCCGACAGCCTGGACAACGCCAATACCTGGTCGCGGCCCGACTTCCTGCTCTTCAACGGGACCAATCTCTTTCTGTATCCGGAGGGCAGGGGGTTCGATTTTCCGGCGGCGGTCACGGTCAACACCGAGCCCGACTGGAAGATCGTCACGGGAATGACGGGCGCGGGTCCGCACCGGTATGCGGCTTCCAACTACCACGATCTGGTCGACATGCCGTTTTTTGTCGGCCAGTTCGATCTCGACAGCGTGCAGGTATCGGGAACGTGGGTTCGCCTCGCCACGTATCCCTCGGGGAGCGTAACCGGCGGCCCGCGGATCGCGGTCTGGGAGGCGCTCAAGCGCGTCATCCCCGCCGAGGTGAAGGTCTTCGGCGAAGTGCCGTGGACGAACTACAGTATTCTGCAGATCACCGATCCGTCCTACTCCGGCGGCAGCGGTCTCGAGCACCAGAGCTCGCACGTCGATGTGCTCGGGCCGGGTATGCTCGGCACGCCGGTGCTGCCGTCGCTCTACGCGCACGAGATATTCCACGCCTGGAACGTCAAGCGGCTGCGTCCGCAGGATCTCTGGCCGTACCACTACGATCAGGAGCAGCCCACGACCCTGTTGTGGGTGAGCGAGGGCATCACGGATTACTACGCCGATCTTGCCGAAGTGCGCGGCGGGGTGGTCGATGCGAAGGAGTTCTACTCGATGACCGGCGACAAGATCGCGCAGGTGGATGCGCTGCCGCCGACCTCCCTCGAAGATGCGTCGCTCTCGACGTGGATCCATCCCCGCGACGGCAGCGAGTACATCTACTACCCGAAGGGCTCGCTGGCTGGGCTGTTGCTCGACATCATGATTCGCGACGGCAGCGACAACCAGACTTCACTCGACGATGTGATGCGCGGGTTATACGTCGCAGCGTACAAGAACAATCGCGGCTTTACGTCCGACGAATGGTGGAGCGCGATCAGCAACGCCGCGGGCGGGACATCATTCACTGATTTTTACGCGCGCTACATCAACGGGCGCGAGCCATTTCCCTACGATCGCATCCTCCCTCTCGCCGGCCTTCGTCTAGCCCGCGATACGACGCTGGTGCCGCAGCTTGGCATCGCGAGCCTGCAGGACTCGAGCGGCCTGCACGTCACCGATGTCATGCCCGGCAGTGCTGCCGCGGCCGCGGGGGTTCAGCCCGGGGACGATCTGATCTCCGTCGGCGGCTTCGATGCCCAGGATCCGGAGTGGTCCGACCGATTCCGCGCCCGGTACTCGCGGATCGCAGAGGGAACCGCGCTGCCCGTAGTCATCCGGCGCAATGGCGCGCAGCAGACGCTATCGGCGAGGCTGCACTTTGTTGCGAGGGTGGAGTCGAGGCTGGTTGAGGATCAGCGGGCGTCAGCGAAAGCGCGGCGAATACGGGAAGGGATTCTGAGGGGAGTTACAGCTCGGTAAACTGCAAAAGAAGACTACCGGCGGGCGGCAGTGGGCCACACGGCGGGCGGCCGCGGGCTAAACGATTTCTTCCCGCGATTCACGTCGGAGGCTAAATACACGTGCAATAGCCCGTGGCCTCCCGCCGGCACGCCCACTGCCGCCCGCCGGTAGTCTTCTTTTGCAGTTCCTTACTTGAGTATCGCCTTCGCGATAGTCTGCAACTGCATGTTCGACGTCCCCTCGTAGATCGTCCCGATCTTGGCATCGCGGTAGAACTTCTCGACGGGGTAGTCCTTGGTGTAGCCGTAGCCGCCGAACAGCTCGACGCATAACGAGGTGACGCGCTCGCAGACCTGCGAGGAGAAGAGCTTTGCCATCGCGCCCTCGCGCGCGATGTCCTTGCCGGCGTCCTTGAGGCGCGCCGCGTTGTAAACCATCAGGCGGGCGGCCTCGAGCTCCGTCGCCGCCTGCGCCACCTGGAACTGGATTGCCTGGAAATCGGAGAGCGGTTTTCCGAACTGCTTGCGCTCCTGCAGATAGTCGATCGCCGCCTTGAGCGCGCCCTGCGCCACACCGATCATCTGCGCGCCGATCCCGATGCGCCCTTCGTTCAACGTATTGATCGCGATCTTGTAGCCCTGGCCTACGGGACCGAGCACGTTTTCGTCCGGTACTTCGCAGTTGTCGAGCAGAAGCTCCACCGTGCTCGATGCGCGAATCCCGAGCTTGTCTTCCTTCTTGCCGACCTTGAAGCCCTTGAACTCGCGCTCGACGATGAATGCGGTGATACCGCGGTAACCGGCCGACGGATCGGCGTTCGCGAAGACGACGAAGATGCCCGCCTCAGCGCCGTTGGTGATCCACAGCTTCTGTCCGTTGAGGATCCAGCGATCGCCCTTCTTCTCGGCGCGAGTTGCAAGGCCGAACGCGTCGGAGCCAGAGCCCGACTCGGAGAGCGCGTACGCGCCGACGACTTCTGAAGTCAGCTGCGGCAAATACTTCGACTTCTGCGCGTCGCTGCCGTAGCGCGTGATCGGATAATTGACGAGGGTGTTCTGGACGTCGCAGACGATCGCGGATGCCGCATCGACTTTGCTGATCTCTTCCACCGCCAGGGTGACCATGAAGAGATTGCCGTCCGCGCCGCCGTACTGATCGGGCACTTCGATCCCCATCAGGCCGAGCTCGAAGTACCTGGGCAGGAGCGACGAATCGATCCTGCCTGCTTTCTCCATCTCCATTACCCGCGGGCGCACTTCCTCTTCCGCGAACGCGGCCACGGCGTCGCGGAACATGATCTCCTCTTCGGAGAGCGCGGTCAGCGCAGATGTCGCGGCAGTCTCGGTCGTCATTGCGATTCCGACACTACCAGATGTGAGGGCGGCTCGCCTCGGGCCGCACCATCGGATCGCCGTCCTTGCAGCCCCACGCTTCCTTGAACTCCGGCATGTTGCTGAGCGGGCCGTTCACTCTCCACTTGGCCGGCGGGTGCTCATTCGAGCTCACGAGGTAGCGGAGGAACTCCGGCCGATCGAGCTCGCGCCAGACCTGCGCCCAGCCGAGGAAGAAGCGCTGCTCGGGAGTGAACCCGTCGATTATTGGCTGCGGATGCGCCGCGAGCGCGCGCTTCATCGCCGCGTACGCAACGGTGAGTCCGCCGAAGTCACCGATGTTCTCGCCGAGGGTGAGCTCGCCCTGAACGTGGGTCGCGGTGTCGAGGACCGTGTACGAATTGAACTGATCGACGATCTTCTTCGACTCACTCGCGTAACGAGCCGCATCCTCCTTGCTCCACCAGTCGCGCATGTTGCCGAACTTGTCGTACTGCCGGCCCTGGTCGTCGAACGCGTGTGACATCTCGTGGCCGATCACCGCGCCCATCGCGCCGTAGTTGAGCGCATCGTCGGCGTTGGGATCGTAGAACGGCGGCTGCAGAATGCCGGCCGGGAACACGATCTCGTTCAGCAGCGGGTTCTCGTACGCATTGACGGTCGGCGGCGTCATGCCCCACTCGGTGCGGTCGGTGGGCTTGTTGATCTTCGCCCAGTCGCGCGCCGACGACCACTGCTGTCCCGCCAGCACGTTCGCGTAGTAGCCGGTCGGCTTGATGGTGAGCGACGAATAGTCTCGCCACTTGTCGGGGTAGCCGATCTTCCGGTTGAACGCATCGAGCTTGACCAGCGCCTGCTGCTTTGTCTCGGGGCCCATCCACTGCAGTCCCTCAATGCGCGACCGAAGCTCGCGCACGAGGTTATCTACGATGGTCACGGCGCGCGCCTTGGCGGCCGGCGAGAACTTGCGGGCCACGAACTCCTGGCCGAGCAGCTCCCCGAGGTAGTTGTCGGTCGCGTTGACGCAGCGCTTCCAGCGCGGACTGATCTCGGTCGCGCCGGTGAACAGCTTGTTGAACTCGAAGTTCTCCTTCACGAACGGTGTGCTGAGGTTCGGGGCGGCGGCGTTCACCAGGCGCCACCGCAACAGCGTTTTCCAGTCTGCGACGGGGACGCTGGTCAGCATCTTGTCGAAGTTCTGATAGAACTCCGGCTGGCCGACGTCGATCTTGTTCGGGATCGGAGCGCCGAGCTCGGAGTAGAACTGCTCCCACGAGAAGTGCGGTGTGAGTGAATCCACCTGCCTCAGCGTCATCCCGTGATAATTGTTCACCACATCACGTAGCTGAACGGGAGTCTTCGAGCCCCTGGCGAACCGTGTCTCAACGGCAAGCACCGTTGCGGCTTCGGCGTTCGCTTTCGCGGGCGAGTCGCCGAGCAGCTGAAACATCCGGGAGACACTCGCGGTGAACTTCGCGCGCATGCTCGCGGATGCAGTATCGGTCTTGGTGTAGTACTCGCTGTTCGGCAGCGACAGTCCGCCCTGGTACAGAACGGCGATGGTATTCGCCGCGTCCTTTGCGTCCTGGATCGACCCTTCGGAGATCGGCGCCAACCCGTAGCTCTTCTCGAGCTGACCGAGCGCGCGTTTCAAATCATCGACGCTGTTGATGGCGGCGATGCGATCGAGCCCCGGTTTGAGCGGTGCAGCTCCCAGGCGCTCGATGGCGACGGTGTCCATGCAGGTCTGATAGAACGCGCCGACCTTCCATTGTCCGGTGCCGGGCTTGTACTCGCCCGACTTCACCCTCAGCACCGCGGTGTCCAGCACGTTGCGCAGAACGGCCTGGTTCTGGTCGAATAGCTGATCGAACGCACCGTAAGTCGGATAGTCGCCGGGAATCTTCGCGCGTTTGAGCCAGCCGCCGTTGGCGAACTCGTAGAAATCGTCGCATGCGGCGCAAGTGGTGTCGAGATTCGCCCGGTCGAATGGGACCGTCTGCAGTGGTGCCTGCGCGCGGATCGATGCGGCGAAGAGCACTGACAGCACGAGGGAGCCGAATGCGATGCGGTGCCTGTACATCAGGAATTTCCTCCGGGGGAAAC
Organism: Gemmatimonadaceae bacterium; assembly: GCA_035701245.1. Classification (GTDB taxonomy): domain Bacteria; phylum Gemmatimonadota; class Gemmatimonadetes; order Gemmatimonadales; family Gemmatimonadaceae; genus UBA4720. The sequence continues at coordinate 7,631 of DASSNV010000113.1, read as the reverse complement.
CGTCTGGCGAGCGGTGCGGGCTCGGCACGCGTCGCCGCAAAGTGTCTCAGAGCAGTCAGGATCCCAGCAGCGATCGCCTTCCGATCCGGCGAAAGCCTTCATCGCCTCGATGCCGGCGCGATCGAGAATCAGCTCGGCGAGCTTCTCGTGGACGCCGAAGGCGGGTGTGACGCTGAAGCTGACGTGCGGGAATTCGCGCGCCGCATCAGCGACCATGCGCGGGATGTCGTTGGTCGAATGCCTGCCCGGTGAAAGCATGTAGGGAAACACGATCACGTCGGTCGCGCCCGCGCGCACGCAGGACGCAAAACCGCTGGCGATGTCGGGATTGGCCAGCTCCATGTGCGCGTAACGCACCACCACTTCTGGACCGGCCATCGTCTGGAGGAGATTCGACATGCAGATCAGCATGTCGTTCGCTTCGTCCTTCTTCGAGCCGTGATCGACGATCAGTACGCCCTTCATGTTCCTGAAAATGGCGGTCGTGCAGGCTGGAGACTAGTGCGCGGCCTCGTCGAGGGCGGTGCCCTTGTGCCAGGTGGGACGCGCCAGGCCGCCGGCGTCCTCGTAGAAATGGATGCTGTCCGGCGCGTAAATCTTGGTCAGCAGCACGATCTGCCCGGTGTGCATCGAGAAATGCTCGACAACGTGGTAGACGGCGCTGAGCACCGTGGTGCGACGTCCCTGAATGGTTACTGACCGGCTCAGATCGTCCGCGGTAAGGTCAGCCAGGACGCCGTCCGCCTTCTGCAGCACCGTCTCCAGATCATCGAGCAACCGTGAGCCGTCCCGGCCTTCGGTCTGCGCAAATTCGGCGGCGCGATTGCGGCTGATGGTCTGACCGCCGACGCCGCCAAGTATCCACTCGGTGACGTTACCGGCGAGGTGCACGAGCAGATTTCCGACGCTGTTGGATGTGGCGTTGGGTCGAGCCCAGACCGCGCTTTGCGGCAGCGCGTTGACGCAGTGCCGCAGCTTGATCGGATACTCCTTGCTGAGCCAGTACCGCGATTTCGCGACGAAGATCTCGTCGAGACTCTGATTCGACGGCATCAGGCAGTCCTCGCTGCGGCAGGAGCCAGGGTGTCCCGAAACACCTCGAGTGCGAGGTCGACGCGGCCGAACGGCGCGGACACCTGCACGCCCTGTACGTAGGGTCTCACCCGCTCGAGCATCTCGCGCGCGATTGCGATTCCCTCGGCGACGCCGTGCTCCTTCGACTTGTTGCTCGCGACGCGCATCCGCTCGATGACGGGCTGTGGGACGACGACACCGGGGACCTCGTTGGCGAGGAATTCGGCGTTGCGCAACGACACCAGCGGCCAGATGCCAGCCACGATCGGAATCCTCGTGTGCTCGATGGTCTTGAGGAACTTCTCCAGCTGACGCACGTCGAAGACCGGCTGGGTGATCGCGTACTCGGCGCCGGCCTCGACCTTCCACTCGAATCGCTTCAATTCCTGCGCCGGATCGATCGCGGCGGGATTGACGCCGACGCCGATCGCAAACTTGGTCGGCTGGCCGATGGAGTTGCCGCCTGGGTCCAGCCCCTTGTTCAGATTGCTGACGAGATTGGTCAGACCAATCGCATCGATGTCGAACACCGCGGTCGCGTTCGGATACGGCCCCATCTTGGGCGGGTCACCGGTGATGAGCAGCAGGTTGCGCAAACCGACCGCCGCGGCTCCGAGCAGGTCGCTCAGCATGCCGAGCAGGTTGCGGTCCCGGCAGCAGTAGTGAATGACGGTTTCGATTCCGACCTGCTGCTCGATGAGCAGGCTGCAGAGCAGCGCTCCCATGCGTGATTGCGCGCGGGGACCATCTGGAACGTTGACCGCATCGACGCCGGCATCGCGGAGCGCGGCGGTGTCGCGCAGCATCTTGCCGGCATCGACCCCGCGCGGCGGGACTATCTCCACCGAGGTGACGAACTCGCCCATGGCTATCTTGCGGCCCCATTTCGAGCGTTCGGCGAGCGGCACGGGCGTAACGCCCTGATTCTCGGGCGGCGCGTCGGGATGGGACTGCCGTCGCTCCTTCATCGGCACCCGAGCCTGTCGTGGCGACAGCGGGCGAACGCCCTCGACCATCGCGGCAATGTGCTCCGGCGTCGTCCCACAGCAGCCGCCGACGACTTTCGCGCCGGCCTGCACGAGGTGGTGCGCGTAGGTCGCCATGTACTCCGGGCTCGCCATGTACATGCTGCGACCACTCACGTCGCGGGGCATGCCGGCATTGGGCTGCGCGCTCAGCTTGCGCCGGGTCAGCGGCGCCATCTTCTCGATTGCGTCGAGAATGATCTGCGGGCCCACCGAGCAGTTGAGGCCGATGACGTCGGCACCGAACGCGTCGAGAGACTTGACGACATCCTCGACCGGTACGCCGTATGGCGTGTGACAGTCGGCGCCGATGGTCATCTGCGCGATCACCGGAATCTTTGCATCGACCTCGCGCGCGGCGAGGATGGCCTGCTCGACCTCGTGCAGATCGACAAAGGTCTCGAGAATGAAGACGTCGGCGCCGCCGTCTTTCAGGGCCTGCAGCTGCTCGCGGAACGCTGCCCGCGCTTCGTCGAGACTGGTCGGGCCCAGCGGCTCGAGTCTGACGCCGAGGGGGCCGGCAGCGCCCGCGACAAGGAGATCGTCCTCGGCGACGTCTCGCGCGATCTTCGCCGCGGCGCGATTGATCTCGCCAACCTGCTCCTGGAGTCCGTACTGGGCGAGCTTGAACCGGTTGGCACCGAAGGTGTTGGTCTCCAGAACTTCAGCACCGGCCTTCCGATAGGCCTTGTGGACATCGCGCACGAGATCCGGCGCGCGCAGGTTCAGCTCGTCGTAGCACTGGTTGATGAACACGCCCTTGTTGTAGAGCATGGTGCCCATCGCGCCATCGAAGACGACGACCTGGAGCGGATCGAGCAGTCGCGCGACGAGGGCGTTCTCAGGCAACGGCGGCTTCCTGCTCGCTGGATACGCTGCCGCCCGTTCCACGCACGGCGTAGTACTTCGCCTCGGGATGGTGGATGATCACCGCGGCGGTGGACTGCTCGGGCATCAGCTGGAACGCTTCGGTGAGATCCATGCCGAGCGCTTCCCGGGCGGGCAACAGCTTGAACACCGTTGTGTGGTCGTCGAGATCGGGGCAGGCGCCATATCCCCACGAGTAGCGTTTGCCGCTGTCGACGCCGAGCTCGCTCTTGATGCGTCGGTGCGCCCACTCGGCGACGGCCTCCGCGGTTTCGACGGAAAGCCCGTGAGAGTAGAACGCCTCGGTGTATTCGTTCGCCGCCTGGAGCTTCTCGAAGCGTTTGGTCGCTTCGTCGCCGACGGTCACGACCTGGAGTGGCACGACGTCGACTTCGCCTGACTCAACGCTGCGTACGTAGTCGGCAAGGCAAAGCCGCTCGCGACCGACCATCCGCGGGAAATGGAACCGCGCAATCTCGCGCAGTGAGCCGCCGTCGCTGGAATACGCGGCGGGATCGTAGATGATGACGTCGTTGCCCTGGGACTGCGCCGGGAAGTACCCGTAAACGACTTCAGGCTTGATCCAGCCGTTCTTCTTCGCGTCTTGCCTGAGGCGCTCGAGGGTCGGCTCGAATTCGTTTTTGACCGTGGTCTTGTACTGATCACCCGACCCGCGCGCGCCCCACTGCAGTCGATAGAGCTCGTCGAGATCGAGCAGATCGAAGACTTCGTCGAGTGGGATGTCGCGGATGACGCGAGTGCCCCAGAAGGGCGGCGACGGAACGCGGTTGTTGGCTGCGACGTCACTGCGCTGGCCGGCGGCGTCACCGACGGCGATGTCCTTGCCGACAGTGGTGCGCAAAAAGACATCGTTCCGCGCGTCGTCGAGATTTTTCACCACGAACGGCTGCCGCTTCTCCGGATCCTGGAGAACGTCCATCGTCTCGAGGCCCTCGAAGGCATCCTTGCAGTAGAACACGCCGGAATCGTACGGCCGCTCGCCCTCGACGAACAGCGCGCGCCGGCCGAAGCGACGGTTGATCGCCGCGCCGCCGATGAGAACCGGAATCTTCATCCCGCGCTTGTCGAGCTCCTGGACGCAGAGCGGCATCTGCTTGGACGTCGAGACCAGCAGCGCGCTCAGCCCGATCGCATCGGCGCCGACTTCGACGGCCTTGTCGAGAATGGTGTTGACCGGCACCTGCTTGCCGAGGTCGAAGACGGTGTAGCCGTTGTTGGATAGAATGGTGTTGACGAGCGATTTGCCGATGTCGTGGACGTCGCCGTACACGGTGGCGAGCACGACTTTGCCCTTGGTGAATCCTTCGGCTTTTTCGAGGAACTGCTCGAGATGCTTGACCGCCTTCTTCATTACTTCGGCGGACTGGAGCACGAACGGCAGGATCAGCTCACCCGCGCCGAACTTGTCACCGACCTCTTTCATCGCGGGCAACAGTACATCGTTCAGCACCCGGACCGGATTGTCGCGCACGCCGGCGGCGTCGAGCTGCTCCTCGATTCCCTCCTTCTTGCGGTGGAGGATCATCCAGTGGATGCGCTGGTCGGGCGACATCCCCGCGGTTGGATCTTCCTTCTCGGCCTGCGCAGTCGACGCAGTGGCACCGGCCGAGGCGAAGTGCTCGATGAAGCGCTGCAGTGCATCAGCGCGCTTGTTGAAGACGAGATCGTCGGCGAGCTCGCGCTCTTCCGTGGAGATCTCGGCGTAGGGGCGGATGTGGGCTGGATTGACGATCGCCGCGTCGAGGCCGGCCTGCACGCAATGGTGGAGGAAGACCGAGTTCAACACGCCGCGAGCTTCGGGTGAGAGACCAAAGCTGACGTTCGACACGCCAAGGATGGTCGAGACACCGGGCAGCTCGCGCTTGATAAGTCGGATGCCTTCGATGGTCTCCTTCCCCGAGTCGATCCACTCCGCATCGCCAGTTGCGAGGGTGAAGGTGAGCGCATCGTAAATGATGTCTTCAGGCGCGAGCCCATATTCTCCAACGACGATGTCGTAGATCTTTCTCGCGACCTCGAGCTTGCGCTCCCGGGTCTTCGCCATCCCGATCTCGTCGATGGTGAGGGCGATCACGGCCGCGCCGTGCTTCTTCACGAGAGGGACCACCGCCTCGATGCGCTTCCTGCCGTTCTCCATGTTGATGGAGTTGACGATGCCACGGCCGGGGATGTGCTCGAGTGCGGCCTCGATCACGTTGGCCTCGGTGGAATCGATCACCAGCGGAGTCTCGACGCTCATCGACAGCAGCTTCACGACCTTCGACATCTGCTCTGCTTCGTCGGCGCGCTCAGTGAGGGCGACGCAGACGTCGAGTACGTGCGCGCCGGAATCGACCTGCTCCCGGGCGACCTCGAGGATTCCCTCGTAATCGTCGGCGAGCAGGAACCGCTTGACCTTGCGCGAGCCCTGGGCGTTGACGCGCTCGCCGACGAGGAGCGGCGGCGGATCCTGGTGCAGGGTGATGGCGCGCATCGCGGAGCTGACGCGCGGGACGTGACTCGGATGTTGTGGCTTCGCTTCCGGCTCCGCCTTGCGCACGGCCTCGACGATCGCCGAGAGGTGAGCGGGGGTCGTGCCGCAGCAACCGCCAACGATGCGGACGCCGAAGTCCTTCACGAACTCGGATAGGGCGGCTGCCATCGGCGCGGGCTCGAGCGGATAGACGGCTTCGCCAACGCCGGTGTTGAGTGGCAACCCGGCGTTCGGGATTACCGACAGCGGGAGCGTCGCGTGCTCCGACAGGTAACGCACTGGCTCGCGCATGTGCTCAGGCCCCGTCGAGCAATTGAGTCCGATGACGTCGACCTTGAGTGACTCGAGCGTGGTCATCGCGCTGGCGATGTCGGTGCCGAGCAGCATCCGCCCGCTGACGTCGAGGGTGACCTGGGTCTGAATGGGGAGGCGCCGGCCGAGCTCGGCGAACAGCTTCTCGATTCCAGCGACGGCGGCTTTGACTTCCAGGATGTCCTGCGATGTCTCGATCAGCAGCAGATCGACGCCACCCTCGACGAGATACTTCGCCTGCTCGTAGTAATTCTCGGCGAGCTCGTCGTAGGTGATCTGCGAGAGCATCGGGTCCGAGCTCGAAGGCAGCATTCCGGTCGGGCCCATCGACGCGGCGACGAAGCGCGGCTTATCGGGAGTCGAATACTTGTCTGCCGCCGCGCGCGCTAGTCGAGCCGCCGCGACGTTGATCTCGCGCACCTTGTCGCCCAATCCCCATTCGTGCAGCCGGCGCGGAGTCGACTGGAAGGTGCAGGTCTCGACGACATCGCACCCGACCTCGAGGAACGACTCGTGGATCTCGCGGATGACGTCCGGGCGCGTGAGGACGAGGTGGTCGTTGCACCCCTCGAGCTCCTTCCCGCCGAAATCCTCGGCCGAAAGGTTGTAGCGCTGGATATTGGTGCCCATCGCGCCATCGTAAACGAGGACGCGGCGTTCGAGTGCCTTGAGGTAAGGGGAGTTAGTGCGTCTTTCGGTCATTCTTCAGACAAAAAAAGCCCGCGCATAGGCGCCGGGCGAGCGCTTTAGCGGTTTGTTTAACGTGGCCGCAAGTTGCCGTAAATCGCCACGAAGTTCCGTTGTGCCCTATCAACTATAGTAGTTAGAGGCTGTCCGAGCGGCAAGGTTCATCCATTGACTGCGGAGTGCGGGGGAAGGACTAAGGGCATTGCGGATTGCTGCACTAAGTGCGGATTGGGGCACTCACTGCGGGCTGCGGAGCAGGCCGCAGTAGTCCGCAGTAGTCCGCAGTTGTCCGCAGTTGTCCGCAGTAGTCCGCAGTTGTCCGCAGTTGTCCGCAGTAGTCCGCAGTAGTCCGCAGTTGTCCGCAGTTGTCCGCACTTGGTCCGAAGCGCGTGCAATGCGAAGAATTGGTGATTGATAAACGTTGATGATTCGGCGGATTGCGGGTGGGATATCGATCTTGTTGCATGGTTGAATTCGAGGAAAGCGGCCGGATCATTGCGGATGCCGACAAACACGATCCGTTGTCGCGCATGCGCGTGTACAGGCTCGCTTGTGAGTTGGTGAACGACAGCTGGCACGACGCGGAAGTACTCCGTCAACATCCGGCCACGGACCGGATTTCTGGCCAGCTTTTCCGCGCCGTTGGATCGATCGCCGCAAATCTGGCTGAAGGGTACTCGCACAGCTCCGGTCGCGATCGCGCCCGAATCTTCGAATACGCACTCGGGTCTGCGCGCGAATCTCTCGTGTGGTTCCGTTCCGTACGGCACGTCCTCGGCGACGCAGTGGTTTCCGAGCGCCTTGGCAAGATTGAAGAAATCCGCCGTCTCCTCCTCGCAATAATTCCCCGCGAGCGGGGCCGCACCATCCAACGCGGCGCCCGAACCACCTGACCTCGCCCCGCGACAACCGCCGCCATCGCGACGATCGCGGACTACTGCGAATCAATGCGGAATACTGCGGATCGATGCAGATTACTGCAGACTACTGCGGAATACTGCGGATCGATGCAGATTACTGCAGACTACTGCGGACTGCTGCGGACTACGTGCGGACTACGTGCGGACTACGTGCGGACTACGTGCGGACTACGTGCGGACTACGTGCGGACTACGTGCGGACTACGTGCGGACTACGTGCGGACTACGTGCGGACTACGTGCGGACTACGTG
>DASSNV010000112.1:0-18908 GCA_035701245.1 Gemmatimonadaceae bacterium | reverse complement strand
GCCGCACAGCTCGACCGAAATGCCGGGGATCGACACGACCCTGACCACGTCGCCGTACTTCTCGGTGAATAGATGCATCGCGCCGCCCGCCACCGCTTCGGCGTACGGCTTCTCCTCGAAGACAACCTGGACGCCGTCGAGGATGCCGCGGTTGACGAGCATCTCGACTTCGCTCAGCTGCTGTTGGGTGAGCGGGCCATGGTGGGTGAAATCGAAGCGCAGTCGATCGGGCGCGACGAGCGACCCCGATTGATGCACGTGCTCGCCGAGCACGCGCCGCAGCGCGGCGTGAAGAAGGTGGGTGGCGGTGTGATTGCGCTCGGTGTCGCGGCGGCGATCGCGCGGCACCGACGCGTGGGCCTTGCCCAGATTCACCTTGCCCGATGCTTTGCCGATGGCGGTGATGCGGCCATCGACCTTTCGCACTTCATCGACGTCGAGACGCCAGCCTTCGCCGACGATCTCGCCACGGTCGGAGATCTGGCCGCCGGATTCGGCATAGAACGGTGTCTCGCGCAGGATTACGGCGGCACGGCCATCGGGAAGATCTCTCTTCGCCAGGACGGTCGTGTCGACGTCGAGGGAGCTGTAACCGGTGAAGGTGACGCCGTCGCTGCCGCTCGCCCAGCCGCCTTCGGCGAGGGTGTCGACGCCAACGGTGATCTTCCGCGACTTGCGCTCTTCCTGGGACTGGGTGCGCTGCGCCTGAAGCGCGGTCTCGAAGCCCGGGATGTCGACCGAGTAACCGCGCTCGCGCGCCATCAGCTCGGTGAGATCGATCGGAAATCCGAAGGTGTCGTAGAGACGAAAGGCATCTTCGCCCGAGATGGTGCCGTGCATGGCGGTCGAGCCCTGGGTCGTTTTCTCGGGCGCGAGCTCGTCGAAGCGGCGCATCCCTCCCTCGATGGTCGCGAGGAAGCGCTCCTCTTCGGCGCGCGTCGTGTCGATGATGTGCTTCGAGCGCTGCTTCAGCTCCGGGTACACGTCGCCCATGGTGTCGATGACGACTTTGACTACTTCCACCAGCGTTGGCTGGCGTCTGCCGAGCAGCCAGGCGTGCCGGACTCCGCGCCGCAGGATTCTGCGCAGGACGTAGCCCCGGCCTTCGTTGGAGGGGAAGACACCGTCGGCAATCAGAAACGCGACGGCGCGACTGTGATCGGCGATGACGCGAAACGATGCGCCGGCCTCGCCGCGGTCATATTGCTTGCGAACGGTCGTTTCTACCGCGGCGATGAGCGGGCGGAAGAGATCGTTGTGGAAATTGTTTGCTTCGCCTTGCATGAAAGCGGCGATGCGATCGAGCCCTGCACCAGTATCGACCGACGGCTTTGGGAGCGGCACCAGAGTGCCGTCGGGCTGCTGGTCGAACTGCATGAACACGAGGTTCCAGAACTCGAGGAACCTGCCCGCCTCGGCGCCTTCGACGAACGCCTCCTTCGAGAACTCCTTGCGATCGAGCTCGGTCCACTCCCCTTTCGCGCCCGCCGGGAAATTGAAATCGCGGACGACGTGGGCGAGGTCGAGGAAGATCTCACTGCACGGACCGCACGGCCCGGTGTCGGCCATCTGCCAGAAATTGTCGTGCGCACCGAGGCCGTAGATGCGGGAATCGGGGAGGCCGGCGACCTCACGCCACAGTGCGCGCGCTTCGTCGTCGTCCTCGAAGACGCTGACGCGCAGGTGCTCGCGTGGGATCTTCAGCTCGTTGGTGACGAACTCCCACGCGAACCTGATCGCGTCGCGCTTGAAGTAATCTCCAAACGAGAAATTGCCGAGCATCTCGAAGAAGGTGTGGTGGCGCGCGGTGTGACCGACCTGCTCGAGATCGTTGTGCTTGCCGCCGGCTCTGACGCACTTCTGACACGTCGTCGCACGTCGGGATCCGCCGGGCGGTGATTCCTGCCCAAGAAAGACTTTCTTGAACTGGACCATGCCCGCGTTGGTGAACATCAGCGTCGGGTCGTCGCCGGGTACAACCGGCGAGCTGGGCTGGATCAGGTGGCCGTTTTTCTCGAAATAGTTCAGGAATTTCTGGCGGATTTCGGCGGCTTTCATGTCAGCTAAATATACGTGACTCGAGCACCGGACTTCGAATTTGCGGTCGGATTGCACCGCGGTTCAGGGTCGGCGAGGGTACTCTCCGCCCGCGCAAACTGCGCGCGGATCCGCTTCGTCGCGCGAGAACAGGATGACTCCCGCGCCGGGAGCGCGGCTAGTGTTCCGCGATGCGTCCTTGCTCACACTTTGCCGAGGAGTATAGAGTATGGGCATGGCTTCTCAAGCGGCCAGGGACTGGACCTACGAGATGCTCGCATCGCTTCCGGACGACGGGAATCGATACGAGATCATTGATGGCGAGTTGATTGTGACGCCGCCTCCCGCGTTCGGGCATCAGCGCGTCCAGTGGGAGCTTGGGTGGCTGATTGCGAACTACTTACGGCAATACCCGGTCGGGACCGGCTTCTTCGCGCCTGGGGACGTGATCGTCGATCAACGAAACGTCGTTGAGCCCGACATCTTCGTCGTTCCGCGAGGCCTCGATCCAAAATCTGCGTCGTGGAAGGACATCCGGTCGCTTCTTTTGGCCGTCGAGATTCTTTCTCCGTCGACCGCCAGGGCCGATCGCCTCAGGAAACGCCTGCTCTATCAGCGATTTCGGGTCGCCGAGTACTGGATCGTCGACTCCGACGCGCGGGTGATCGACCGCTGGCGTCCGCAAGACAGTCGTGCGGAAACACTCTCCGACCAGATTGACTGGCAGCCCTCGAGTGACTATCCCGCATTGCAGATCGATGTCGCCGAGCTCTTCGCCCGCTCACATGGAGAGCTCGCCTAGGCTGGCGCTCGAGATTACGGGTTCGCGAGGCGGTCCCCGATGTGCATCGACGGCGTTTCTGGATCTTCGTTGGGGGCGAGATGGCTTGGTTCGTACTTTTTGTAGCTGGGTTGTTCGAAGTGGTATGGGCGGTGGGTCTCAAGTACAGCGACGGCTTCAGCCGGATGTGGCCCGTCGTCGGAACCGTCGTGGCGCTGATCACGAGTATGGTCTTGCTCGGGCTCGCGGTGCGCACGCTTCCGCTCGGGACGGCGTACGCCGTCTGGACCGGCATCGGCACAGTGGGCACCGCGGTGCTGGGGATCATGCTCTTCCGCGAACCGGCATCCCCGCTGCGCCTCGTCTGCATCGCGCTAATTGTGATCGGAATCCTCGGGCTCAAGCTCGCGTCGCCGTCGTGAGTGGGCGGCGCGAGCGTCGGCCGGCGGACGATGCGCGCGACGCGAGGCGCGGCGAGGCGCGGCGAGGCGCCAGGTTGGACCGTCCTGTCCGACATCGCCAATGGGGAGTCGGCTGGGGGTCCTCTAAGCGAGCACCCACTTTGCGACAAGGAGACGCGCGACCGAGCAGAGCGAGGGAGCGTTTTTAGCGGCTCCGCCCGAGCAAAGTGTTGCGAGCGTGAGGACCCCCAGCCGACGCACCGGCGACGATGTCCGACCGCCCGACGCACCAGCCCAAACGTCAGACGAGTCCGCTCACAACTCGCTTGATCTCGTCGACATCGTACCCGCGCCGCGCCAGAAACGCGAAGAGCCGACGCCGGAGAACGAGAGGCTCGAGATCCCCGAGCTGCGCGAGCTTCTTCCGGGCAACGCGCTCGACGACCGCGCGGGTATCGATCTCTTCATCATCGATGACCTGAGCGATCGCGGCCGTCGCGACGTCGCCCTTGATGCCCTTGCGGTAAAGATCCTGGGTCAGCCGCCGCTTCGATGCACCCGTGCTCAGCATCTTCGACCGCGCGTACTGCTCGGCGTACTTGGCGTCGTCCAGCAAGCCCGCATCGACAAGACGGCGGATCGCGTCATCCGCGTCCGCCGCCGAGTATTCCTTCTGGATCAGTTTTCGATGCAGCGCCTGGATCGAGTACGGACGCCCTGAAAGAAGATTCAGCGCGTAGTCGTACGCGGTCGGGCGATTCAATCGGCCAGCTCGACCTCGGTCTCACCCAAAGCCGGAGGCTTGATGCCGAGTACGGTCTTGACCTTCTCCTCGACCTCGGAGAGCAGTGCCGGATTGTCCTTGAGATACATCTTCGCGTTCTCTCGGCCCTGACCGATTCGCTGCGCGCCGTAGCTGTACCACGCACCGGACTTGTCGATGATGCCCGATTCGGCAGCAATGTCGAGAACGAGTGACGCGTGGCTGATGCCTTCCGCGTACATGATGTCGAACTCGGCCTGCTTGAACGGCGGCGCGACCTTGTTCTTCACGACCTTCACACGCACGTGGGAGCCGATGACGTCTTCCTTCTCTTTGACTGGAGCGATGCGGCGAATGTCGAGACGGACTGACGCATAGAATTTGAGCGCCTTGCCACCGGTGGTCGTCTCGGGGTTGCCGAACATCACGCCGATCTTCTCACGCAGCTGATTGATGAAGATCACCGACGTCTTGGAGCGGGCGATCGCGCCGGTGAGCTTGCGCAGTGCCTGGCTCATGAGACGTGCCTGGAGACCGACGTGCGAGTCACCCATGTCGCCCTCGATTTCCGCCTTCGGAACCAGCGCGGCGACGGAATCGATCACGATCACGTCGACGGCGCCGGAGCGGACGAGGATCTCGCAGATCTCGAGGGCCTGCTCGCCCGTGTCGGGCTGGGAGACGAGCAGACTCTCAACGTCCACACCCAGCTTTGCCGCGTAATCGGTGTCGAGCGCGTGCTCGGCGTCGATGTACGCTGCGACGCCGCCGGCGCGCTGCGCGTTGGCGACGACGTGGAGACAGAGCGTCGTCTTACCAGACGACTCGGGGCCGTAGATCTCGGTGACGCGGCCGCGGGGAATCCCACCCACGCCGATCGCGGCGTCGAGATTGATCGCGCCGGTGGGAATCGAATCGACGCGCACCCGGGCGTCGGCCGACCCCATCTTCATGATGGCGCCTTTGCCGCAGTTCTTCTCGATCTGCGCAATCGCCAGGTTCAGCGCCTTTTTCTTGTCGTCGTTAACGGTTGATACGGCCATCTGAATTCACCTTGTCGTTGGACGTTTAGACCTGGCGGAGCCAAGGAAAAGTGGCGGTTTTGCCACCCGAACAAAATACGAAAATGGGGGAGGGGTGGCAAGATTGGGGACCACTTTTTTTCTGATTTTTTTTCGCTGTTGAAGGATGCTTCGCTGATCGGGGCGCCGGAAGGTCGGGCTCCGAACCGAGGGCAAATTAGGGGGCTTTCTACCGTGGGAAGCATCGCTTGAGGACGACTACAATCCTTTTGCGACGGCTTTCAGCCAAGAGCTTGGAGGTTTTATCGGCGTATAGACGCGGCCGTTGCCTCGGTATCTAACAGTATGTCGCTCGCGTTACCAGATTGGTAATTTCCCCCCTTGCACTATGCCGTTACGCTACCATATTGGTAGCAGTCAACCATGCATATCATCGCTCGTCGCCGGCTTCGCGAGTTCGCCAGGACGCACGCGGCCGCAAAAGAACCGCTCGACATCTGGTATCACGTCGTGAAGCGGGCGAAGTACAAGGATTCGCATGATGTGAAGGCCGTTTGGGGGAGCGCCGATTTCCTCTCCGGCCATAGGGTCGTCTTCGACCTTGGCGGCAACAAGTATCGGCTGGTAGTAAAGATCGAGTACAAGTGGCAAAAGGTTTTCATCAGGCACGTCGTTACACACAAGGAATACGACCGACTGAGCAAGGCCGGGCTCCTCTAGGAGCCCAAACCCCGACCTTCATCAGGAGAGTTTAATGTCTGCCTCGGCAGTAGTAAGCCGACCCATAGCACCGATCGAGCATCCGATCCGCTCGGAACGGGAGTACAACGCAATCGTACGTGAAATGGATGCTCTCCTCGACGCAGATCCCAGGAAAGGAACCGCGGAATACGATCGACTCGAGCTCCTCTCGGTTCTCGTCGAAGCATGGGAGGACGAGAACGAACCGGAGCCCGATCTGCCCTCGCCGCAAGAGGTGGTGAAGTTCATGGCGGAGCAGAAAGGCGTGAGCGCGGGCAAGCTCGCCGACCTTCTTGGCGGGCGTAGCCGCCTTTCAGATTTCATGAACGGGAAGCGCGAGCTCTCGCGCGAGCAGGTCAAGAAGCTGCGGACGTTCCTAGGCGTCCCAGCGGACCTGCTTATACCAGCTTAGCAGCCGTCGTCAGGGTCGTGGGTCAAAGTGACCCGCTACCACCTGCTTCGCTAACAGCATCCTGGGAGGCGCTACCGCGACAGGGGCCGGGGCTGAGCCGGAATATCGGTTCGGGTCAACGTCCACTGGGTCGTGTCGGCGCGGGAGGAGTCGGCGCGGGAATCTGCCGTCCATGCAGGAAGATCGAACGAGAATACGCTTCCCTTCCCGACCTCGCTCTCGACGGAGATAGTGCCGCCGTGGGCCTCTACGATTCCGCGCGCGATCGCCAGACCGAGCCCGACGCCGCCGCTGTCGCCGCGCTTGGCCTGCCAGAATTTTCCGAACAGCCGAGGGATCTGGCCGGCGGGGATCCCGGGGCCGTTGTCGGCGACCGAGCACTGCACCTTTCCATCGACGCGAGTCGCGGACAGCGTGATCGCACCGCCGCTCGGCGTGAACTTGATGGCGTTGCCGACGAGATTCGAGAAGACCTGGAGCACCCGCGCGGGATCGGCGCGCACGAACGGCAGGTCGGCCTCGGAGGCAACCGACAGGGTGATCGACTTCTCGCGCGCGATCGGCTGGAGCTGCTCCGCTGAATCGTGAATCAGATCGCTGACCGACACCTTCCGCGGCGCGACTGAGAGTCGGCCGGCTTCGATCGTCGTCACGCTCAGCAGATCCTGAATCAAGCGAGTAGCGCGCTCGCCGGCGCGGCGGATGATCCGCAGCTGGCTCGTCTGGGTGGGATCCTTGCTCTCGTCCATCAACAGCGACGTCGCCATTGAGATCGTATTGAGCGGATTCCGCAGGTCGTGCGCGACGATGCGCAGAATCTCTTCGCGCGCGTCGATCACGCGCTGGGCTTCGTCGTACATCTGGTCGAGGGTGACGCGGCCGACTTCATTCATCACCACGCGCCGGATCATGTCGGTCACCGACAGCGCGAGCGCGCCCGAGAGCAGCACCGCGACCAGTGCCCCGCCGGCTGCGAGCGCCGGCACCCAACCGAGGGCCGCCGTCAACAGCAGCGCGAGAATCGAAAGCCCCGTCGTCAGCTCCACAGCGGAGCGCGTCAGTCGAAATGCGCCGGTAAACGCGAGCACCACGCAAAGGACGGCAAACGTCGCCGCCAGGCCCGGTGGCTTGTCGAAGGGATCGACGCCGAACTGGCTCAGTCCCAATCCGATCACGAGTAGCGATGCGTCGGCGATCGGGAATGCGCGCCGCAGCCACGGCCGATACCACTCCTTGCGCAGCAGCAGCAGTGCCGCCGCGGCGAACGTCATCCATCCAAGGGCGGCGCCGAGGCTGCCGGTGGTTGGCGCGGGAACGCGGGAGATCTTGCTGAGAAAAAGTCTGCCGAGGATGAAGATCGAGAAGACGCCGGCGGCGGACACGCGCAGGTAAGCGAGCTTGAGCTCGGACCTGCGCGCCTCTTCGCCGAGGCTCTTCTCTACCGTCGCGCTCAACTGGTCAGTCGATCGCTTGGCGTTGAGCGCGAGCTTCACCGATTCGGCGATCTCGGCGGCGAGTGCCGCGCGAGAGTCGAGCATGTTGTCCGCCATCGTCGCGCTCCTTCCTTACGTCGGCCGCTGGAAGAACTCGGTCAACGTGTAATCCTCACGCCCGTCTTCGGGAGTGAAATCCGTGAATACGGTGACCTTGATTCGAGTGGCGCTCAGGTACTCAACCAGCATTGTCCGCGTCGCGAAACCCTGATCCCAGAAAACGCCGAGCGATTGCTTGGTATTCCAGTCGGTTGTATTGGCAGTCGCGACTCCCCAATCGCAATCCGTCGGCAAGCATCTGCCGAATGCCTGCACTCCGACGAAGCTACCGTCGACGAAGACGTTGAGGCTCGTGAGGTTCGGATCCACGGTGTTCTCATTCTGCCACGAACCCTGAAGCACGCTGAACGGCGGCGGCGCAGTTACGGTGACAGTGAACGAGACCGGGCCACCGAACGCAGCACCGTTGGCAGTAAGCGTGTAATCGCCCGGTGTGCTTGGAACGGTCCAGTCCACCGCGGAGTAACCGCCGCCGCTGGTTGGCGACTCGGGATCGATCGGGAAGACGTTGGTGTTGGTGGTCAGCTGAGTGACTCCCGGGCCCTCATCATCCACGCCGAGGATCGTCCCGCCGCTCCCGGTGACTGTCCAGGTGACCGGCAGACCCGCTATACCAGTGGAGTTCTGGTGTTGGCCGTCGTGGTGATTGCTGCCGACGATCCGAACGAGCGGATGAACGGTGCCGCCGCCGACCAGGTCGAAGTGACTGTTGTTGATCGGCGCGATCGTCGCGTTGAGCGCCGGTCCGACGTTGCTGAATCCCTTTGTCAACCCACCGAGTCCCAGATCGATCGCGTACGCTGTCTTTACGCCGAATAGCTTTCCGGCGCCCGATTTCACGTTGCGCCAGGTCGCGTGCGCGAACCGCGTCAGACTGTTAGACCTCGCATCTCCGATTACTTCGGTCGAGGTCGAGCAATTCCGCGCGTTGGCAGCCAGCAATCCGACGTCACTCGCATCCTCGAGCGCGTGCGGCGGCTCGTTCGGACCGGACGAATACATCTCGGCGAACTTCTCGCGCGGGTCGCCGGTTCCGTAAAGCACGTAGCACACGGCCACCGTCACCGGCAACGCGAACTGGTCCCCACCTTCGTTGATTGGTTGGAGCTGCGGCGTAGTCGTGAAACGGAAGCAGCCGCCGAACTGCTGGAGCGGAAGCCCGACGTGGCACGGTGTAGTCTCGGCGCCGGTGACCGGATCTGTCGTCCCGAGATCCACCTGTGCAATGGTGACAACTACGTTCTGCGGCCCATTCGCAGGCAGCCAGCCATTCGGGAATTTCACGCCGGCGATCGCGCCCGCACCGCCATCAACGGTTACTACCTGGAATCCGGCGGTGCTGTTGTTGGTCACGACCGTCGAAGTGCACAGAGCAGCAGTGCCACACAGCGCCGGACCACCGGCGTGCTCGATTCTGAACTTGATCGGCAGGCTCGAGTTCTCGTTCAGCGGAATGACTTCGCCGGTGCGAGCGTTACGTAGCTCCTTCATGTTGGAGACCGCATCGATGTCGGCGACGCCAAACGGTGTTGACGATCCCTCAGCCAGAACCTTGATGCGGTAGAACTTTGTTACGTCGAGATTGGACTCGCCCGCGTGCCACACCACCTGGTAGAAGCCGTCGGGTGGATTTTGTAGCGTGACGCTTCCGGCGGGAAATTTCTTCAACGGCGGGCCGGCGACACAATCAGTGACGACTGGTTGCCCGGCCGCATTTACCGGCGAGCTCTGGAGCTGGCAAATCTCGACAGTGAGACTCGGTGCGAGAGTACTGTTGAACTTTCCCACCTCGTAGTTCGGATCCTTCGACGGATCCGAGACCATCGGCGGCAGGAAGAAGAAATCAGGATTCCCGCCATGCGCGCCGTCGCTGATCATCTTCGACGAGCCGTCCGGCGCGGTCGGACCGGACGTACTACGATTGTCGCCGCAGGCCATCACCAGAGCGATGGTCGCGAGCAGGAGCAGACGGGCTTTCATGGTGATTTCCTCCGGACTAGCCGGTAGCGATTAGAGACTTGAAACGGGCATCGTCCTGAAGCGGTCTCCACCACCATGGATTGGCTTTGGAGAAGCCGGCGCGATGCTCGGGGTGATCGGTGAGATATCTCTGAATGAGTTCGACCGCTTCCTTTTTGTCGCCAATCTGGGCACGCACGAAGGCTTCGTAGCCGACCAGCTCTCCGCGTGGATCGATGGTCCGGTTGGCGCGTGCGCGCACCAGTACGCGGCGGGCGCTGTCGAGAAGCGCCGCGCGGCCGACCGAATCGCCGGCGCTGCCAACCTTCTCGGCCTCGCGCCCGATGACGTCGGCAACGACTATCTGCGCTTCACGTCTCGTATACTCCCGGTCCTGCGGCGGCGCGGAGTTGGTGTAATCTTCGGCCCTTCTATACGCCTCGGCCGGATCGGAGGTGATGCCTTTCGCGGTCATGATCCAGAGCTGGCAGCGCACTGCCCAGGGGTGCTTCGGGAAGCGCTCCTTCAATTGATCGCACGATTTCTGGGCGTTCGGGAAAGACTCCAGATCGTACGACGTCACGTACAGGCGCCAAAGGATATCGGGCGCGGCGGCGAGATAGGCATCCGCGTCGTACGCGCGCTGCGCGAGATTGTGCGACTCGACCGCGTCGTGATTCAGGTACTCGATCTGACTCAGGACGTAGAGCGCGTTCGCCTGGGTCGGATTGATCGCGACGGCGGAGCGTAAATCCTTCTCTGCGACGCGTACAATGTCCGCCACCTGTCGCTGGTCCTCGACCATCCCGCGCGCGATCGGCCGGATGCGAAGCGTCCCGCGCAGCTCGAAGGCGTCAGCGTTTCGCGGATCGAGCGCGATAGCGCGGTCGGCGAAAGCGATCCCGGCGTCGATCCACTTTTTCGCGTCCGCGGATTGCTCGGTGAGCTTCTCCTGTCGCGCCGCGATCTGGCCCTGCGCGACGATGGGCTCTGACCACTTCGGATCCAGCGCTTCCGCCTGAACGAGCAAGGTGTCGGCGGCGACGAGCATCTTGGACGCGCTGTCAGTCTTGCCCGCCTGATTGAGCGCGTCGGCGTCCTTTCGCATCTTGCCCGCGCGCTGCACCAGCGACCACGCCATCGGGTTGCTCGTCGAGGCTCGCGACTGGCGCAGCCGGATCTCTTCGCCGAGCCACTTCCGCAGCATCAGGGTCAGGGTGTCAGCGAGCTTCGACTTGAGGGCGAGAGGGTCCCCCAGCGATTCCACAACGTTCGCTTCCTTCCAGTCCGCGCCGCTGTTCCCGTCGACGAGTCTCAAGGTTACCCGGGCGCGGTTACCCGCCGACTCGACCGCGCCCTCTACGAGAGTGCCGGCATCGAGTGCGTGGGCAATGCTGTCGCGTGGGACATCGGTGCCCGCGAATTGCTTGACACCGCTCGTCGAAACGACATCCAGAGCTGGCACCTGACTGAGATCGCTGATCAGCGACTCGGTGAGTCCGTCGGCGAGGTACGCCAGCGATTTGTCGGTGCTGCGATCGCGGAAATAGAGCACGGCGATCCGTTGCGGGCTGAAGCCAGCCGCGCCGGGAGTGCCGGCGAACGCACTATTGCGTGGTCCGAAGATCACCGAGCGGCCGGCCCACGCGGCCCCCACCACCACAACCAGTGCCAGCGCGGCAATGCCGGCGATCAGCCGCCAGTTTTTCCTGGGCGGGTTTTGTCTCTGACGGGTGCGGTGTCCCGTGCGTCTGACCGAGTGCATTCCACTCTGCTGGCACGCCTGGAGCGCGGTCGCGAACTCGGCGCCGGTGGCGAATCGGTCGGCTGGCACTTTTTCGAGCGCACGCAGAACTGCGTCTTCGACTTCTTCGGGGATGCTGCTGCGCACGATGCTGAGGGAAGGAACTTCATCGAGCGAATGGCGCGCGATCACCGCCTGGGTCGTGCGGCCGGTGAACGGCGGCGTGCCGGCGAGCATCTCGTAGAGAACGCAACCGAGGCTGTAGATGTCGCTGCGACCGTCAACGCCCGGGTCGGCCATCCCCTGCTCCGGGCTCATGTAGGTCGGAGTGCCGAGTGAGACGCCGGTGCTGGTGAGCTTCTCCTTCCCCATCGCGCTCGCGGCGCGGGCTATCCCGAAGTCGGCGACCAGTGCCTGGCCGTCCTCGAGCAGGATGTTCTCGGGCTTGATGTCGCGGTGGACGATTCCGTGTCGGTGTGAATGATCGAGTGCGCTCGCGACCTCACAGGTGATGCGCAACGCTTCGTCAACCGAGAGCTGCCGCTCCCGATTGAGCTTGGCGCGAAGCGATTCGCCCTCTATGTACGGCATCACGTAGAACAGCTCGCCGTTGACCTCGCCGGAGTCGTAGATGGGCAGGATGTGGGGGTGCGACAGATGCGTCACCAGCTCGATCTCGCGCTTGAAGCGCTCGGCGCCCATCGCGAAGCCGACGTCGTCGCGCATGACCTTCACCGCGACCTGCCGGCCGTGCTTGAGATCGCGCGCGAGAAACACCGTCGCCATGGCGCCGTGACCAAGCTCGCGCTCGATCTCGTACCGGTCAGCGATAGCCGTGCGCAGACGGTCGAGAGATGTGGACATGTCTCGTCGAAGGGGAAAGCCCGCGGCCAACTATATGAATGTTTGCGGAAACCCGCCAGAAGCACTAGAGGCGTTCTGGCGGGGGGCGAGCGGCTCAGGCGCCCGGGTCGAGCGGGACTTGTGGGACTGACTCCACAACTATGGAGATATCAGTTGCCCTGGTGCAGCAGAAACGCGTTCTCGATGTGTTGGACGCGCACCTTCTCGGCCTCGAGGATCACGCCGATCACGTCGAACCGATAGGTGTCGCCGGGCTGCTGAAAGCGGGACATCCAGACCTTTGCGGACCGACTGAGCTCGCGCTGCTTGCGCCAGTTGACGGCGCTGACCGGGCCGCCAAAGTCATTCGATGCGCGGGTCTTCACTTCGACGAATGCGACCGCGCGCCCCTCACGCTCGGGTCGCACTGCAACCAGGTCGATGTCGCGGCGGCCGTTGCGAAACCGCCGATCGGCGATCTCCCAGCCATGGATGGCGAGCCATTTCGCCGCCACCTGCTCTCCCTTTTTCCCCATCGTCTGGCGCGCCGCTGACATGCGCCAGAAGTTAAATTGAAGGAAGTTCTGGGCGCCATCGTTCCTTCGCGCCCGCAATCGGTTCCACCCAGTGTCGTTTTCTAGGGGTTTACCCTCCCGGAGAGCTCCCACTTCAGGGACTGACCTGTGTTCAATAACGTACGCTAACACGCGAGCTTCCAATCCGAGACTCACTCGCCCGTGATCGGGCATACCGACGCTACGGACCTGACGAATTGCAGGCCTCTCCAACCCGTCACGTGCGCGTTCTCCTAGTCGATCAGAGCGCCGCAGACGCCGAACTCGTCCTGAACCAGCTCCGTCAGGCGGGGATGCAGGTGTCGGCGCAGCGTGTGGAATCCGAGGACGCGCTCGTGTCTTCGTTGCACGAATTCGGTCCCGACGTCGTTCTCACCGAGCATTCCCTTCCCGAGCTGGACTTCCGCGCGACCCTGGGTGTCGTGCACAGCATTCGCCCGGCGACACCTTTGATCGTGGTCGTCGGCGGCTGGCTCAAGGCAGATCACACCGGTGCTTGCGTGCGGGCGGGCGCCGAGACGGTGATCTCGAAAAAGAATCTCGCCCCTCTCGCCCCGGCGATCTCGGCGGCGCTCGATGCGCGAACGGCGCTCGAGAAGCTCACCCCGCGGCAGATCGAAGTCATGCGCCTCGTCGCGCGCGGACTCCGCACCCGAGACATTGCAGAGCGTCTGAAGCTGAGCGCGAAGACAGTCGAGAGCCATCGCCAGGAAGTGATGCGACGGCTCGACCTCGGCAATATGGCGGATCTGGTCCGGTACGCTGTCAGAGTCGGACTGGTGGGCGAGGCTTAGTCTCGGCGGAGAGACTCGGCCGGCTCGACTGGCCACCACATGACAGAAAGCGGGCACCTGCAAGCCTCACATCTGCTACGCCGACAGCTCTCGGGAAGCTTCCCGTCTCGTCGTCCGCGATCCGGCCAACGACCGGAGACCATCGCGCCCGGTGTGACGGCGACTAGAGTGGATCCAGGCTCACCATTGTCATCGTGCATTGGAGAGGCGTAACCCTCAGAGGCAGCGCCGCAACGATTTCGTTGCACGCGTGCTCTATTGACAGCATCCCGTAAACACCTAGTGTGGGCGGACTCTCGACCCACTTTTTCGGTCGTCATCGCGATCGACCTGGAGGCACGATGCAGCGCGGGAAGTTGTGGATGCTGGCAGGATGTGTCGTAATTCTCGGAGCGTGTTCGGATAGTCCCAGCGCGCTCAAACCTGCGCCGACCACCGCGTCATTCCTGGTCACACCGCCTGGCAATCTGGATCAGAGCGTCCTTGCGATCCTGTCGCTTTACCCGAAGGGGCTGGAGACCGCCGCGACGACGCGCTGGAGCAACATCAAATCCAAGTACGCCGCGGGGCTCAAGGATCCGGCGCAAATGGCCGTCGCGAAGTCGATGCTCGCCGAGCTCACCGATTGGCTGGGAAAGAAGACTCCCGACATGGCGACGCCACCCGACGGCGAGACGAGAACGTCGGCGACCGCGCGTGCGGTGCTTTACATGTCGATGTACGTGTTCAACGGACCGGCGGCTACACCTCCGGCGTACAGTCCCACTGCTGACGCGGTGACAGGCCTGGTGACCCCGGGAGCGCCGGCGACGATCGTCACGCCGACGAAGCACGCCGGCGTTCAGCTCGAGGCTGGCAGCGTCGACGAGACGACGATCATCGTCATCACTCAAAACCTCACACCGTATCCTGACAACTGTAGTGGGCCGCTGCAGACAAAACTCTGCCAGTATCCGCAGTTCTACACGTTCGAACAGTTCCCCCACAAGACGCTGCTCAAGCCGGCAAAATTCAACGCGTGTCACATCAACGCTGGGGAGAGCCGCCGACCGCTGGCGGATCACGATCGGTTCCGTCTCGCGCACTCGAAGCCCGCCAATCCGGCCGACTACACGCCGGGCAGCGTCATCCGCGACCAGAACGGAGAGAGCATCGAGATTCTGCCGCTGGTGCCGCAGACCTTCTCGACGTGCGAAGGCAACGCGTACGGCACGGAAACTATCGGCTCGGCATCGACATCGATGGTGTCGCGTCTCGCCCGCGCAGTGAAGAAGATCGTCACGCCCCGCACCGCATACGCGATCGATCTGGGGCTCGGGGGGCTCTCGCGGAGTTTCAGTGACTTCAACGATGTCGATCCGCTCGGTCAACCGGATCTTTCGATCGACTCGATGGCGGTCGGGCAGACGGTGAACCATCCCGGTGATCAGATGTCGCTGGGCGTCGTCGTCTCCAACCTCGGCACCGCAACAAAGTCGGCCGGTCAGGGAATCGTCTATCTCACTCCGCCCGCGCCGGTGGTGATCGAAGGTCCGCCGCAGCAGCCGGTCGATGTTCAGGTGGCGACCGTTGCTTTTCCCGCGATTGCACCGGGGTCAGCCGACACGGTGAACAACGTTCAGTTCACTCTTCCCTCGAACATTGCATCCGGCACCTACCAGGTGAAGATCGTCGTCGGAAACGATGCGGTGCTGGGTGACGTGAGTGCGGCGAACAACACCGCGATCCGTTCGATAAACGTCGACGGGGGGATCGTTGATCTCGGAACGCTACCGGGCGATGATGCGAGTGTGGGGTACGCGATCAATGATGCCGGTCATGCGGTCGGCTACAGCATTGGATCAACGACTCGACCGTTTCTTTGGGTTAACGGTACGATGACATCCCTCGGGACTCTGGGTGGGCGGGCCTGGGCGCAGGACATCAATAACAACGATGAAGTCGTCGGATACAGCGAGCTCGCAAACGGCGAATTGCGCGCGTTTCTGTGGAAGAACGGAACTATGACAAACCTGGGAACGCTTCCAGGGACCAACTCCAGTATTGCTGTCGGAATCAACTCGTCAGGACAGATTGCTGGCTACAGCTATAATACGGCGACCGCTGGCTCGTCACCGACGCGCGCCTGGATTTGGCAGAACGGAGTGATGACGACGATCGACCTTCCTCCGGGCTATTCGTCTTCTGCGGCGTATGCGATCAGCGATGCCGGACAAGTTGTTGGTGCGGCATATTCCGACGAGCCTCGGGCCGTCGCCTGGATTTGGCAGAATGGAGTGACCTCCGTCGTAAATAGCCTTGGCAACCAGGCGGAAGCCATCGGCGTCGGTGAGAACGGTACGGTCGTTGGAGACTACACGGACGTGTTATCTAACCCGGAATGGCAGGCGTTCGTCGCCGCCGACGGATTCACCCCTCTCCCAACACTGGCGGGCGATGTGGGCGGAGAAGCACACGCGATCTCGGGCGATGGGACGATCGTGGGATTGAGTTACAGACGCATCGCCGAGAACAGTTATGAATTCCACGCCGCAATGTGGCGAAACGGTCAGCCGGTGAATCTCGGCACGCTGGGCGGTACCACAGGTTGGCCGCTCGGGATCAACAACCTCGACCAGGTCATCGGGTACAGCACGAACACCGACAACAAGAACCGAGCGACAATCTGGAACGTTGCTCCGCCGCCAGTCATTCAATAGGACGCGGGATGGAATACCTCTAGCTGACGGCTCCAGGCGCCAGGTGTGAGACGTCAGCCAGGGGCTTCTGCGGACTGATTAGCTGCGCGGCCCCGCGATCCTCTCGAGATCGTCCAGCCCCGCGAGCACATCGCGCGGCTTCGACCCATCCGGCGGCCCCAGAATCCCCGCCATGTGCAGCTGGTCGATGATGCGCGCCGCGCGACCGTAGCCGACTTTCAAGCGACGTTGCAGTAAAGACGTCGAGCCCTGTTGGTGCTGAATGACAACTTCGGCCGCCTCGCGGAACAACTTGTCGCGATCGGTATCGTCGAGTGACTCGGCATCAGATCCGGCCGCTTCTTCCGCTTCCTTGCGACGGATGCGCTCGATGATGTCGTCCTCGGTGGGAGTGTCGGCGAACAGGCCCTGAGCTTCGAACGCCGCCTTCCGCTGCTCGCGGCGCAGCTCGTACCAGCCCATCAAACGCTCGGTGTCTTCGCTGGAAATAAAAGCGCCCTGCAGCCGCGACGGCTCGGACTTGCCAGGCGGAATGAACAACATGTCGCCGTTGCCGAGCAGCGCTTCGGCGCCGATGCCGTCCAAAATCGTGCGTGAATCAACCTGCGACGCGACTCTGAATGCGATGCGGCTCGGGAAGTTCGCCTTGATCAGTCCGGTGATGACGTTCACGCTCGGACGCTGGGTCGCCAGAATGAGATGGATCCCGATCGCCCGCGCCTTCTGCGCCAGCATCGCCAGCGGCGTCTCGATCTCGCCCTGCACCGTCATCATCAGGTCGGCCAGCTCGTCGATCACGACCACGATGTACGGAACGATGCCGCCCTTGTACTCGAGATCCTCGAACGCGACGTCGGCGCGCTTCACGTTCTTGAGCTTCTGGCCCTCCTGAACCTTGCGATTGAAATCCTGGATGTTGCGCGCTCCATTTGCAGCGAGGAGCTCATAACGGTCCTGCATTTCCAAAACGGCCCATTTCAAAACGGCCGCTGCATCACGATTGTCGGTGACGACTTTGTGCCTGAGATGCGGCAGCACGTTGTACACCGACAGCTCGACCATCTTCGGGTCCACCATCAGGAACCGCAGCGTCGTCGGCGTGTGCCGATATACCAGCGAAGTAATCAGCGTGTTGATACACACCGATTTTCCGGAACCAGTCGCGCCGGCAATGAGCAGGTGAGGCATCTTCGCCAGATCGGCGATGATCGGCCGGCCCTCGAGATCCTTGCCCAGCGCAATAGGAAGCGCGGCGCGAGCCCCCTGGAAATCGCGCGCTTCGATCAGCTCTCTGAACGCCACCATCTCGGCGTTCGGATTCGGCACTTCAACACCCACGGCGCCCTTCCCCGGAATCGGCGCCACGATGCGGATGCTCTGCGCGCGCATCGCCAGCGCGAGATCGTTCGACAGATTCGCGATCTGGCGGACTTTCACGCCCGCCGCAGGCGCGACCTCGAACTGCGTCACCACCGGTCCCGTCGTCCGACCCACAAGCTCGCCCTCGACGCGGAAGGTGCGCAGCGCATCCATCAGCTTGACTCCCATCGCGTCCAGCTCGCGCCGTCCGAGATCCACATTTCTCGGCGGCGGCGGAGTCAACAATTCAGGCGACGGGAGATCTTCGTCGGTGAACGCGACGTTGTCGTTGTCGAACGCATCGATCGCAGCGCTGATTGTTTCGGCGTTCGGCACAGTCCTCTTCCCAGTCCCCGCCTCCCGCTTCCCGCTGCCCGCCTCCCGTTTTTTCTTTATCGGCAGCACCGGCTCTTCGTCGAGCGCGTTCTGCATCAGCGAGTGGTCGATCTGGGGCATCTCTTCCGGCTCGGGCTCGAGCAGCGTCGCCGAGACTACGCTCGCCGCCTTGTCGGGCGCCGGGACGACGATCTCGTTGGAAGGATCGAGTCCGGCGCGATCCGAGGCACTCGCCGCGGCGACAGAATCCAGGGTGCGAACGCGCTTGGCGACGATCACCCGGATCGGATTCCACGACAGCGTCGCCGCCATCAAAATGCTGAGGCTGATCGCAATCAGAATCCACGCGCCGACCGAGCCGGCGAACTGCAGCAGATAAAACGCGGCGAAGTCGCCCCAAATCCCCGCGAGCAGTCCCGCTTCCCGCTTCCCGCCTCCCGCTAAACCAAACACCACTGGCAGCCACACCACCATGCCCAGCAGAAACACCATCCACGAGCGGTCCTTGCGCTCGCCGAGCCGGCCGAAGAGACGCAGGGCGTGGGCGGCGAGCGCGAGTGGCAGGATCGCGGCGGCAGGCCAGCCGAGCAGGAGCGCGATCGGGTGCGCGAGCAGCGCGCCGACCCAGCCGAAATTCCCTCTTACGTTGCCGTTGCCGTGGAGCTGGGTGTACCCCTCAGCCGCAAGCGCGCCGGCGAGAAAGATCCCGAACAACAGCAGGACGATCCCGCGAATCTCGCGGGCGAGCGCGGAGCTCGAGGGCTTATCGTGCCCGTTCCGGTCCGAGCTTGGTGATTTGCCGGTCCTGGTAGATGGGAACCACAGGGTAGGAGTCCACTTCCGCGCAGGCGGCGAGGTCGGCACCAAATCCTGCTTCCTGGAGCGCTTG
>DASSNV010000111.1:0-10484 GCA_035701245.1 Gemmatimonadaceae bacterium | reverse complement strand
TGACTAACTGTAAACTCGGACCACAAGCTTTGCGGTTCTCCGTTTTCCAGTTAGTCAGCAATTATCGATGCAGTTGGTCGCAGGCCTCGATCCCCGTCCACCCCGGAGACAAAATGGAAATCTCTCGACGCAAATTTCTTGGTGTTGGAGCAGCTGCTGCGGCGGGCGTGGCATTCGACAGGGAAGCGAGAGCGGAGGCACTCACCGCGACGCCGCCGCGCCACGCAGGCTTCGCCGGTCGGCCGGTGATAGTCTCCTCGGCCAACGGCATCCGCGGTGTCGCGCGCGCGTACGACATGATCACCCGCCAGAACGCCGATACCCTCGACGCGATCATCGCCGGCGTCAATATCCAGGAGCTCGATCCCGAAGATCAATCTGTCGGGCTCGGCGGCCTGCCCAACGAAGATGGCGTCGTCCAGCTCGATGCATCGTGCATGCACGGGCCGACCAGGCGGGCGGGCGCCGTCGGCGCGCTCGAGGACATCGCAACGCCGTCCCTGGTAGCCAAAGCGGTGATGGACTACACCGATCACATCATGCTCGTCGGCGCCGGCGCCAAGAAGTTCGCGCTCGAGATGGGATTCAAGGAGCAGAATCTCCTTACCGAGAAGAGCCGCCGGGACTGGATGCGCTGGAAGGCGTGCCTCAATCCGTCGGATAACTGGCTGGACCCCGAGCAGGCGGGACGAGGGATGGGGGATGCGGGAAGGGGGGAGGCGCGAGGCGCGATTGCGTACGATGATCCGCTTCATGTCAAATTCACCACCGGCACCATCAACATGAACGCGGTGAACGCGGCGGGCGACATCTCCTCCGTCACCACCACCAGTGGACTGTCGTGGAAGGTGCCAGGCCGCGTCGGAGACTCGCCGATCATCGGCGCCGGTCAGTACTGCGACAACACCGTTGGCGCGGCGGGATCGACCGGACGCGGCGAGGCGAACATCAAAGTCTGCGGCGCGTTCCTCACCGTCGAATTCATGCGCCAGGGCTCCTCACCCCAGGAAGCGTGCATGCGCACCATCGATCGTGTGCTGGCGATGACCGAGCGGCGGCTGCTCGACGCCAACGGTCGTCCGCTGTTCGATCTGCAGTTTTACGCGGTGTCCAAGGATGGAAGGTTCGGCTCGGCGAGCGCGTACGAGGGTTATCAGTATGCCGTCGCCGATGCGAGCGGCGCGCGACTCCTGCCGATGCCCTACAAGTTCGCGCGGTCGGTGCGACCCGCGATGCCGGAGGTCAGCTGTCGCCGAGCTTGAAGGTGCGCACGACCTCTGACAGGCGCTTCGCTTCGTCGGACAGCTCGGTTGCCGTCGAAGCGATCTCGGCGACGTTCTTGTGGTGCGCTTCGTTTGCCTCGGCAACGCCCTGAATCGCGCGCGAGAACGAGCCGCTGCCCCGTGAGAGCTCGGCGAGTCGTTGGGTCATGTCGGTGATCAGCTCGTTGGACTCGCGAACAGCGATCTCGATGCGGCCGCTGAGACCCTCGCCCTCGACGGTGCCTTCTTCGACCCGGGCGAGCGACTGACGGCCGGCGCGGGTCGCCTCTAGAACCTGCTCGACGGTCGCGAGCGTGCGGGCTGTTGATTCGCGCGAGTGGCTGACACTGTCGAGCATTTCCTGAACGAGGGACGTCGTCCGCTGTGCCGCCTCGGCCGAGCTCGTTGCGAGACGGCGAACTTCGCTGGCGACGACCGCGAAGCCGTGGCCTTGCTCGCCGGCGCGGGCTGCTTCCATTGCCGCATTCAGCGCCAGCAGCTTCGATTGGCGCGCGATCTTCTGCACCAGCACAAGGAACGCACCGATCTCGTCGACTGCCTTCGACATTGCGTCGATGCCTTCCGCGCTTTCCAGGGCATCGGAAGCGAGGGACTGCAGAGAGCTGCTCGTTCTCTCGAGCCGGACGCGATTGTCGCGCGCCAGCTGACGAAGAGCCTTGTCGCGGCGCAGGCCTTCCTGAGCAGCTTCGCGAAGGTCGCCCGAGATTTCCATCAGCTTCGCTGATTCCTGGGTCACTTCCTTGATCGCTCGCTCGCGGCCAATCGCATCGTCCGTCAGAGACGTCGTTGTCACCGCTGCTTCGCGCGCTGAGACCGCCGCGCTGATCGAAGTCCTGGCGATCGTCGCTGCCAGCGTGTTGTTGGCCTCAGCGGATGCCTTCATGCGTCCCGCAACCGATCGCAGCTCGTTGAGCATCGAAGTCGTCGAGCGACTGAGACGATCGACCGCCTGATTCGATGCCGTCGGATTATAGGTGCTGGAGAGGTCGCCCCGCGCAATCGCCTCGTGGGTGCGGGCGAGCTCGGCGGCAGGACCGGTGACGTGCTGCCGGACGAAGATCAGCGCCGCGGTGATAGTTGTTGCGAGCGCCACCGCGATCCACAGGAACGCGATTCCGAACGCCATCACGACTCCATCGACGGCGAGCACGGCCTGCAGCGCGGCGGCGGGAATCAGGCGGTAGATCTGCCAGAGAATCGCGCCCAGTCCGATGAGGAACACCGAGCCGAAAAGGATGCTGGTCCTGAGCGCACGCCGCTGCAGAGCGGTGAAGACAGGCTTTAGAAAGCCGGAAGCGGAGCGCGACGCGACAGGAAGCGGTGTTGCTGTCATCTCGGGGAGCAATTGTGGAGCTGCGGGTCGAGCATCCGCAGATGAAACTGCGTCGCTCAACAGCTACTTTGTACAGATGGACAACTCTGCAACACAGGACGATCCGCTCTCTCCACCCGTGATCGCGCACGATCCAATCGCGATTCAGCGGAAGTGGCAGCGCATCTGGCAGGAGCGTGGGACGAACCACACCGACCTGCAGCGTGCGCAACGGCCGTTCTATGCTCTGATGATGTTCCCTTATCCGTCCGCCGAAGGACTCCACGTCGGGAATCTTTTTGCGTTCACGGGGAACGACATTTATGGACGATTCCAGCGGCTCATGGGACACAACGTGTTCGAGCCGCTCGGGTACGACGCCTTCGGGATTCATTCGGAGAACTACGCGCTCAAAGTAGGGCAGCATCCGATGGATTTGATTCCGAAGAACATCGCGAATTTCCAGCGCCAGCTGGAGAGCGCGGGTCTGATGGTGGATTGGCGGTATCGCGTCAACACGACGGACCCGAATTACTACAAGTGGACGCAGTGGCTTTTCCTGCAGCTGTTCGAGCGCGGCCTCGCCTACAAGAAGCAGGCGGCTGTCAACTGGTGTCCCAGCTGCAAGACCGTGCTTGCCAACGAGCAGGTCGTCTCGGGTGGCGTATGCGAGCGGTGCGGCACGCCCGTCGAGCAACGCCTGCTCGAGCAATGGTTCTTCCGCATCAGCGACTACGCGCCGCGACTCCTGGAGAATCTGGATCACATCGATTGGTCTGAGACCACCAAGACCGCGCAGCGAAACTGGATCGGCAAGTCGGACGGCGCCGAGATCGCCTTCGAGACGAAGCAGGTGGGCGGCGGCGATTGCGAGATTCGCGTTTTCACGACCCGACCCGACACCATCTATGGCGCGACCTATCTGGTGCTCGCCCCCGAGCATCCGCTCGTCGAGAGCCTGACGGATCCCGGCGAGAAGAAGCGCGTCGACGCGTACCGTGAGAAGACCAAGAAGCAGGACCTGGTCGCCAGAAAGACGAGCACGGAGAAGACGGGCGTCTTCACCGGGTCGTACGCGATCAATCCGGCGACGAACAAAGAAATCCCGATCTGGATTTCCGATTACGTGCTGATGGAGTACGGCACCGGCGCGATCATGGGTGTGCCCGGCCACGACGCTCGTGACTTCGAGTTCGCGACGAAGTTCGAGCTGCCGATTGTGAGGGTGGTGTGCGGCGAGCGCGAGGACGCCAACACGCCGCTGCACGAAGCTTTCACGGAATGTGAATCGGGCACCCTCGTCAACTCGGGAGTGTTCGACGGCTTCACCGTCGATTCGGGCAAGAAGGCGATCGTCGAGATGCTGGCGAAGGCCGGGTCGGCCAGGCCGGTGGTGCACTACCGGCTGCACGACTGGTGCATCTCGCGGCAGCGCTATTGGGGCCCGCCGATCCCGATCATCTACTGCGAGAAATGCGGCACGGTGCCGGTTCCCGAAAAGGATCTGCCGGTGTTGCTGCCGTTCATCGAGGATTTCAAGCCCGATGATTCGGGAGTGTCGCCGCTCGCGCGTCACAAGGAGTGGTACGAGGTCGATTGCCCGAAGTGTGGGGCGACGGGACGTCGTGAGACCGATGTGTCCGACACTTTCCTCGACAGCGCCTGGTACTTTCTGCGGTATCCTAGCGTCGGTCGCGACGATGTGCCGTTCGATCCGGCCATCACGAAGAAATGGCTGCCCGTGAACTCGTACATCGGGGGCAACGAGCACGCAGTGCTGCACCTGCTGTACTCGCGGTTCATCACGATGGTACTGCACGACGGCGGGCGGCTCGATTTCGAGGAGCCGTTCACCAAGTTCCGCGCCCACGGTCACATCATTCGCGAGGGCGCGAAGATGTCGAAGACCCAGGGCAATATCGTGAATCCCGATGAGTACATCGAGACAGCGGGTGCCGACGCGTTCCGCACCTACCTCATGTTTCTGGGTCCCTACGAGCAGGGTGGCGACTTCAGGGACGCGAGCATCTCCGGCACGCGACGGTTTCTCGACCGTCTGTTCGCGTCGGTGCAAGGCATGTCGTCAGAGGGAACGGCGGACCCGGCGGTGATGCGCAAGCTGCACCAGACCATCCGAAAGGTCAGCGAGGACATCCCGCGTCTCAGCTACAACACCGCGGTCGCGGCGATGATGGAGTACATGAACGCTCTGCGAAAGGGCGAGCGAACTCCGCACCGCGACGAAGTGCTGCCCCTGATTCCCCTGGTGTCGCCGTTCGCCCCGCATCTCGCCGAGGAGCTGTGGGAGCAAACCGGAGGCAGTGGCAGCGTGTTCGACTCGGCGTGGCCGAGCTACGATCCGAAGCTTGCCGCCGACGATACGATCGAGCTGGTGGTGCAGGTGAACGGCAAGCTGCGCGGCCGCTTGATGGTGGCGACGGACATCGAGGAAAAGGGTGCGCTCGCCGCGGCGCTCGCTGATCCGACGGTGGCGAAGTTCGTCGCGGGACCGCCGAAGAAGGTGATTTTCAAGTCGGGGCGGTTGATCAACATCGTCGTCTAGCTCTTCGGGCGTTGGAAAAGCAAAGAAGACTACCGGCGGGCGGCGGAGGGCGGGCCGGCGGGCGGCTCGGGGCTTGATTCCGAGATATCAAGGAAGACTACCAGCTAGGGGCTTGGGGCGGAGCGGCTGGCGGCACCGAGCATGTGGGTTGGATGAAAGACAGCGCTGCGGATGGAGTGCTGTTATCAAACAAGCGCTCGGAGCCCCTAGCCGCTCCGCTCACCGCCATTAGCTGGTAGTCTTCTTTTAGTCTTTAGGAAGCGAGCTCCGGGCCGCCCGCCGGCCCGCCCTCCGCCGCCCGCCGGTAGTCTTCTTTGCAGTTGTCCTACGAGTAAAGATCCTGCCTGTCCGCGGCGGCCAGCTCGACGAGAAACCCCCCGATCCTCTCCGTCACGGCACTCAAAAACTTCTCGCCCTTCTCCTTCGTCGCCGCGAATGGATTACCCGTGCCCGTATCGTCGGTGACACTGGTCCACTGACGCGGCGCCCAGGCCCAGCCATCGCGGAGGCCCGCGATACGGAATTTTCTCGCTTTGCCGGGCCCGGCTTCCGACAACGGCCTGATCAGATCGGGCTGCATCACCATCATCAGGCTGGTCTCCAGCTCACCGGCGTGATCGCCGGGCTCGTCGAAGAAATCGGCGGATTTCACGCACGTCCACCAGTTGATCGAGCAGATGAACAGATCGAGCTTCGGCTGCAGCTCGCGAATCATCTGCTTGAAATCATTGCCGCCGTGGCTGTTCAGAATGAGAAGCTTTCCGATGCCGTAACCGGCGAGCGCAGTTGCCAGATCACTGAGCACCGCGAGCTGCGTCGAGGGATTCATGTTGAGCGTGAGCCGCAGATCCAGCTGGCCGGTGTTGACCCCGAACGGAACGTTCGGCAGAACGATCACCTTCGCGCCCTTCTTCCAGGCGAACTCCGCCGCGCGCTCGGCGACCGCCGCGCTCTCGAAATTATCCGTCGCGTAGGGGAGATGAAGGTTATGGGGCTCGGTGGCTCCCCAGGGGAGGATCGCCACTTCGAAGGCGGTTTCCTTCACCGACTTCCAGTTCGTTTCAGCGAGAATGTATGGGCGTGGAGGCATCAATGATGGTAGCAAAATCCGGTGGCGCCGCACCAGACCGCGGCATGTGCTGAAGGTATCGGGAATTTCCTGCTTGCGTGACCGCCCCCGGCGCAAAACATTCCCGCATCGCGCACAATTCCGTGGCCCGCCGGAGGACCGCCAATGTTTCGCACCCGCTCCCCGCTGTCGATGGCTGCAGTCCTGGTTGCCCTCGCATCGATCTTGGCATGCTTCGGCGGGGAGGGCAGGATGATGCGCAACGGCGACGATGTAGTGATGGCCGGCGGCTCGCCATTCGTGCGAGCGCTCGACAGCGTCCCGGGTGACGCCATTCTCTTCGGCGGCGACACCAGGTTTGAGGGAACCGCGGGCGGCGATTATCTGGGAGCCGGAGGGAATCAGACCATCGCCGGCCACGTCCACGGATCAGTGCGCGCGGCGGGCGGTGAGATACACGTTACCGCCGGCGTCGACCGCAACGCGACCATCGCCGGCGGAGACGTCAGCCTCGATTCGGCTGGAGTCGTCAGCGGCAACGCATATATCACCGGCGGCAACGTAACCATAACCGGAACCGTGCGCGGCGGACTGCTCGCGTCGGGCGGCAACGTGACCATCAACGGTCCGGTTGGCCGTGACGTCGAGGTCACCGCGGGCGGCTTGACTCTCGGTCCGCGCGCGCAGATAGCGGGCAGCCTTCGCTATCGCGTCGACAAGAGCAAAGTCAGAATCGATCCCGCCGCCAAGGTCGCGGGGACCATTACCGCGCTCCCTCCGCGGGCGAAGGGCGGCCTGCGTGGGCTGCTTTGGCTGCTCGGCTTCGTGATCGCCGGTGTGATCGTGGTCGCGATCTTCCCGCGTTTCGCGATGGAATCCGCTGAAACGCTTTACCAGCGGCCGGTGCGCGCAGGACTGGCGGGACTGGCGTGGGCTTGCCTCGTCCCCGTGCTCGCGGTCATCGCCGCCATCACCTTCATCGGACTTCCGCTGGCCATCGTCGCCGTGGCCGCATGGTTCGCGATCAACTTCATGGGCGATCTGCCGGTCGCGCTGTGGCTGGGCAAGAAAATCCTCGGCGATCGCGCGAAGCCGGGTCGGAGCGGAGCGATCTACAGCGCGCTGGTCGGGGGCCTGATCGTCGCGATCGTCGGATTGATTCCTGTGCTCGGACCGATCCTGACCATCATCGCCGCGATCTTCGGCGCGGGAGCGATGGTCCTCCGCCTGAGATCGGCGCCGCGGGGAGCGGTTGCGGAGTACGCGATCTAGATCAGCTTGCCGATCCAGCCACCGACGAAGTAGCCGACCGCCGCGACTCCGACTCCGACGACGAACATGTCGAGTCCGGACCGGAACGCGCTGCGGCCGGTGAAGACCGACCGCGCGGCGCCGACGAGGAAATGCGAGAGCATGGAGATCGTGAACGAGATCACGATCGCCGTCGTTCCGTGCCAGACGAGGAACGGAAATACAGGAATCGCGGCGCCGAATGCGGTCGCCATGCCCGTCAGCCACCCCTCGCGGAGCGGCGACATACCGAGCTCACCGATCTTGAGCTCCTCCTGGACCTGTTCCTTCAACATCAGCCCGGGATCGGCCATGATCTGGGTCGCGAGCGAATGCGCTGATTCGCGATCCATGCCCTTCGCTTCATAGATCACCGCCAGCTCGTCGCGCTCGATTTCGGGCATCAGCTCGACTTCGGTTTTCTCCATCGAGATCTCGTAGTCGTAAACCTCGCGCTCACTCTTGCTCGCGAGATACCCGCTCGAGCCCATCGACAACGCATCGGCGATCAGGCCAGCGACGCCAGCGACGACTACAGCCTGGTGCGGATTCGCCGCCGACGCGCCGATGACGCCGGCGACCAGACCGAAGTTCGCGGTGAGTCCGTCGTTGAATCCGTACACGACGTTGCGCAGGAATCCGCCCGACTCGGTCTTGTGCCAGGGCTCGGACCCCTTGCCCGCCAGTTCGCCGAGAGTGGTGGCGTGGTCGGCGGATTCGCGCGCGAGCAGCAGCGCCTCGGCGCCGCCCGGCGCGCCGCGCGGAGTCTCGCGGTGCATGTCGAGATACGCCTTGACCTCGCGACCCTCTTCCTCGAGCAGCATCGGCAGGAGAAAACCCGGGCCGAACCAGCGACCTAATGCCGCGAGCAGTCGCGCGCGACCGCTGGGCCGGAATTTCGGCGGCGGATGGCCGTGGTGATTGAGGAGTTCTGCCCAGACGACTACGTGACGGTCTTCGACATCCGCGAGGCGGGAATAGATCTCCTTCTTTTTCGGATCGGGCTCGGCGTCGGCGAGCAATCGGTACAGATACGCGGCGTCGGCTTCGTCCTGCCAGTGGTGCTCGAACGAATGGAGATCGATCGTCCGGTTGCCTGGCGGCGCCTCGCGGGGCTCGAGCGTCGTGGACATTACTCAATATCGCCGTGCCGGGCCGCTTTTGCACCCATTTGGGCAACCCTCCGCCCGGCATCGATGTCCTATCCCACAGAACCACGATATGGAGATCAGATGAAAGCGTTACTGCTCGTTTCAGGCGCGGCGCTCGCTGCGTCCGGCCTGGGCGCCCAGGTTGCGCCCGCCAAGAAAGACTCTGCGTGCACCACCTATCCCGGCGGCCGCGTCGAGTGCCGCCTTTACATCGGGCCGGGTGATTCTACGCGAGCGCGGCGGCTCATTTACACCGTCGACTCAGCGATGTCGAAGCGCGCGGCGCTCGGCATCGAAGTCCGTTCCACCGGCAGCAAGCGCGACACACTCGGCGTATTTGTCGATGCGGTGACGCCAAAAGGTCCTGCTGAGACGGCCGGGATTATCGAGGGAGATCGAATCGTGTCGATCAACGGCGTCGATCTGAAGACTTCGGCCGCCGACACGGAAGATTCCTACACCAGCGGATTGGCGGCGCACCGGCTGACCCGCGAAGTCCAGAAACTGACGCCAGGCAGTAAAGTAAATCTGAGAGTGTGGTCGAACGGCAGGATCCGCGACGTCCAGGTCACCGCGGGCAGAGCCAGCGATGTGATGCGATTTGGGAACCGCATGTTGATGCCCGGGATGCCCGGGATGGGCGGGATGATGCGGTTCGAGGGACCGGGCGGGGGCGCGATGATGTTCGGCCCCGAGATGCCAATGCTGCGGGAGCGCATTGAGCCGCTGATGCGGGACATGGAACCGATGCTGCGAGAGCGACTCCGGGAGCTGCCGAACAGGATCGAGATGGCGAGGCCGCTGCGGTTCAGGACTGCGGCACCGATCCGATTCAAGACCGCGTCACCGATCCGATTGAAGACCGCGTCACCGATCCGGTTCAGGACCGCGACACCGATCCGGGTTGTCGTACCCGGCCGCTTCGTAAGGATCTAATGCCGAAGCGCCCGGGCCGCAGACGCCGAGATGTCAACTTACCGCGCCAACAGCTCCGGCCGCTCGAGCCGCACTAACGCAGCTTTCTGCGGCTGAAACTGTTTAGCGAGCTCCTCGGTCCTGGACTGCCAGCGGCTCTCGAGCGAGGTGGCGACGCCGTGAACGCGTGAAGCCGCAACATCCGGAACGCGCAATCCTGTCGCAGTTGGCTGGGGCTGCGCGTTCTCGACGTCAGAGCACATGAAGCTCGGCGGATGCTTTGGATCCACGCTCGCGTATCCGATCCTCGGCAGGACTTCGGCGGCGAGGAGGGTCAGTCCGCCGAGAATGATGAACAGCGAGACGATGTGCATCCGCGGCAGCCGGTAGCGCCACGTCGTGAACGCCACCCAGATGCCGCCGATGACGATCATCAACTCGACGCCCAGAAAACCGAACAACCCCGAGCCGCACTCGCGTTCGTAGGGCCAGAGCGCCAGCGCAACGCCGAGCGCGGCGACGAGAACGAGCCGGGCGGCGCCGCTGAACATCGCCGCGCGCTGCTGCGCTCGCTCCTGGGCGCGTCGCTCCTCCTCGCTTTGCATTTTCTTGAAAGCGCGTGAAGGCTCGGGCGGCAATCCTTCGAACTCCCGCTCGATCTTTTTTAGTTGAGTCGACCAATCGTCTTGCGCCACTGACGCTCCCTGCCGGGGAGGGTTGTCCCTTACCTTTCTGACTCCGCAGCCTCGCCGTGGGCAACGAAAATGACTTCAGACGAGCTCGAGAAGGTCCGCCTCGACAAATGGTTGTGGGCAGCGCGGTTCTTCAAGACCCGCGCGATTGCCGCGACCGCGATCGAGACGGGAAAGGTCGAGGTCAACGGCGAGCGGGCGAAACGCGC
>DASSNV010000110.1:0-7898 GCA_035701245.1 Gemmatimonadaceae bacterium | reverse complement strand
CCCGCGACAGCTCGGGTTTCATCGTGAACCTGCTGCTCATCCCCTACATGCTCGACGCCATCAACGCGCTCGAGTCCGGCGTCGCCTCAGTCGAGGACATCGACAAGGGCATGCAGCTCGGCGCCGGCTATCCGATGGGCCCGTTCACCCTGCTCGATTTCGTCGGCCTCGACACCGCGTACAAGATCGCGGAGATCATGTTTACCGAGTATCGCGACAAGCGCTATGCACCGCCGCCGTTGTTGAAGCGGATGGTGCTCGCTGGAATGCTGGGCAAGAAATCGGGCAAGGGATTCTACGATTATTCGTCCAATCCGCCACGGGTCAATGCGCTCGGGTTGTAAGCGACAGCTCGCGGGGACGGTGAAGGACCGCCGCGGCGGCAGGCACACGTGAGCCGTCCAAACTTTCGCGGCTACTTTCGGGAAGACGAGCTGGCGCGCGCCGTTTACTCCGAGGCGGCAGGGATCGGCCGCGCAATTCCAGCCGCCGTCGCCGTTCCAGTGGACGCCGAAGACGTGGTGTCGCTCGTCAAATGGGCGGCGGAGACGGGTACCGCGCTCATTCCCCGCGGATCCGGGAGCAGCATGGCGGGGGGTGCGATCGGAAGCGGAGTAGTCGTCGACCTATCGCGCATCAATCATCTCAGCCGCATCGACGAGCGCGAGCGGACCGTGTGGGCCGAACCCGGCGTCTTGTGGACCACGCTCGACGTAGCGGCCCGACGAAAAGGTCTGCGTTTTCCTCCCGATCCGTCGAGCGGCGCCTTCTGCACGCTCGGCGGAATGGTGGCGACCAACGCGGCGGGCCCGCACTCACTCCGCTACGGCGCCACCCGCGCCTGGGTGAACGCCCTCGACTGCGTGTTCAGCAACGGCGACCGCGAGGTGATCACCAGGGGTGAGCCCGCGCCCAGGCGGGTTGAAGTATTGAATCGGTTTCTGCGGGACGTGCACGGCGAGATCGTCGCTGCTGATACCCGGCATCCGATCGTGCATCTAGGTGTGCGGAAGGAGTCGTCGGGCTACGCCATCCATGAATACGCCACCGACGCTGATCTGATCGACTTGCTGGTGGGCAGCGAAGGCACGCTCGTGATCGTCGTCGGCGTTCAGCTCAAGCTGTCTCCGCTTCCCGCCGCGACGAGCAGCGTGCTCGGATCCTTTCCAACCCTTGAGACCGCGACCGCCGCTGCGACCAAAGCGGTGGAGGCTGGGGCCAGCGCATGTGAGCTGCTCGACCGGACTTTTCTCGCCTACGCTTCGTCAGGACCTCCGAATGGCATCGACGAAAAGCTGAAACCGAGGATCGAAGGTGCCGCCGCGATTCTGTTGGCCGAGGTCGAAGGTGAGTCCAGCGATGCGGCGGCTGCGACGGCGGAGCGTCTCGCTGCGGCGTTTCGCGCGGCTGGCGCCAAGGGCGTAGATGTCGCATTGACACCCGAGACAGAGAGCGAGCTGTGGAAGCTGCGGCACGCCGCGAGTCCGATCCTGTCGACGCTCGAGCACTCGATCTCGATGCAGTTCATCGAGGATGGCGCGGTGCCGCTGCCGAAGCTGCCGGACTATGTGGAGGGCGTGCGCAACGCGCTCGCCAAGCGTGAGGTGAGCGGGGTGATCTTTGGCCACGCCGGCGATGCCCACGTCCACGTCAATCCGCTTGTAGACGTGAGGCAGCCTGACTGGCGGAAGAAGGTGATGGCTGTTTTCGAGGACGTCGTTGGACTGACGCGTGTTCTGGGCGGAACGCTCACCGGCGAGCACGGCGACGGACGAGTCAGAACGCCCGTGCTGCTGCGCGTCTGGCACAAGGAGGCCATCCGCGCCTTCGGCTTGGTGAAGACCGCGTTCGACCCAGCCAACATTTTCAATCCCGGGGTCAAGGTACCGCTGCCGCAACAGAAGCCGATTGGAGACGTGAAGTACGATCCTGCGCTTCCTCCGCTCCCCGAGAAAGCGCGGGCTGCTCTCGACGCTGTCGTTAAGGATCGAGCGTACGATCGCTTCCGGCTGTCGCTGATCGGCTGACCGTCTTAGCTTTCTGCCGCCTTTCACCCTCGACCGCGAACTCTTTTGATTTATACAGAGCCCGTCCTGAGTCTTCTTGCCCGGCCGACCTTTCTGGAGCCGGCACACCTGCAGGTCCGATGGCTTGGGGAGAGCACCGATGGAGAACGGCTGGCGGAGTTCGCCGGCCGGCTCTGTTACATGAGTCAGAAGAATCCGGCGAGCCGGCCGACCCGCGAGTATCTCGAGAACATCAAGAAGCAGGGACACGGCAGCGTCCTCGAGCACGCCAACTACTCTCTCCTTCTCGAGGGCGTGAGCCGGTCACTGACCCACGAGCTGGTCCGGCATCGCGCCGGTTTCGCCTACAGTCAGCTCAGTCAGCGTTACGTGGACGAGTCAGAAGCGAACTTCGTGGTGCCACCGGCGATCGTCGGCGATGAAGCGCTCGAGAAGGAATGGCGGGCCCAGATCGAGGAGGCACAGCGAAGCTACGTGCGGCTCGTCGAGCACCTCATGGAGCGATACGCGTGGGTCGGCGATAAGGTCCATCGCCGCAAGATGGCGAGAGAGGCGGCGCGGGGAGTTCTACCGAACTCCACCGAGACCAAGATCGTGGTCACCGCCAACGCGCGGGCGTGGCGGACGATGCTGGAGCTTCGCTCGAGCGAGGGCGCCGAGCTGGAGATCCGTCGCTGCGCGGTGGCGATGCTCAAGCTTCTTCAGAAGGAGACGCCCGCCTTTTTTTCGGACTTCGAGATTTATAAGGCTGACGACAGGCGAGAGGCCGCGCGGATCGTTTATCACAAGGTCTAGCTTCCGGACGAATCTCTCCTTCCAGGAATTTTTTCTCCGCCTCGGAAATTTTTTCCGCCGAAAAAAAATTCCGGCTGAAAAAATTTTTTCCGAACTCCGGAATAATTATTGCGCAGCATCGTCGACGTTTATATACTCGACCCCATGAATCGCGCACGCGTTTTTCTGTAGGTGTCGATGACTCTCATCGGACTCGCCTACAACCAAAAGCCCGAGCCGACAGAGCTCGCCAGCCCACTTCCAGAGGGCGGCCGTCAGCAAGACGGGGAGCTTCCGCGTCCCGATGAAGAACCTCCCAGTAGAATCTCAGATCTCTCGGTCGCTGAGCTGATCGCCCGCGATGAATTCGCGGAGTGGGACAACCCCGCCACCATCGATGCCGTCGAATCCGCGCTCTCCCAGCTCGGCAAAGTCGTTCGCCTCGAGGCGACGGAAGATTTTCCGGAGAAGCTCCGGCAGGCAAAGCCCGACATCGTCTTCAACATCGCCGAAGGCTCGAACGGCGTGAATCGCGAGGCCCACGTCCCCGCCATCTGCGAGTTCTACGGAATCCCGTACACCGGCAGCGATCCGTTCACCCTGACGCTCTGCCTCGACAAGGCGAGAACCAAAGAGACCCTCAGCTTCCACGGAATTCCAACGCCGAAGTTCGCCGTCGTCGAAAAGCTCGCCGACCTCTATCACGTCGCAAAGCTCGCCTTTCCGCTTTTCGTGAAGCCGGTCCACGAGGGATCCTCGAAGGGAATCACCGACAGGAACCTTTGCCGCGATCGCGACGAGCTGTTCCGCCAGGTCGAGTTCCTCCTCGAGAACTACCATCAGGCAGTCCTGGTGGAAGAATTCCTCCCCGGCGCCGAGTTCACCTGTGCGGTGCTCGGCAACGGAGACGAGGCGACAGTGCTCCCGATCGTCGGGATGAATTTTTCGACGCTGCCCCAAGGCGCCGCGCCGATCTACAGCTACGACGCCAAGTTCGTCTGGGACCGGCCGGAAAAACCGCTCGACATCTTCCAGTGCCCGGCGCGTATCACCAAGGACCTCCAGGCGTCCATCGAGCGGGTTACCCTCGACGCGTTCAGGGTGCTTGGCTGTCGCGACTGGGCGCGGATCGACGTCCGCCTGGATGCGAGGGACAATCCGAGCGTGCTCGAGGTAAATCCATTGCCGGGAATTCTGCCCGACCCGGCAGAGAACTCGTGCCTTCCCAAAGCCGCCCGCGCGGCGGGGATCGGATACGACGAGCTGATTCAAAGCTGTTTGAAGTTTGCCGCAGCGCGGCAAGGTGTCCCTCTCACCAGATCCGCTTCGCGTGCCGCGTCCGCTCCGATCGAGCCGGCGCTGGCAGCGAGCGGATCGTGACATCCGCAGCCACGACAGCGAGGAGGAGACAGTCGCGATGAAAATTGCCCTGTTGTTCGATGGACTTTCGGCACTCGGAAAAGCTCCGGAGATCCAGCTGCTCGAGTCGATCGAGGCGGTGGAGAGCGCGCTGCTCGATTGGGCCGAAGAGGTCGTCCGCGTTCCGGTCAGCAACGACGGGCGCTGGGTCGAGCGTGTCCGCAAGGGAAAGTTCGATCTCGTCTTCAATATCTGCGAAGGCATCGACGGCGAAGCGATCTACGAGCCGATGGTCATCTCGGTGCTCGAGCTGATCGGAGTGCCGTTTACCGGCAGCTCCAGCTGGACGACAGCGCTCACCCTGCGCAAGAACGTCGTTAACGGCGTGCTCGACCGCGCCGGCTTGCCGGTTCCACGCTGGACCCACGTCAAGCGCGGTGAGGAGATAACGAGCGTCGGATTCCCCGCCATCTGCAAGCCCGTCGCCGAGGACGCATCGGTCGGCATCGAGCAGCGTTCAGTCGTCCGCAGCATGCGCGCGCTGTCCGCCCGCGTCCAAGCAATGTTCGAAGGCTGGGACGAAGTGCTCGTTCAGCGTTTCGTCGACGGCCGTGAGGTCAACGTTGGAATACTCGGTGACGAGGTTCTTCCGATCGCCGAGATCGATTTTGGCGAGATGCCGCAGGGCATGTGGCACATCGTCTCTTACCGCTCGAAGTGGGAGACCGGCAGCGATGAAGATCTCGGCGCCAAGCCGAATTGCCCGGCGGACCTCCCCGAAGATCTGGCCAATGAGCTCGCGGTCATCGCGCGCGCGGCGTGGGCCGTCGCCGGTGGCGAAGGCTACGGACGCTGCGATTTCCGCATCGACCAGTCCGGGCGGCCGTGGCTGCTCGAAGTGAACGCGAACCCCGACATATCGCCGACCGCGGGCCTCGCCCGTATGGCCGGCGCCGCAACCATCGGTTATTCCGACCTGATTCGGAAAATCTGCGACCACGCCCTCGCGAAGCGCGCGGACAATTACGCGGACCGGTGGGTGAAGACGCTCAGGCTGTCCGGCCTGGGTTGAAGGGAAGTACCGATCATCTATAGCGCCCCAATCGGGGCCGGAGTGGTGCAAGCATGAGCGATTGGCAGCAAATCATCAGGGATCGAAGCATCGCCACGTTGGAGAAGCTGGCGGACAAGTTCGGGCACGACGTCATCGACGTCGAAGCCCTGAAGCCGGCGTTCGACAATTTCCAGATGCGTCTCACTCCTGCTGCGTACGAGCAGATCAAGGAAGTGGGAGATCCGATGTGGAATCAATACGTCCCGACCGTCGAGGAGCTCGACATCGTCGATGGTGTGATCGACTCCCTCGACGAGGACGGCGATTCCCCGGTGCCGAACATCACGCATCGCTATCCCGACCGGGCACTCTTTCTGGTGAGTCCCGTGTGCGCGTCGTACTGCCGGTTCTGCACCCGCCGACGCAAGGTCGGCGACCCGGAGAAGATTCCGCTCAACCAGTTCGACTCGGCGTTCCAGTACCTGAGGGAGCACACCGAGATCCGCGACGTCATCATGAGCGGCGGCGACCCGATGATGCTGAGCGATCGCAGGCTGGAGTATTTCTTCCAGCAGCTGCGCGCGATCCCGCACATCGAGATCATCCGGCTCGGCAGCCGCATCACCTCGCACCTCCCCGAGCGCATCACGCCGGAGTTCTGCGAGATGGTGCAGAAGTACCACCCGATCTACATGAACACCCACTTCAATCATCCGAGCGAGCTGACGCCGGCAACGGTCGCCGCGCTCGATCGGCTGTCGCGCGCCGGGGTCTCACTCGGATGCCAGACAGTACTGCTCAAGGGCGTCAACGACGACCCGAAGGTGATGATGAAGCTGATGCACGAGTTGCTGAAGGCGCGGGTCCGGCCCTACTACCTATATATGGCGGACCAGGTGGCGGGCGGGGAGCACTTCCGGACCACCGTGCAGAAAGGTCTCGAGATCATGGCAGCGCTCCGCGGCTGGACCTCGGGCCTGGCCGTGCCGCAGTTCGTGATCGACTCCCCGGGTGGCGGCGGCAAGGTTCCGCTCCTGCCGGAGTACCTCGAGCAGATCACCGACGACGAAGTGATCTTCCGCAATTACGAGGGCAAGCGGTTCACCTACAAGCAGCCTCGCACCGTTCCGGCAGCGCCGGCCGAGGCCGAGCCCGCCGCGGAGCTCAACGTCGTACCGATCAGTCGCAAGAAAACCGCGTCGCCGCGGCGCACCAAGCGACGCAGAGCCGCAGGAGAGTAGTGGCCCACCCGAACAGAAAGGCCGACTCGCAGAGTCGGCCTTTCTGTTTGCTGCGGCTATGAACTGAAAACTGACTTCTGCGAACTGCGAACTGACGGCTGCGGAAGCCGCTAGTCCGCAATCCGCTGCAGGTGGTCACGGCAGGATGCTGGTTCCCCTGGCTCGCGGCTTGGTGAGTAGCGCGTCGTTGAGCGCCTCGAGCTCGGCCTGGATCGCTGCGCCCTCTGCATCGTTTGCAAATCGCGCACGGTCAGGTGAGAACAGCGCGCGGGCGATTGCGATCGCATCCTGGGAGCCGGCGACGGCCAGCACATCTCCGGCGTCGATCACCTGCCGGCCAAGCGGTGTCGGGATCTGATTGTCTCCGCGCCTGATCGCCAGAACCGTGGCACCCGTGGCGCCGCGGAGATTGATCTGCGCCAGACTCTTTCCGGCGGCGATGCTCTCGGGCGACACCCGAATTGCCACCGGCTCGCCGAGTCCCGGTAGAATGGTGTTGATGTCGTCGAGGGTCCGGAGCTCCATCCGCGTGTCGTCCGATGAGGCCATCTGATCCGCCAGTGCGGAAGCGATGATCTGCGCGCCGGCGCGCGCGTGACCTTGCAGGTTCGCCGCGTTGCGCCACAAAGCCGACAAAAGCAGCAGTGTCAGAATGGCGAGGACGAACGCGCCCTGATTCGCGGGCAGGAAGGGCTGAGTAATAGCGACCACTGGAATCCCAACCGCCAGCACGACTGCGATCTGG
The DNA here is from genome assembly GCA_035701245.1 of Gemmatimonadaceae bacterium. Lineage (GTDB taxonomy): Bacteria > Gemmatimonadota > Gemmatimonadetes > Gemmatimonadales > Gemmatimonadaceae > UBA4720. Next base: position 698 of record DASSNV010000110.1, on the reverse strand, counting down.
ATCACAATCACCAGGGCGCGGCGCGGTGCGTCTGCCGGATCCACCTTCCCTTTCTGCGCATCCGCGAAAGCCCGTCGGGCGAGGCGCAACCCGAGCGATCGCGCGCTGGTGATCACGCCGTAGATGAGCGGCACTGCGATCAGACCGGCGACGAGCACGATCAGAAAACGAACTCTCTCCACCGAGGTTGCGAGCATACCGGCAACCAGCATGCTCAGGCGGTCGATCTCGACATCGACCCCGATCACCAGCACTGTGAGCAACGCCGCATCGAGCAGGATGATCCGGATCACTCTGTTGGTGGCAGACCGTTCGGTCGGCGCCCGGGGCGCATTCCGCACCCGCTCGATCCACGATCCGTACAATGTCGCCACAGTCTGGATGGGCTCGGGCAGCCAGTGGTCGATCGATGCCGCGGCGCGGTTCGACAGCTTTATCAGGAGCGGCGTGGTGAGAACCGTGATCGCCGACACGGCTATCGCGACGGGATACATCCAGCTTCCGATCACTCCGGTGGCGACGCCGACGCTCGCGATGATGAATGAAAACTCACCGATTTGCGCCAGACTCATTCCGGCTTTGATCGCTGTGCGCCTACCATGGCCGGCCAGGAACGCGCCAACCGTCACCGCCAGGACCTTGCCGATGATCACCGCAAGAGTAAGGACGAGGACCGCGCGCCAATGCTCGCCCAACGC
>DASSNV010000109.1:0-2391 GCA_035701245.1 Gemmatimonadaceae bacterium | reverse complement strand
CTGAGAGGCAACGCGGTCGTGCGCTGGGAGTACCGGCCTGGCTCGGCGATCTTCTTCGTGTGGCAGCAGCAGCGCGAGGACTTCCTCCCGTTCGAGGGTGACTTCCGCACCGGCCGCGAGACGAGGATGATCTTCGGACGTCCCAGTAACGTGTTCCTCGTCAAGGCCACCTACTGGTTTGCGCGTTGATGATTTGCGGCAGGGAGGGGACGACGATTTATATATTTCAGTCAGCCGAGCGACGGAGCCGCGATGCCGACTGACGAAAAGCCGAGCAGGAACGAAGACGAGTACTTCGCCAAGCGAAACCTCGAGATGATTCACGAGATGCGCGCCAAGCTCGACGCCGAGCGGCGAGCGAAGGAGCGAGCCGCGCATCTCAACAAGTGCCCGCGCTGCGGCGGCGATTTGTCGGAGCAGCACGCCGAGCACGTGAAGATCGACGAGTGCGCTGAATGCGGCGGCATCTGGCTCGACAAGGGCGAGCTCGAGCAGCTCCGACGGGTGAACAACGCTCGTGGGGTATCGGGCGGTGTGCTCGGCTCCTTGTTCCGACGCTGACGACAGGCCGTTCTTCGTCGCCCATCCGGCGTTCGCTTTTCTCCAACGATTGAAGTCAAAAGCTCCGGCGTCTCGCCGGAGCTTTTTTGATTAGTGCGGGGAACCGCCGATGTCCCGGCACTATGACTTTGCCGTCAGGTTGAACTCACCATTCCGTCATCCGTGTTGACCGACGTTGTCAGGGTACCCAATCTCGAGAAAACCATGAATTCCAACAAAAAGGGCTTCACGCTCATCGAGCTCCTGATCGTGGTCGTCATCATCGGCATTCTTGCCGCGATCGCGATTCCGAAGTTTGCCAACACCAAGGACAAGGCGTACGTCGCGGCGATGAAGTCCGACCTGCGCAACCTGGCCACCTACGAAGAGCAGTACGCCGCTGACAACAACGGCGCCTACTTCGCTGGTAGCGCGACGAGCACGACCCCGCTCAACGGGTTCACGCCGTCGCAGAACGTGACGATCACGGCTGCCATCGTCGCCGGCCCGCCGCAAACCTGGACCGCGACCGCGACGCACTCGCAGTCGTCCAAGACCTGCGACAACTCGACCGGCGCGATCGTCTGCACCTGAGTAGATCCCATCAGATTCACGGGGAAAGCCCCGCTCGACGCCGAGCGGGGCTTTTTTTGCGCCTTCCCGGCCGGTGCATATTTCCCGGATGTCCGATCGGCTGATACGAGTGGTAGTCGAGGTGGGCGTGATCGCTGCAATGATCATCGCGCTTCCGTATAAGCTCTTTGAGCTGGATCGCTATTTCGTCCCCAAGGAGCTGGTGCTTCACGTCGCGGCGCTCATCATCGCGCTCGTACTCGTGATCCGCCGGCGGTCCTTGACCTTCGACATTGTCGATGGCCTGATAGCGTTCTTCCTGCTCTGGAGCTTCGCCTCGGCCCTGTTCGCGGGCAACCACTGGGTCGCGCAGCGCTCGGTGGCAATAAGCATCTCTGGAGCAGTCATATTCTGGGGAACCCGCGCCGTCGCCCGCGCCGGGACCTACCGCCCAATAATGGTGGCCGTCGCGATCGCCACCGTCTGTACCGCGGCGTTGTGCCTCGCGCAGGCCTACGGGATCGACACCGACTATTTCAGCACCAATCGCGCTCCGGGCGGGACTTTCGGCAACCGGAATTTCGTTGCGCACATCGCCGTAATCGGCCTGCCGAGTCTGGTCTGGTGCACCGTTACCGCCCGTCGCCCAATGGGCGCGCTCCTCGGTTCCATCGGCGCGGCCGTCGTCGGAGCGGCACTGGTCCTATCGCGCTCCCGCGCGGCGTGGCTTGCCGTTGCGGCGTCGATTGTGATCCTCCTCATACCGATGATCGCGTCGCGCAAATACTGGCGCGGGGGATTGGTCGGCGGGCGCTTTGCGCGGCTCTCCCTTGCCGCGGTGATCGGTGGGATGGTCGCCATCGTCATGCCGAACTCCCTCAACTGGAACAGCGACTCTCCCTATCTCGACTCCGCGCGTGGCATGGTCGATTACAAGAAGGGCAGCGGCCGCGGTCGAGTCGCGCAGTACACCAACTCTCTGCACATGGCGATGTCCAGTCCGGTCTTTGGCGTCGGGCCGGGAAACTGGCCGGTGCGCTACGTGCGATTTGCGCCGTCAAACGACCGCTCGCTCGCCGACGATGGCATGACCGCGAACCCGTGGCCCAGCAGCGACTGGGTCGCGTTCATCTCCGAGCGCGGCATCATACCGACGCTTGCGCTGCTGGGCGCGTTCGCCGTGCTGTTCTTTCGCGCGTTGCGTCGTTGGAACGAGCTGGCGAATCCAGAGGCGGTACTCGCGCAGTGCGCCCTCGCGGGCACCATCGTCGCGACGAT
>DASSNV010000108.1:0-5667 GCA_035701245.1 Gemmatimonadaceae bacterium | reverse complement strand
CCGGCAACCTGGTCGAAGAGTTTTTCCTTCGGGATCTCGGTGCGGTAGTATTGCTCGAGCTGGTACAGTATCCCCTGTTGCCGGGCGAGGGGACTGGTCAGAAAGCGCTGGTACTTGGCGGGATCGAACTGCCCATCGGTCTGAAGATCGGGCGACTGCATCAGTCCCGGAGGCGGGTTGAATTTTGCCGCCTGCAGAATTTCATCGTCCGTAACGGTGATGCCACGCCGCCGGTACTCCTGCCGGAGCAGAGCGTCCGTAACGAGCTGGTCGTACGCCTGGTCCATCAGACGCTGGCGCTCGTCTAGCGTGATGCTCTGATTGCTGCGCTGCGTCGCCTCCTGCTCGAGGTTCTGGGTTGTCTGATACCACGTCGTGGCGAGAATGTCCTGACCGTTCACCGTCGCGACTGCAGTCGTGCTCGTCACTGGTGCTCTGCCGAGCAAACCCGACGTCTCGGCGAGGAGAAATCCTCCCACGAACAGGATGACGATGATTATCCAGATGTATTTTGCGGATGCCCGCATTGCTGACAGCAAGGGCACAACTCCTGAATTCGGGGAAGCGGGAAGCGGGAATGCGGGAAAGCGATACGCGGTAAGCGTAAAGCGGGCGGAGACAAGCGGAAGGAGGGTGCTGTGCCTCCCGCATCCCGCTTCCCTCTTCCCGCCACGTATAGCCTTGTAAGGTATGAGTTTGAGGGACCGAGATGCAAGTCGCGCAAACGCACCGAATGGTGCATCTTTCTCGTCGAGCCGGGTGGGGACGGGCGCCGACACTCGGCCCGAGCCATTTTTGCGTGAAACCGGAGTTCCTGAAAGATCGGCCGCAATTCGCCCAGGAAAGTGCGCGAAATTACGGCATTCAAGCCCGATTGGTGCAGTCTGAGCAGTGGTACGCGGGGTAAATGGCGGGAAGTGGATAGTTTGGCGTAAAGCGCACGAGGGATCATGGACTACGACCGGCTGCGAGAGCTGCAGGAAAAATTCGAGGAAAATCCGCGTCGATACTTCGCGCCGCTCGCGAATGAGTATCGAAAGGGCGGGCAGCCGAAGCGCGCGATAGAGATCTGTCGCGCGCAGCTCGCGCAGATGCCGGGTCACATGAGCGGGCAGATCGTCTACGGCCAGTCGCTTTACGAAGCTGGGGAGTTCGAGGAGGCGAGACAGGTCTTCGAGGGCGCGCTCACGCTGGATCCGGAAAACCTCATCGCGCTGCGGAGTCTCGGCGACCTGTCGCTGCAGAGCGGCAATACCGTCGAAGCGCGCAGTTGGTACACCAGGCTTCTCGACGCCGATCCGAAGGACACCGCCGTCATCGCCCTCGTGGACGAGATTGACAAAGCCGCAGATGCGGGAACACCGGTGCCGGAAGAGATTCCCGGCGTCGACACCGATGCCGGCGACCAGGCGATCCCTTTCATTACCGACGCGATCGGCGGGCCGGTGGGGGAGGGTCCGGCTCCATCTCCAGAGACGGCATTCACATCGCCGGAGAGTGAGCCTGAGGCTGCGCGCGACGTCTCGCCGGTGGCGCGCGACGTCTCGCCGGTGGCGCGCGAGGACAGCGGCGGCAGAGAGTCCATTGAGGCGGGCGCGGAATCGGCGCCCGAATCGGTGACGGAGCAGGCTGGATCCACCGGGACCGACGCTGCTCCGCCTGAGGGTCTCGAGCGACACTATCCGGTCGAGACTTCAGACGAAGCGCCGCCGCCGCCGCCGGAAGCCGAGATCGAAATCGGACTTGGTGCGGAAGGTTTGGAGAGTCGTGTCGAGCCGACGGGAAAAATCGGCGCCGAAGATTTGCGCTCGCTCGCAAAGACGCCGGCTCAGCCGATGGGCACCGAAGGCTTGCGTGGTACGGAGCCCGCGGAAAAAGTCCCCGTGGGCACCGAAGGATTGAAGGGAGCGCCCCCGCCGGCTCCGCTCGCCGGCGCCACCGGCACGCGCTCCGACGACGAAGAAGCGCTGGACACCTGGACGCCTCCGCCGGGCGCGACGGTGCACGAGCGCAAGGAAGACCGGATGTTCTCCGGACCGGCGCCCGAGCCATTCGTCAACGAGACGATGGCGCAGCTCTACCTGCAGCAGGGATACAGACAGCTAGCGCTCAGAGTTTACTACCAGCTCGCTGAGGCGCGTCCCGGCGATCAGGCGCTCAAGGATCGGATCGCCCAGATCGAGGCCGAGGATCGGGCCGCGCACCCAGAGACAGCGGCCGTCCACCGAGTGCAACCGGAACCCCCGCCAGTCGAAGCCGCCTCACCGCAACCGGCGCCCATCGAGCGACCGCACCGCGACGCGGCGCCGCCGCGCAAGGAGTCCACGGCTCCGCAGCAGATGGAATCGAAACGCGAGCCGGCACCAGTTGAAACTCCGAAACCGCCCGCACCGCGAGCTCCTTCCATCGAGGCTCCAACGCCGGAACGCAGCGCAGAGTCCGAGGAAGCGCCACGGTTCGATCGCACGCCGGTCGATTCTCCGCCGCCGCCGCCGCCGCTGGCGCCCCCGCCCGCTCCGCCCCGCGAGCGCGAGTCGATCGAATCGCCTGTTCGCGACGAGCCTCGCGCTGAACGAGTAGACATCGCCCCCCGACAGCCGTCGATCCGCGAATTCTTTGCAACCCTCGGCAGACGACGGCCACCGCGGACGGCGCCGCAAAGCACGGCGGGGAACTCAACGGCGGGATACGGCAACACCGCGCAGAGCTCAACCTACGGCGCGAGCTCAGCGCCGGCGCCAGCGCCGCGTCCCACGAATACCGGTGCAGCGCCGGCCGCATCGCAGCCGAGCGTGCCGATGGGCGGCGCGCCGACAAGCGCCTCGCTCGACGCAGTGTTTGCCGGCGCCACCGTGAACCCTGCCGACAGCCGTGCTGCGTCGCGCCTCGCCGGCGCGTTCAGCGGAACTTCCGGCACATCGCGGCCGACGCCTCCGACACCGCCAATGCCGACGCCGCGCATGAATCAGCGCATTCCCGCCGCGCAGGAATCCGAGGAAGACGTCGCCAAATTCAGGGCCTGGCTCGACGGGCTGACCGGCGAGTGAAGATCGCCGTCATCAATGGCCCCAATCTCAATCTCCTTGGCACTCGCGAGCCTGAGTTGTACGGGACCGAAACGCTCGCCGACATCGAGTCGCGACTCTTGAGGGTCGCGAAGGAGCTGGGCGCCGAGCTGACTTTCTCGCAGCACAACGGCGAGGGCGAGATCGTCGACGCCGTGCAGGCACTGCGCGGACGTGTCGATGGCGCGGTGGTGAACGCCGCCGCGTACACCCACACGAGCCTCGCGATTCGCGATGCGCTGGTCGGAGTGCGGGTGCCGTTCGTCGAGCTCCACATCACCAACATCTATTCGCGCGAGCCAGAGCGGCGGCACTCCACGCTCGCCGAAGCGGCGCTGGCAGTGATCTGTGGATTCGGCACTTACGGCTACGAGCTCGCATTGCGTGGTCTCGTCAGAAAGCTCCAGTCCACCGTCAATGCCTGACCGCCGTCCCGCGCGGATCGCCGCGCTGCGCGAATCGCTCACCGCCGCGCACATCGACGCACTGGTGCTCACCAGTCTTCCCAACGTGCGCTATCTGACCGGGTTCTCCGGGTCGAGCGCGCTGGTGCTCGTGACTCAGCGCGATCTGCACTTCATCACCGACTTCCGCTACGACACCCAGGTGCGCGACGAAGTCGGCAACATCGCGAGCGTGCGCATCGAGCAGCAGAGCCTCTGGTCCGGTCTGTGGAATCTGGGTTCGACTCTGAGCGGCATCGAGGTCGTCGGATTCGAGTCGGCGCATCTGCTGCACCGCGATTTCCAGCGTCTGCTGACCGAAGGCGCTCGCTGGCAGTGGCGGCCGCAGGTGAACCTGGTCGAAGCTTTGCGCGAATCGAAGGATCCCGACGAAGTGGCGTTGATCAGACACGCCGGCAAGATCGCCATCGCCGCGCTGACCAAGACGCTCAGGGAAATCCGGCCGGGGATGACGGAGCTGGGCGTCGCCGGAATTCTCGAGCACGCGCTCCGCGACGAGGGCTGCGAGGAGTTCCCGTTTTCGGCGATCGTGGCGTCGGGCCCGCGCGCGGCGCTGCCACACGCGCGCGCGTCGTCGCGGGTGATCGAAAAAGGAGATCTGCTGCTTCTCGACTTCGGCGCGCAGTACAAAGGCTATTGCTCGGACGTTACGCGTACCGTCGTGATCGGCCGTGCGTCGACGCAGCAGCGCGAGATCTACGAGATCGTGCGCCACGCGAACGCGGTCGCCTCCGCGTCGGTACGGGCCGGCATGAAGGGCCAGGAGGCCGACGGACTGGCGCGGCGCTACATCGAGGATCGCGGCTACGGCGACGCTTTCGGCCACAGCCTCGGTCACGGGCTAGGCCTCGAGGTTCACGAGGCGCCCCGTCTGGCCAAGACAGTGGAGGCTCCGCTCGGTCGGGATGCGGTCGTAACCATCGAGCCCGGCATCTATCAGCCCGGCTGGGGCGGCGTCCGGATCGAGGACGATGTCTATCTGTCATCCACCGGCCCCGAGATTCTCACTGACTTTACGCGCGATCTGGTGGAGGTGGGATGAAGCCGACGGTCAAAACGCTTCGAGCGTCCCGCGTCCCGGTTCCCGCTTCCCGCCTTCGCGGTTTTCGCACCCCCCATCCCTCATTCTGCTTATGATCGACCTCCGCTACGTAAAAAAGCTCGTGGAAATGCTGGACGAGTCGAGTGTCGATTCGATCGAGATCTCGTCCGACAAGGGAATGAAGATCCGGATTTCCAAGACGCCGCAGCAGCGCGGGGCAGTGCAGATGGCCGCGCCGATGACGATGCCCGCCTTGCTGCCGCCGGCGGCGGTTCCGGCCCCCGTGCAGGCCCCGGAATCGGGGGCGGCGGGCGCAGATGTGCCCAAAACCGAGGCAGCGAAGTCTAAGTATCTGGAGGTCAAGTCGCCGATGGTCGGGACGTACTACGGTGCGCCCGAGCCGGGAGCGAAACCCTACATCGCCGTTGGTGACCGCATCAGCAAAGGCCAGATACTCTGCATCATCGAAGCGATGAAAATCATGAACGAGATCGAGTCCGAGTTCGACGGAGTGGTGAAGGAGATCAACGCCCAGAACGCTCACCCCGTCGAGTACGGCCAGGTCCTATTCCGTATTGATCCGAATGGCTGAAAAACTGAATCCGCCGGCGCCTAAACCAGCTCCGCTGACGCCTTCAACCTCGTCTCACGCTGGATCCTTCGACTACAAGTCGGTGCTCCAGCACATGATCCAGGCGAACGCATCCGACCTCCATCTCAAGGTCGGCCGTCCGCCGACGCTCCGCGTCGATGGGCACATGACCGCGCTCGAGATGCCGGCGCTCAAGCAGGAAGATCTTCGCAGCCTCGCCGAGCAGATCATGGCGCCGAAGAACATCAAGGAGTTCTCGGAGCAGAAGGAGTCGGACTTTGCGCTGGCGGTCCCGGGCATTGGCCGATTCCGCGTCAACGCCTACCAGCAGCGCGGCACCATCGCTTACGCGCTGCGTACGGTGCCGTTCCAGGCAAAGACCATCGCCGAGCTCAATCTGCCCGAAGTATGCGAGCGCATCGCCCTGATGCCGCGCGGCTTGATCCTGGTGACGGGAATCACCGGCTCCGGGAAATCCACGGCGCTGGCATCGATGCTCCACTA
>DASSNV010000107.1:0-3646 GCA_035701245.1 Gemmatimonadaceae bacterium | reverse complement strand
CACGGCGCTTTGGGCTCGAACACTCTAACGCGTCCAGGCAAATAAGTAAGCGTAGAAATTACGGGCAGAGCAGCGCTTTGCTCGACCGGTTCGAAGTGCAAGCTGGCGTCGTGCGCCTCGGCAATATGAACATCCAAGATAGGCCCTCGGATCAGGAGGGGAAAAGACGAGTGCGAGTACGCGATGTCGTTCCACACAGCAAGAAAATAGACTTGATCAGCCTCCGCGCGAATCTGCCAACTGCCAGACCAAATCGGCGACTCTCCCGAGTTCGGTTCCAAGGTGAGTGAGTAGCTCCCCGGTTTGACAATAACGTTCGTGTAGCTTTCGACTGACAGGCGAGCAACCTCTTTGCCATCAATCAGGAGGCGAGGGCTATCTTCCGTAGAGACGCTCGAGAAACCCGGCCGAAAGATGTAAACGCGGGCACTACCTACCGGTGCCGCCTCTACACCGTGGAACGGCTCACCGGGTGGCCGCGACGGCAGATCGGTCGAACAGCCTGATAGGAAAATTACGAGGAAGAGACCGACGCAGAAGGTTTTCCGGTACGGGCACCCGGGCCGCGAGAAGACGCTATTCATAAGACGCCCCCTTTTGGTTACTTTAGCAAGCCACCTGAAGGGTAGTCTATACAAAGCCCGCGACACCCAAGATACAAGCGCCGGCTAATGAGCGAATGTAGTTGCTCGCGACGAGTCGGAGGCGATTATGCCCCTGGCCTGCGCAGATTGGACGATCAAGCTCCTAAAAGGCCGACACAGGGTTGGATTCTTGCCGGACTCGCTGACCTCGTTGTTACAGTTCTTCGTATAGGTGTTGCGCCTTCCGACTAAGAGGCTTCGAACGAGTAGGACAGGCAGATAACGCGTACACCGCGCCGAAGAGTGGCATGTGAAGAAGGCGTGAGCTAGTCTGTCCAAAAAAGACCCTGGGAGGACAGATGAAACAATCATCCCTAAACGTCTACCGCGCCAGCGTCCTCGCGCTAATGGCGCCCATTCTCATTGGTTGTGAAGCAACCGCGCCGAGCCGCTTTACGACTGAGAATATCTCATTACTGCGTCAGGGCATGACAGTACTCGAGGTCGAAAAGCTTTTTGGATCGCCGGACTCGATACGTAGGACCGTTTGCGGTGGAGATCGCCCATGGGACTGCGAGATTTGGACTTACGGCGGGCGCGGCAGTTATCTCAGAAATGTCTTGTGGTTTTCTGTACGGGACGGACGCGTTCTTAACCAATGGGATGTAACCAGCGCTCGCTAGGTTGAGCAAGCTCACCCGTTCCCCAAACGATTTTTCTGCTTGATCGAAATGCTGATGCGCCTAGTCGCTGCCCTTGCCGCAAATTCTGCTGATGGGTATCGAATACGCGCGAGCCGACGCGTTCGAGGGCAAGGTTGTTCACCTCCGACATTCCAAAAACCGCCAGCGCCGACCCCAGTGAATCCTCCACCGAACCTGCAAAAGTAGCCGCATTCAACTCCCCAGCTCTCGCTGTAGAAGCTGCCAATCCGACGTTTTACTGACGATGTGGCGAACCACGTTCGACAGGCAATGGATCGTCGTCATAGCGGTTGATCATTCTTTTTAGGACTTCGGCGACCCTCACCCGCAAACTTGCCGGCGAGAGCACTAACGCATCTGCGCCGTACCTGAGAACTTCCATTATCAGCTCGCGGTCCTCCGAGTACGGCACCTCGAGGACGTAGCTGCCGTCCTTCTCTACCTTCACACGCTGATTCGGATGCCAGCGCTGCGCCGAGACCCAGCGAGCGGCTTCGGGAGAGAACTTGAGGGTCGCCCACTGAACGTTCTTGCCGGCGAAGATGCCGTAGCCGGCGCCGAGATGGGCGTCTAGCTCGGCGGCGGGAATCTCCTTCGCCCTGCCCTCGCGCAGCTCGGCGGCGCGGATCGCATCGACCGCGAAGCTTCGCAGGTCGTTGCGCAGATGGCACCAGGCGTCGAGGTACCAGTTGTCGCGGTAGTGCACGAGCCGCTGAGGCGAAACTTCCCGCTCGGTCTCGCGGTCTTCCTTGCGGTTGTAATGCCGTATCCAGAGACGCGAGCGCTTCAGGACCGCGGCAGCGATGGTTGCGAAATGCTGGCTTGCCGCCTGCCGGCGCTCGGGCTGAAAGATGCGGATGCGCTTCTCCACCTCCTGCCACGAATGGTCACCCGAGCCGAGGATGGCGCGCAGCCGCTCACGTAGCGGCTCGATCTGCCCGTCGAGCATTCCGGGCTGCAGATCGCCGAGCATGCGCAGCGTGGTGAGCAGCGCCAGAACCTCGGAAGCGTTGAACCACAGACCGGGCAACTCGTAGCGCGGCCCGGAGCGCGGCGCGCCGAAGCGGTAGCCGTTAGCTTCGCGGTCGTACTCGATCGGGGCGTTGAAGCGGTCGCGCATGTAGGCGAGGTCGCGCTTGAGCCCAGCGCGCGACGTACCCAGCACCTCCTGAAGCGCCGCGAAGGAGACGGTCTTGCGCTCCTTGAGGAGCTGGTCGATCTTGTAGAAGCGCTCGAGGCGATCCATTCAGGCCGCGAGAGGTGTGCCCATTATCCGGATGAAATCCCGAATAGCGGGCCAATAGGCCGGCTGCAGGCGGATGTCGTTGTGCCCCGCAGCCGGGAAGAAGGCCGAGCTTGCCGGGCCGCGCCAAGCTTTTACCAATGCCTGACCATGGCTCGGCGGGATGATCGTGTCGGCTCCAGCGATGATCGCGAGCATCGGCGAATCGATGCCGGGCGCGCGGTGCACGGAATCGAACGGGTGCTTCAGCAAAGGGCCGACCAGCAGGAACGGGTAGTGGGTGTGGCCGACAGCCGCCATGCTGTCGTAAGGAGTGACGAGGACGACGGCGGAGACTCGCCGGCGCGATGCAAGGTACGTCGCGACGCCGGAGCCGAGGCTGCGCCCCATCACGATAATGCGCCTCGCGTCAACGCCTGGCATCTTGGCGACGTGGTCGTAGATCGTGAGCGCATCGGCGAAGAGCGCTTGCTCGCTCGGCCGGCCAGTGCTGCGGCCGTAACCTCGGTAGTTCATGAGTATGAGCGAAACGCCGCGCAGCTCGCCTGCTTCGAGGGCAAGCCGCGAAACCTCCTCCGCGTTGCCGCCGAAGTAGACGAGCGCAGGTGCGTTCCGCGGCGGCGCTCCATTCGGCAGATACCAGCCGTGCAGCGTATTTCGATCCGCGGTCCGCAGCTCTATCTCCTGGGCGTCGGGCACCGCCCGATGCACCGCCGCGCGCATCGCGTCGTCGAGCGGCTGCGGGAGGAAAATCAGGCGATCCTGAACGAAATAGACAACCGCGTGCAGCACGGCGAGGCCGACGAACACGACGAGTAAGCCGACGATGGCGATGGACATGGGTTTCGGCCTAGCTGCCATGGCCCAATTCTAGAATTACCAGCCTTACCCCCAATTTGGAGCCCTCATGGCCAAGGCGAACATCGGCGACGCGGAGATCTACTACGAGGAGCACGGCTCGGGTGAGCCCCTATTGCTCGTGTCGGGGCTGGGCGGGACGGCGGCGTACTGGCGGCCGAATATCCCAGCGCTCGCGGCGAAATACCGGGTGATCGTGCATGACCACCGCGGCGCCGGGCAGAGCAGCCACTCGAAGATCCGCTACTCGGTCGACC
>DASSNV010000106.1:0-9858 GCA_035701245.1 Gemmatimonadaceae bacterium | reverse complement strand
GCAGGTGCTGTGGACTCTCGTGGAATGGGTCTAACTTACGAGTGGAGCGGACTTTCCGCTACGCTGGGTGATGTTGTATCCAATGTTGGTAAGCACCAGTGATGGGAACTTAGATCGATAGTGCTAGGATGCTTTTATCGTTTCCACACGTGGAGCTGAGCGAAAGCTGAAGTTTTCCAGATGGCTGCGTAAACGATTAATCCGATTTTTGAGTCCCGGATCTTCAGTGATCGTTTGCTGCACCTTTTCGAGGCTATGAATGACTGTAGAGTGATCACGACCACCGAAAGCGTTTCCAATTTCCACAAGCTGGGTGGAAAGAAGCTCCCGGGTGAGATACATGGCGATCTGACGAGGCGTGGTAAGGGTCTTGGTTCTTGTCTTTGACCGGAGCCCATCAACTGTGACACCCCACTCCTTTGCCACTGCCTGCTGGATTGTCAGGATCGTCAAGGATGCACCGCCTGCCTGATCCACTCCTTCGATAGCGCGTAGCTTGTCGCGGAGCGCTTCGCGGGCCACGTCAACCGTGATGTCTTTGTGTTTGAGTGAGGCATAAGCGAGCAGCTTAATTATCGATCCTTCGAGTTCTCGAACATTCGACCGGACATGCTCGGCGATGAAGTGAATTACATCGTCCGGGATTGTGAGCTCGAGGCGATCGAGTTGCGCTTTCTGCTTGAGGATCGCGACCCGGTGCTCGAAGTCGGGGAGTCCGATATCCGCAACCATGCCCCATTGAAAGCGGCTGATGAGTCGTGCTTCGAGACCGGCGATCTCTGAAGGCGGGCGGTCGCTCGTGAGCACGATCTGGCGCCCCGCCTCATAAAGAGCGTTGAAGGTATGAAAGAACTCCTCCTGGGTTGTTTCCTTCCGGCCCTTGAGGAAATGCACGTCGTCGATCAGGAGGAGATCAGTTTCTCGATAACGTCGGCGGAATTCGGCACCGGACCGATCCAGAATCGAGCTGATGAGCTCATTCATGAATTGCTCGGTCCCGACATATGTGATCCGTGTATTGGGGCTGCGCTGTAGTGTTTCGTGCGCAACTGCCTGCATGAGGTGGGTCTTACCGAGACCCGTATCCCCGTAAATGAAAAGCGGATTATAGACTTTGCCAGGTGCTTGGCTCACGGCATGTGCAGCGGCTGCAGCCAGCTCGTTGGACTTCCCAATGACGAAGAGATCGAACGTGTATCTTTCGCTTAGTGGCGTCGAACTGCTTCCATTCTGTGTAGGAAGTGGCTTTGCTGGTGTAGCCGGGGGACTAACAAAGAAGTCCATTTGTGTCCGCTTCTTTCGCTCCTCATGGACCCTGAATGCTACATTTAACGGATGACCCAGCACAATCGGAGCGTAGCTCGACAGTAGCTCGGCATGCTTCGAGTCGTTCCAGTCGGCGGTGAATTGATCCGGAGCGCCGACGAAGATGGTGCCGCCTTCGAGAGACAAAGCTTCAGTGGGTTCAAGCCATGCCTGGAAAGTTTGGTAGGGGAGCTCCTGCCGAGCGCGATCGAGGAGGCGTTTCCAGACTTCCGCAGGACTCAAGGACATGACGCGCTACCCTAGCCGATTTATGTGGAAAAGTCAAACTACACCATCTGCGAATCAGTTTATCTGCCTTGAACTATCTTCAATGGTGAAATAGTTTTACCGGCTCGATAGCAGCTGCTGGTCTCTTTGGTTTCTGGAGTATAGTGATGGGCAAGCCGACGTACCGTCCCCGCAACAAGCGCCGTATCCGTACCCATGGTTTCAGGTTGCGGATGGCTACTAAATGGGGACGCGAAGTTCTTAGCCGCCGCCGGAAAAAAGGGCGGAAACGGCTCACGGTTCAACTACCGACGAAATACGCCGGCGCATAGGACCCTGAGGTTTCCTCGTCGGCTACGGCTGACGAGCGAGACCGATCTCGAAGTTGTCAGACGTACAGGGAAGCGGATCCAAACCGAGCACCTCGAAGCTCGGGCATCTGCTTCCCTGTTGCCGCATCCGCGGGTTGGGATTGTCGTTCCCAAGCATCGACGGAAAATCGTTGAGCGAAACCGGGTGAAGCGGCGGCTGCGCGAGCTCGTTCGAACCAGATTGCTCCCGGATCTGAATCATCGGATTGATCTGCTCATTCGCGCCAAACCTGACGCGTACAAAGCAACTTTTCAGGACCTGGCATTCGATGTGGTTTCCATCGGTCGGTGGGCAGCTGCCGTCTCGAGCTAAGCGATGCGATCTCTTTGCGTGCTGTTGATACGAGGTTACCAGGTCGGTATTTCCCCGCTGCTACCGGCCAGCTGCCGTTATTATCCAACCTGCTCTGCCTATGCGCTCGAGGCGTTCGAGCGATACGGCGTGATTAAAGGATTCCGCCTGAGCACCATGCGAATCCTTCGCTGCCACCCATTTCGGGCCGGCGGCTACGACCCGGTACCCTGATGGATAAGCGTTTCTTCCTCGCACTTTTTCTGTCGCTGATTGTCATAGCGCTCTCGCAGCTGTTCTTTCCTCCGCAGAAGCCCAAACCAGTCGTGCGACAGGCTGCGGCTGATTCTACAGCGGAGTCAACGACTGCGTCTTCGACGATACCTCTGGCGTCAACGAAAGCTTCGACGCAGCAAACCGCGCTGGCGCCACCACCGGCAGCTGACACCAGCGTGTCGCATAACGTCGCGAGCACGGTTGCGATTGCCGCCGAGACGACGAGCGTCACGACACCAAAGGCGACGTATCGCTTCAGTAATGTCGGGGCTACGCCCGTCTCTGCGGTCATCAGTGACTACACGAATCGATCTGCCGCCCACAGCCTGGTTGACCTGGGAATACCCGGATCGCCCCTGCTCCGTTATCGGCTAATAACGCCGAGTGATACGATCGATCTTTCAAAGGCGCCGTTTACGCTGCGCCGGACCGCCGATGCGAAGGGTGATCAGGCGCTGACGTACTCGGCTACCATTGGCAATGTCGGCGCCGAGATAACGTATCGGATCTCGGCGGACACGGCTGCGAGCTATGTAATGAGAGTCGAGGGTCAGGTTACTGGCGTCCAGTCACCCACTTATCTGATCACCGAGCTGCCAAGAACATTGCGCCCGACTGAGGCGGACACGGTTGGTGATCGGCGTACTCTCGCATACAGCTTCAAGCCGCAGCGCGATCACGCAAAGAGCGTGTTGTTCGGGAGTCTCGATCCCGGAGAGAAAGCCCTGGAGACCGGCCCACTGAGCTGGGTTGCCATCAAGAACAAGTACTTCGTCGTCGGAATTCTTGCACCGGCCAACGGAACGCAATTCAGCGAAGCGACCCTAACCGGAGGACCGCGGACGTCGAAGATCGCGACAGTCGCGTCGGCCAGTGTAGTCGAGGAACTACACAACGGCAAATTTGCCTTCGACGTCTACGCTGGACCGCAGGAATCCCAGCGGATGATACGCTTGGGCAGGGATTTCGACCATGTGAATCCATATGGGTGGCGCTTTCTCCAGGGGATCGTGCACCCGATTGCTTCGAAGGTCATTCAGGTCGTGCTGTGGATGCATCATCGGCTGAACCTTAGCTATGGTTGGGTCCTCGTCATCCTCGGCGTGCTGGTGAGGCTGGCACTCTGGCCACTGAATCAGAGCACGATGCGCTCGAGTCTGCGAATGCAGGAGCTACAGCCGAAGCTGGCCGCAGCGCAGAAGAAATACAAAGATCCGGTACAGCAGCGCGAGGCGATCATGAAGGTCTACCATGATGCCGGCGTGAGTCCGTTCGCCGGGCTCACAGGATGTCTTCCGGCGCTGCTGCCGATGCCGATCCTTTTCGCGCTTTTCTTCGTGTTTCAGAACACCATCGAATTCCGTGGTGTGTCGTTCCTCTGGCTGCACGACATCTCCATCAAGGACCCGTATTACATCCTGCCACTGTTGATGGGGGCGTCGATGTACATCCTGTCGTGGATTGGAATGCGTAATGCTCCTCCAAACCCGCAGGCGAAGATGATGGGGTACATGTTCCCGGTGATGATGACGGTAGTGCTGCTCAACCTGGCGTCGGGCCTGAACCTCTACTACACGGCGCAGAACATCGCGGCACTGCCGCAGCAATGGTTGCTGGCGAAGGAGCGGGCCAAAGCGCGGCCAGCCGGCTGACGGAAGGAGGGGAAGATGCTGCGTGTCACTTACATTGGTCACGCAACGCTACTAATTGAGATCGGCGGCCGCCGCATCCTTACCGACCCCAATTTCGATGAGGCTCTGGGCAAGTTTTTGCCGAGGGTGAGCGCGCCGGGTATCGCCTTGTCCGAGCTCCCGAAGCTGGACGCGATCCTGCTGACGCATGCGCACGCGGATCACCTGTCGTTTCGATCGCTGGACAAGCTACCCGCGGACATCCCGTTGTTCGCACCGTCCGTAATCGCCAAATGGCTGCGCAAGCAAGGCTACAAACACGCCGTCGGAGTCACGGCAGGCGAAGAGATCGCGCTCGACGGATTGAAGATCTACACGGCGGCAGCGACCCACAAAGGGAATCGATACGGTGTTGATCGCTGGAGAAGCGATGCCAATATGTATCTGATGGATACTAATAAAGTGTCATGCTTCTTCGCTGGCGACACGGCGCTTACCCCGACGACGACGCACCTGGTCGAGAATCAGCTGCGGAGCGACGGACGAGAGCTGGATCTGGCGCTGCTGCCAATTGGACATGCGCCGTGGTGGAAACCGGGATTTCGCAAAGGCCACCTGACCAGCCACGACGCTCTGGCGCTCTTCGAGCGCCTCAAGGCCAAGTACTTCATTCCATACCACTGGGGCACTTTCAACCACGTGACGTCGACGGCGTTCGACGCGATCGAGCGGTTGCGAGCAACCCTGGAGGACCATCCGCTGCATCCGGCAGTGAAGATACTGGAGCCGGGGAGCGCATTCGCGCTTCCAACCAAGAGCGCGTGACATCCCGCGGCTCCATCGCACCAGATAGCGCCCTCGACACGATCGTAGCGCTGGCTACCCCCCCAGGTCGTGGCGCGATCGCGATGGTGAGACTCAGCGGGCCCGGGGCGTTCGATATAGCAGCGCGTCATGTGAGGAGCTGGCCGCCGGAGCCGCGGCGTCCCCACCTCTCCGACATCGTCTCCCATGACGAAAAACTGGATGAAGCGCTCGTGACGGTGTTCCCGTCGCCGAACTCGTTTACCGGGGAGGACACCGTCGAAATCTCCACCCATGGCGGCCATCTGGTTCCGGCGACGATTGCAGCGGCGCTGACTTTATCGGGAGCGCGGCAGGCACTGCCAGGTGAGTTTACGCGTCGGGCGGTGCTGAACGGCAAGCTCGATGTCTTGCAGGCGGAAGCAATAGGTGATCTCATCGACGCTCGTTCCCACGCGATGCAGAAAGCCGCACTTGGTCAGCTGGACGGAGGTTTGTCGAACCGCCTGACCGAGCTGAGAATGCAGCTACTGGAGCTCGAATCCCTCATTGCCTACGATGTCGATTTTCCAGAGGAAGACGACGGTCCCATCGCGCCGGCCAGGATCGAGCGCGCTACGGCCGTCATTCTCCAGTCGCTATCGTCGCTGCTGGCCACCGTGCCAATCGGTGAGCTTGTTCGAGAGGGAGCGCTGGTTGTAATTGCCGGCCCGCCCAACGTTGGAAAATCGTCACTCTTCAATGCACTGCTCGGCCGCTCCCGCGCGATCGTGACCGAAATTCCCGGAACGACTCGCGATGCCCTGGAAGCTGTCGTGGATACGGGAAAGTGGCCGATACGATTGGTCGACACTGCAGGTCTCCGCGATACCGATGACCAGCTGGAGAAGCTGGGGATCCAGGTGAGCGAACGTTATCTGTCGGCCGCCGACCTCGTGCTCGCCTGCGCCGATGATACGAACATTCTGAACACTCTCGGGGAAGCAATCGCTCGACACACCGGGGGGCCGGTGATCCCTGTCCGCACCAAAGCAGATTTAGTAGCGGGGAGTGACCAACTCAAGGAATCGGGTGCGTTGTGGATCAGCGCTCACAGCGGTGCCGGTCTCTCGGCCCTGACGGGTGCGATCGACGCCGCCATCGATGCACACCAATCAATCGGCGTCGATGCTCCGATGTTGACTACTGCGCGGCACCGGCATGCGGTCGAAACGGCCTACGCCGAAGCTGCGGAGTTCGAGCGCGTGTGGAAGGAGGAGAAGCTTCCGGCCATGGTCGCCGCCGTCCATCTACGGACGGCGGTCGTTGCTCTCGAGGAACTGGTGGGAAGCATCGAGATCGAGGACGTCCTCGACCGGGTGTTCAGCTCTTTCTGTGTCGGAAAATGAGCTCAGGCTGAGGCGGCTGCAGAGTCCGCAATCGAAGTGATCTCCGCGGCGCTCGCCCGTACCGCCCACGGCAGGCCGCGGGCGTTAACGGCAGACTCGACCATTTTCGTGCCGAGGAAGTAACCGCTTCGCTCCGGGAAGACGTGTCGGTCTACGGTTCGCGCGTCATCGCTCATTCCGCCGGAGAGATACCTCAAGCGCAGACCCAGGCCGGCGCGATCGAGATCATTGGCAAGAGCGCGAGTCATCACGGGCTCGAGCTCTCTGACGCTCGCATACTCGCGACGGGTGTACCCGTAGTATTCCCAGGCGGCGTGGCCGGGACTTACGGCCCGTGATGCGATGGTTGCCAGCCCTTCGTTGATCATCAGCTCGCGCAAGGTCGCGCGGCGACCGGTTTCCCAGTAGGAGTAGTACCCGCCGGCGTCATCGATCAGCTGTTTCATCTCGCTGCGACTGGTGGGCGAGGTATACCGTACGCAGTGCGCTATCTCGTGGCCGAGCCAGAGGGGAATCAGTTCCGGATCGAGTCCAAGGCCCTGGGTCTCCGGATTGGTGACGCTGGTGAAATGCTCGAGGCAGACGAAAGCGATGCCCTTTCCGTCGACGACGAGCTCACCAGCGTTGGCTGCTCCAACACCCACCATGAGAACGACGTCGATATCGGTGTCCGTTTCGAGAAGCGAACGACACTGTTCTTCGGTATTTCTTGCCAGAGAGACGACGTCGATTCTCTCGAGCATAGTTCGCAGGTCTACGCGGCTCGCAAGTGCGGCAGAGCGAACGACTTCCAGAAAATGTGGTCCTGCGGGATCCAGGACGTAATTGTGCCAGTAGGCTTCTAGGAAGCGGCGGTGGGTTTCGAAGTAGCGGAGATAGGCGGCGACACGGTCTGTACTGTTATGAACTGCGAAGAAGTCAGGCAGTAGGTTGATGAGCATCAACGACCAGGTCGCGGGGTGGGGAGCCAGTCGCGTTTTTGCGATGCGAGAAGATACAATCGACCCAAACTCACAACAAGACCGATCTCCTTCAGGAGATTTTTTAAATCATGGCACAGATATTCCCTATGTCTTTCGCGGGGTTTGAAAGAGCGACAGGAGGGGTAGCCATGACAACGCTGCGTCAGATCGAGCTACGTTGTCCCGTGTGTGACAACGAGTTCAAGTCTCAGAGCGTCGTCTCGACAAATGCGTTCGGCGGCAAGCGAACGGATTTTCACGAGCGCGCCGCCGGGACGCAGCCCCTTGCCTATCTCATCCACATGTGCAGCGGATGCGGGTATTCGGGTGGAGAGGCCGACTTCACAGCTCCCACTGACGTCAGCCCGGTTCTCAAGCAACACGTTCTCACCGAGCTGGCCCCGCTCCGTCCGTCGCTCGTTTCCGGCTCGGAAAAGTATGAAGCGGCCGCGAAAGTCGCCCAGTGGCAGGGGATGGACTCACGGCATGTTGCCGATCTCCTTCTGCGTGCTGCGTGGTGCTGTGTCGACGAAGGTGACGTCGAGGCTGAGCGTTATTACCGCCGGCTCGCTGCCTGGAAATTCGAGGAGGCTCTTGCTTCGTACGATACGGTTCCGCGCGAGGAGAGGGCGATTCTCACCTACCTCGTCGGCGAGCTCTGGCGCAGGGTTGGAGATCTCAAGAAGGCGACAACATGGTTCGATGTCGTCGAGGGCGAGATTACCGATCCGCAAAATCAGCAGTGGGTAATCGACGCTGCCGAGCAGCAGAGACTCAACCCGCGGGAGTGGTTCGGCTGACCTAGCGGGTGCCGAAAAGCCGGTCTCCAGCGTCGCCGAGGCCGGGCAGGATATAACCCTGACCGTTGAGTTCGCGGTCGAGTGCCGCGCAGTAGATCTGGACGTCTGGGTGCGCGGTGGTGAGGTGTCGCACTCCTTCGGGCGCCGCCACTAGGCACAAAAACCGGATCCGCGTTGCGCCAGCCCTCTTTAGCGATGACACCGCAGCGGCGGCGCTTCCGCCAGTGGCCAGCATTGGGTCGAGAAGAAAAAAGTCCCGCTCGGCGGTATCGCCCGGAACCTTGAAGTAGTAATCGACCGGCTGCAGAGTCCCGTGATCGCGATAGAGTCCGATGTGTCCGACACGGGCAGAAGGGACGAGCCGAAGAATTCCCTCGACCATGCCGAGCCCGGCGCGAAGGATCGGTACGAGGGTGAGCTTCTTTCCGCTGATGTGCCACCCTGTCGTCGCTTCGAGAGGAGTGTCGACGGAGCGCTGCTCGAGGCTCAGCTCACTGGTTGCCTCGTACGCCATGAGCATCGCGATCTCATCGACCAATTCCTTGAAATGCTTGGTCTCGGTCTGCTTGTCGCGAAGGATGGTCAGCTTGTGCTGAACAAGCGGATGCCGGATAATAGTCAGCGAAGGGAATTCCTCGACACGCTCGATCATTTTACTCCGGGAATTCGCACATCGACGCGGTTGGCGCTCACGGGCTCATAATCTCTAATCCCTGATGAAAGAATACCAGGCTGTGGTGGTCAAGCTCACGCGACATACGCGTGAAGACGAGGACACCCTGACAGATCTGCTGAACGAGCGGAGTAGAGGGGGCTGGGAGCCGGCGCTGATGTCTCAGGACGGAGACCGTCTCACGATCTTGTTTCAGCGTGACGCCGTAGCAGAAGGCTAGGCGCCTTGGAGATAACCTTCGTTGGCGCCGCGCGGGAAGTGACGGGCTCGTGCCACCTTCTGCGCGTGAACGGACACACTGTTGCGCTCGACTGCGGAATGTTTCAGGGCCGCAGGCAGGAATCGGCAGCGAAGAATCGAGAGCTGCCGCTGCCGATCGGTGAGCTCGACGCCGTCGTGCTGTCGCACGCGCACATCGACCATTCCGGACGGCTGCCCTATCTGATCGCTCACGGGTACTCGAAAACGATCTGGGCAACCGCTGCGACGAGGGATCTCTGCGCGATCATGCTCGCAGACTCCGCGCACATTCAGGAGAAAGACGCCGAGTTCCTCGCCAAGCGTCACAAGGACTTTATCGAACCGCTATACGGCATGCGCCACGCGGTGCGGACGATGGAGCTGATGAATGGAGTGCCTTACAATCGTTTTTTCGACGTTGTTCCGGGAGTGCGGGCGAGTTACGTCGACGCCGGTCACATTCTCGGCTCGGCATCGGTACTCCTGGATTGTACCGAGAATGGCAAGACGAAACGGCTGGTATTCTCAGGCGACATTGGGCGCAGCGGTCTGGCGATCGTGCGTGAGCCGACGCCTCCGGATGGTGCCGATGCCCTGATCATGGAGTCGACCTACGGCAATCGGGACCACGAATCGGTAGATGGAGCGCGGGCCCAGCTTGCCAAAGTGGTGCGAGAGACAGCGGCGCGTGGCGGCAGAGTTTTAATCCCGGCCTTTGCCGTTGGCCGCACCCAGGAAATGATCTACGTGCTCCACGGCCTGGTCAGGGAGGGAGCGATCCCCGCGATTCCGATCTACGTGGACAGTCCGCTCGCAATCGATGCCACGACAGTATTTGAAATGCATCCGGAAAGCTTCGATCGTTCCGAGGAAATGGTGCAGAAAGCG
>DASSNV010000105.1:0-25627 GCA_035701245.1 Gemmatimonadaceae bacterium | reverse complement strand
CCATTACTACCGCGATCGGACCCGTGCTCGGCGGATGGCTCATCGAACGGATCAGTTGGCGCGCCGCGTTCTTCGTGAACGTCCCCCTCGCGGTCGCGGTGATCGCGCTGTCGGTGGCGTTCGTGAACGAGTCGAAAGATTCATCGCGCGGGAAGGGGATCGACTGGATCGGCGGAGCTCTGGCCGTGTTTGGCCTCGGCGGGATCGCGCTCGGACTCATCGAGTGGCCGGCGCTCGGAGCGCGGCACCCGATCGTTGCTGCTTCGCTTCTACTCGGCGTCATCATGCTGGTGGCGCTGGTCATCGTAGAAGGCCGGGGCCGGAGTCCGATGATGCCGCTCAAGGTTTTCAGGAGCAGAACATTCAGCCTCGCCAACGCGCTAACGCTCCTGCTCTACGCCGCGCTGGGTATGGTGATGTTTCTGGTTCCGCTGGTGCTGATCCAGGTACAGCACTACACGGCGACCCGGGCTGGCGCGGCGATCGTTCCTTTTGCGGTAATCATGTTCGCCGGGTCGCGCTGGGCGGGTGGTTTGATCGGGCGGGTCGGTCCGCGACTGCCGTTGACGATCGGTCCGGCGGTGGCGGCGGCCGGCATTGCGATGTTCGCGATGACGCGCGTCGGAGGGTCCTACTGGAGCGCGGTCTTTCCCGCGGTGTGTCTGATGGGTGCAGGAATGACGATTACCGTGGCGCCGCTCACCACGACGGTGATGGGTGCCGTCGAGACGGCGCACTCCGGACTCGCGTCTGGGATCAACAATGCCGTGTCGCGGGTGGCGGGTCTGTTGGCGATCGCGGTTTTTGGGGTGCTGTTGGCGAGCAGCTTCAACGCGCGCATCCAGCCGAGGCTGAATGAGCTGCGGCTACCTGCGGCGGCCAGACAGCAGGTGGAGAGAGAGCTGCCGAAGATGGCCGGCGCCGAGCTCAGATCAACTGAGTTGAGTGAGGCTCAGCGTCGAGATGTGCAGAAACGCCTCGACCAGGCGTTCGTCGAGGCGTTTCGGATAGTGATGCTTGGCTGCGCGGCGCTGGCGCTCGCTGCCGCCGGATTCGGCGCCGCGATCCGTCACCCGGCGCGGCGCGCCAGGGCAACCTGATCGACGCGCTCGGCGAATGTTTTGAGCAACGATCCCCAGCCGCCTTCGGCGTTGACGCCGTTCCGCATCGCCTCGCCGCCGGACGGCATACGATCGAAGAACCGGTGCTCGAGATCGACGCGGGTGCGCCCGTCGGTCTCGGGTATGAAGCGAATCTCGACTTCACTCGATTTCGAGATGTCGGACTCGAACTGCCAGTTGGCGGCGATCTGCCACGCCATGACGAAGCGATGCGGCGGATCCCATACGAGTACGGAGCCCCAGTCGCAGTCGGTGCCGTCCTCCTGTTCGGTGTAGCAGCGTCCGCGCGGCCGCCCCTCGATGATCGCCTTCTTCATCGGTGACTTCCCGATGTGATGGCTGCGCGGCCACCAGCTGTCGAAGTCCTCGGTGAAGATGCGGAAGGCTTCGTCCGGGCTGGCGTTGACCGTTATGGATTTTACCACGGGTTGGATCGCTTCATTGACGCTGGCTGTCATCGCTCCTCCGTTGTTTCCCGCTGTCGATTTTCCGCTTGAATGCCAAAAGCGCCGTGCCCCAGAACTCATCGAAGTACTCGCTCAGGGATGCGAACGCGGCGGGGTTGAGCTCGTATACGCGACGGTTTCCGTCGGGTCGATCGATCACGAGGCCGGCGTCCTTGAGCACGCGGAGGTGCTGGGAGACCGCCGGCCTGCTGATCGGCAGGCCGGCGGCCAGTTTTCCGACTGGTGCGGCGCCTTTTCGCAGCCGCGCAAGGATGGTCCGCCGGCTAGGATCGCCGATGGCGTCGAGCTGTCGATCTCGGTAAGTGGGCACTAACGGTAAGTTACAGCTTACTAACCACCTGTCAAGTCCCGATCGGGCCACGGCGCCCCGACCGACGCTGGCGAGCCGTCAAAAACGCTTGCAGATTCACCCACTGCACTCGATCAATACCAGACGGAGACCTGAATGCACGCTGAATTGCTCGTTTTGCGCTTCGTTCACATCGTTGGCGCGATTATCTGGGTGGGCGGCGGCGCCTACGCTGCCTTTTTCCTCATCCCCGCGCTGTTGCCGAATCCGTCCTTGATCCCCCAGGTGATGGACGGGCTGCAGCGCAGAAAAGTGTTCGTCATTCTCCCGACGATCGGCCTGCTGGTCATTCTCGCCGGCATCCGGCTGCTGTGGATAGATTCGGCTGGTTTCGACGACAGTTTCATGGCAACCGGGCCCGGCAGAATGTTCTCGATCGGCGGTGCGGCCGGAATAACAGCATTCCTGATTCAGGTGCTCGTGCAGAGGCCAGCCGGCGCGCGCCTCGGGAAAATCGCCGCTGCCCTGGCCGGATCCCCGGCACCCGAGGAGCGTCAGCGCCTTGCCCAGGAGGCCGACCGCCTTCGTCGCCGCAACGGCCGCGCTGTACTGTGGGCCGTTATCTTCGGTTTGATCGCCGCAACCGCGATGTCGATTGCCCGGTACGTCTGACGGCTAGGGTCGCTCGAACAGGGAGCGAAGCGCACTGCGGGCGGTGATCCGGCGCAGGTACTGAAGCTCGTCGGCGGCGAACGGGATCGGCACTACCTTGAAAACGTCGGTGAGCGCATTCTCGCTGACGGTGTTGTCGAGCGAAAGAATCTCCAGCAAACCAGTTGTCACCGGCGGGTTGGGCAGAATTTTCTGGGCGACCGCCACCAGCGGCCGAAGGACTCTGATCGGAATCGGGACGAGGGTGCGCGATGTCCCCATCGCCAGAAGTATGCGCTCCGTCATCTGTCGCAATGTCAGCGGCACTGCGCCGCCGAGGTCGTAGCTTTGCTGCACGGTCTCCTTTTTCTCGAGAGACAGCCGCACGACTCGCGCGACATCATCGACAGCAATCGGCTGGAACCGCGCGCTGCCGCCGCCAGGCAGCGGAAACACTTTCGGCGTCAGCTTTATCAGCCTGCCCAGCACGTTCACGAACTGATCTTCGGGTCCGAAGATCACCGACGGCCGCAGCACTGTCCACCGCAGCCGGCTCGTCCTGATCGAATCCTGGGCTACTCCCTTACTGTGCAGGAAGGCGTGAGGCGAGCGGCTGTCGGCGCCGTTCTGCGACATGAAGACGATGCGCTGGACGTTCTCAGCGCGGGCCGCGGAAATCAGTCGTTCGGTCGCAGCGGTGTTGGTTTCCTGATACGTCTCGCTTTTTCTCTCGATCGCTATCGCGGCGAGGTGCACCACGGCACCACAGCCGTTCAGCGAGCTCCGCAACGCCGTGGCATCGCGCACATCGCCGACGCGGAACTCGACCGGCAGCTGGCCGAGCGCCATTGCCGCCCGCGCCGGGTCCCTGATCAGCGCTCGCACCTGCCAGCCGTTTTTCGATAACTCTCGGCAGGTATGGATGCCGACGAGGCCGCTGGCCCCGGTTACAAGGACTGGTTTCTTCTTGTCCGCCGAATACGGCTGCGGCTGCTCCGCAACGGCGGTGGCGGGTCCTTCACTGCCGTAGGAAAATGACCCGCGCTCGTCCATCAACCTTCGTGACCGCCACCGCGGTCAACGCCGCGTGTACCGCGAACCACGATGCGGTAGATCAGGAGGAACATTCCGATCGTGAGCAGGATGTGGATCCATCCGGGAGCCGTCGTCGTGAAAGTGACGAACGCCCAGATCGCAAGCATCAAAACGGCGGCGATTATTCCCAAATCCATAGGAGATTTCGTTGACCTTGAGTGTGACGACCGGTAAGTTCAGACAGTCATTCAGGCAGCTGTTTAAAAAAATTTTTCGGCACTATCGTTGGGGCGGAGAACTCACTTTTTGAGCCAACAAGTCCTTCGGGTGGGTTCGATAAACTATGCTGACGTCATGCCCCAGTGCGGGGAAGACGGTAGGCAGGGTGAGGACCTCAAACATTCGACCGGGCTTCAAAAAACCTCTCCGTCCCATTTTATCTGAAGCTCCGCCGGCACCCGGCGGAGCTTCTTTATGTTCGATATCTTACCCTAAACATGCCGCGCGTAACAGTCACCCGCCGGGTGCGCTTCAACGCCGCCCACCGTGTCCACAATCCGGAGCTCTCCGATGCCGAGAACTCCCGGCTGTTCGGGAAATGCAACAACCCGAACTGGCACGGACATAACTACACCCTCGATGTCTCCGTGGAAGGTGATATCGACCCCAAAACGGGCTACGTCTACGACTTGTCGCAGCTCAAGAAGATCGTCGAGCGCGAGATCATCGACATTGTCGATCACAAGAACTTCAATCTCGACGTGCCCTTCATGAAGGGCGTGATCCCGACGTCGGAGAACATAATCACCGCCTTCTGGAAGATTCTCGCGCCCCGCGTCAGTCCCGGCTCGCTGAAAAGGCTGGTGCTCTGGGAGACTGAGAACAACTATGTCGAATACACCGGACAGTAGCGATCTCGAGGGCGCGGGCGACGTAAAGTCGTCACCCGAGTTCGAGCAGCTGGTGCGTCGGGAGCTCGAGCTGCTCGGCGAAGATCCGCAGCGCGAAGGTCTGCTCCGAACGCCGTACCGTGTCGCGCACGCGATGAAATGGCTGACCCAGGGGTATTCGTCGTCGGCGGAAGCGGTGATCGGCAGCGCTGTTTTCGAGGAAGAGCACGACAACATGATCATGGTCCGCGACATCGAGCTCTACTCGCTGTGTGAGCACCACATGCTGCCGTTCTTCGGCAAAGCGCACGTCGCGTACATCCCGAACGGCAGAATTGTCGGCCTCTCCAAGATTCCGCGCATCGTCGATGTGTATGCGCGGCGGCTCCAGGTTCAGGAGCGCCTCACCGACCAAATCGCCGAGGGCCTCTGCCGGGTGCTCAAGCCGAGCGGCGTCGGAGTGGTGATCGAGGCATACCACCTTTGCATGATGATGCGCGGCGTGGAGAAGCAGAACTCGAAGACGATTACGTCGGCGCTACGCGGCGCGTTCCGTGAAGATCCGAAGACCCGCGATGAATTCCTTCGGCTCGCCCACAACGGGCGTGACTAGCAAATGAGCGGCTTGAGCGGGAGGACAGCTGTCGTCACCGGCGCTTCCCGCGGGATTGGCGCCGGGATCGCCGAGGCGCTGGCGGGTCAGGGCGTCAGGGTAGCGATGGTTGCTCGGACGCAGGCGCGGCTTGAGGAGCGCGCGCGACAAATCAAGGGGTCGATCGCCGTCGCGTGCGACGTCACCGAGCCCGCGAGTGTGGAGACGGCGACGAAGCGGATTGCGCGCGAGCTGGGCGGCGCGCCGGATATCGTCGTGAACAGCGCCGGAATCTTCAGCGTCGCCGTCGCGGAAGAGACGACTGCTGACGCCTTTCTCGACATTGTCAACACCAATCTCGTCGGCCCGTTTCTGTTCGCGCGCGCATTTCTGGCGGAGATGAAGAAGCGCCAGTCGGGTCACATCGTGAGCATAGGCTCGGTGGCGGACAGGACGATCTACACCGGGAATGCCGCCTATTCCGCTGCGAAATTCGGGCTGCGCGCCGTTCACGAAGTGCTGCGCGCGGAGCTCCGGGGGACCGGTGTGAGGACGACGCTGATTTCGCCGGCGGCGACGAACACCGAGATCTGGAATGACGTGACGGTGACCGACCCGGTGGGCAAGCCCCACTCGAAGCGCCCGATGCTGGAGCCGGACGACGTGGTTGCGGCGGTCATGTTTGCGCTGTCCCAGCCGCAGCGAGTCAACATCGATGAGCTACGGCTGTCGCACAGCTAGCTCGATCTCGTAATTCTTCGCCGTTGAGACCAGCATGTTCATCGAGATGCTCGATCTGCTGCGGTGCGTGAACCCGCATGAAGACACGTGGCTCGTCGCGTCGCTCAAGGCGATCTCGAATCGATTCGTAATCGACGGCCTGCTCGGCTGCCCCGTGTGCCATGCGGAGTATGCGGTGCGTCACGGGATCGTCGATTTCCGTCAGGCGGGAGATTCGTTACCGACTCCGTCGCCGGCGGCGGCGCCGGTGCCGCGGAATCGTGAAGAGCTTGCCACGCGCGTCGGCGCTTTTCTGAATGCGACCGAGCCGGGTGCGACACTCGTCGTCGGCGGAGCGTGGGGCAACGCGGCGCAGGAGCTGAGCGTGATGACCGAGGCGAGGGTCCTCGTTCTGAATCCCTCGAAAGAAGTCGACGAATCCGAGACCGTCGGATTGCTGCGCGTAAGTCGGGAGATTCCGCTGGCGCCGGGCTCCGCCCTCGGAGTGGCGGTCGACGCGAGCTTTCCGCCCGAGATCATCGCGTCGGCGATGAAGGTTGTTCGTCCGGGAGGCAGGATTCTGGCGCCGACCTCCATGACACCCCCCGTCGACGCCGCGATACTGGCGCGTGACGAGCGGTTCTGGGTCGCCGAGAAGCCGGCGGAAATAATTCCGCTGCAGCGTGCGAAGTCCTCGGAGCATAGTTGACGGGTACGCAGGGGCGCCCGGACTCCAACTGTGGCGTTAGCTCACCGCCACCACGCTTGCTGTTTCGCCGGGTTCTTCGGTCAGCGCCCAGCAGTCCCCGGCCCCCGGAAGTTGCGCAGGGTGATGGAGTAGCGGAGAGAGTCCACCGGCGGGATGCTGTGCTCCCACTCGGTGCGTGACGGCCCCCGCATCAGATAGGCAGAGCGTGGCTCGGCGACTATCGACGCGCGCTCCCATTTCGCACCCACTTTTCGCCGCAGCCTGAAGGTGCACGACGACAGCAGTGAGATGCCGATCACATCGCCGAAGACAGCTTTGTCGCGGTGCCAGCCGATCGGAGCGCCGGGACTGTACTCGGTCACGAGAACGTGCTGGAGATCTCCCGACTTCACGTCCGCGAAGCGGGCTGCAATCTCGCGTACCGGCTTCAGGAATTCCGGAATGTCGTCGGTCTTGCGCAGCTTCGCCTCGCCGTAATCGTACTGCCAGCCATACGACACGACGCGCCGCTTGCCGGTGTAGCCGTGAAACTCGAATTCCCTGAACGGCAGCTCGCGGAACTTTTCGAGCAGCGATGTCTCCATCTCGCGCGAAATTACTTCCTGCCGGTAACGAAAACCCTCCGGCATGGGCGGAGGGCTCGCAAAGAGGTCGAGGTTCTCCACGGTGGCATGGCGGGCAAGCGATGTGCCTTCTGACCGGCTGACCTGCCGGTAAAGCGCGCTGATGAACCGCAACTGAACGGGTGCCAGTCGTGAGTGGCGTAGTAACCAGCGGGTAGTTCACTACGTCGGGACGTAATTGGTGGCATTCAGGGCACAGGCAGCTGCCTGTGCCGTAACACGCGTAGAAACGTCCCGACGTTGTGAACCGATCACTTGCAGCTACGCTACTGACGTCTCGCACCCGTTCAGTTGCCGTTCCAGCTAGGGTGCGAGCTGCTGTAAGTCTTTCCAGTGCACCAACACGATATGGTTGTCAGCCAGCGCCTTCCTGAACTCGGGACTGTTCACGACCTCATAGTCCCGCTGCCGCCACGCCGAGCCGTATGGCTCGTGGTTGACCATCACCGCCTGGAGCTCGGCGTCGTCGTGGCCGAGGTGGACGATCATCTCGGTGAGACCCGGTTTGAGATTGGCGATCGCGTCGAGGTAGAACTGTTTCCACTTATCCCGCGGGACCTCGGGCCCGGCGATGATGACGTTGTCGAGCAAGACATCGTTCGGCGCGTACGTGGCTTGTGGACCGCCGGGTGGATTTCCGCGTACGGCGAGAAACGGTAGATGGTAGTCGTGCGCGACCTTGACGTAGACCGTGGCAAGCTGTGGTGTGCTGAATAGCGCACCCATGTGGCTATCGAGGTGAGTCGGGTGGATCCCCATCGCCAGCGCCCGCTCGACCTGCGCGCGCAGCTCGCGCTCCACTTCCTCCGGTTTCGCCCTCGTCGCAACGGGCTCGACGTCGCTCGGGAAGGTCCCCGCCGAATCGAGCAGGCTCGGAACCTTGTCCGACGACGCCACGCTCCCCCAACGGTAAGTCTCCCACTCGCTTGTGATGGTGAGATGGAGGCCGAGATCAGCGTCGGGATGCGTGCGCGCGTAGGCGGCAACCTCCGTAACCCACGGCGTCGGCATCATGATGCTCGCCGACGTCACCATACCC
Source organism: Gemmatimonadaceae bacterium (assembly GCA_035701245.1). Taxonomy (GTDB): domain Bacteria; phylum Gemmatimonadota; class Gemmatimonadetes; order Gemmatimonadales; family Gemmatimonadaceae; genus UBA4720. Next base: position 17,491 of record DASSNV010000105.1, on the reverse strand, counting down.
TTGTCGAGCGCATCGAAGCTCGCGGCGTCCGCGGAATGCGCGGCGCCGAGGTCGTCTGCATGGATGATGAGAAGCTTCGAGTTGGCTGGGTGGCCAAGGCGCTCCGCGACGGTGCGGGCCTGAGCAGTCAACGTCGAAGCAAGGAGAAAGGGCAGCAGGGCAGAGAGTGCGCGGTGCTTCATGGAGGTCCTCGGACGATATTCCGGCGGTGGAAGGCGACGCGTCTTGCGGCGCTGTATTATGGAGCCGGGATAACCGACCTTCAATGAAAGTCAGAGCTTATCGGGACAGCGACTGGCAGGAGTGGCTGCGCATGAGTGTGGCATTGTTTCCCGAGTATTCCGCCGAAAATCTGGCCGCGGGCATGCGGGATTTTCGCGCGCGCGAGGATGCGCAAGTATTCGTCGTCGAGCGTGGCGACAAAGGACTTGCCGGATTCGTCGAGGTCGACTCCCGACCGTATGCCGATGGCTGCGATACCAGTCCCGTCGGCTACGTCGAGGCGTGGTACATTGATGCCGACGCGCGGCGCGCGGGCCATGGGCGCGCACTAATGCGAGCGGCAGAAGACTGGGCCCGACAAAGGGGATATCACGAGATGGCGTCCGATGCTCTGCTGGACAATCACGGCAGTCACGCCGCACACCAGCGCGTGGGTTATGAGGAAGTCGGAAGGGTGGTGCAGTTTCGAAAGAGCCTCGGCGCGGTTGTCGTCACCGCGATACTCGCGTTGAGCCCGATGTCCGTCCGGGCGCAGTCCGCCCTGGGGGCCCTCGATTCTCAAACCGACATCGGTACCGCGAAATCGGGGAACGCCAGATTCGATCGGGAGAATCAGACCTACGTCGTCGAAGGCTCCGGCCGAAACATGTGGGCGGACAGCGATGCCTTCCACTTCGTTTGGAAGAAGATGAGCGGCAACTTCATCCTTTCGGCGCGCGCACATTTCATCGGGCAGGGAGTCGAGCCGCATCGCAAGCTTGGTTGGACCATTCGGCCGTCGCTGAACGCGAACGCAGCGCACGTCACCGCGGCGCTGCATGGCAACGGTCTGGCGTCTCTTCAGTTCCGGCGCTCGACCGGCGACTCGACGGGCGAGCTCAAATCTCCGGACAGCCTCAGCGATCGAAACGCTGACGCGATCATCCAGCTCGAGCGACGCGATGGCGTGTACCTGATGTCGGTGGCCCGCTTCGGAGACACCCTGGTCACCCGACAGCTGACCGATGTCAAACTCCCCGATACGGTTTACGTGGGACTGTTCGTGTGCGCGCACAATGACACTGCCGTCGAGCGGGCGGTGTTCAGCAACGTGCGCATTACGGTTCCCGCGAGAGCCGACCTCGTACCATATCGCGACTACCTCGGCAGCAATCTCGAGATCCTCGATGTCGGAAGCGGCAATGCGACGATCGTGTCGCAGTACAGGGGATCCTTCCAGGCGCCCAATTGGACTCCCGATGGCAAGGCACTGATCTACAACCAGGAAGGAAGGCTCTATCGCTTCGATCTAAGCTCGCGCGCCGTCGAGCCGATCAACACCGGCTTTGCGACGCGAAACAACAACGACCACGTGCTTTCTTTCGATGGACGAACGCTCGGAATCAGCAACCATGCGCCCGAGGACAGCGGCGCGTCGATCGTCTATACGGTGCCCGTCACGGGAGGAACGCCGAAACGCATTACGGCCAAGGGTCCGTCGTATCTCCACGGCTGGTCGCCGGACGGTCGCTGGCTGGTCTACACCGGCGAGCGGAACAAGGATTTCGACATCTACAGGATTTCGACGGACGGCGGCACCGAGATAAAGCTCACGAGCACGCCCGGCCTCGATGACGGCCCGGAGTACAGCCCCGACGGCGAGCACATCTACTTCTGCTCAGTGCGCAGTGGACGAATGCAGATCTGGCGGATGCGTCCCGATGGAAGCGACGTGCGGCAAATCACCGACGATGGCTTCAACAACTGGTTCCCGCACATCTCGCCCGACGGAAAGTGGATTGCGTTCATCTCTTTCCCGCCCGACGTTCCAGCCGACGACCATCCTTTTTACAAGCACGTGATGATTCGTGTGATGCCGGCGGGCGGCGGGCCAGCGAGGGTGATTGCCTACGTGTACGGCGGCCAGGGGACCATCAATGTTCCATCGTGGTCGCCGGATGGAAAAAAGCTCGCCTTCGTGAGTAATACCACCATGGATCGATGAGGCGCTGAGCCCTGGGCGAGAAGCGCATCCTTCGCTGCAAGGCAATCCTGTTCGATCTCGATGGAGTGCTCGTGGACTCGGCCGAGTGCATCGAGCGCACCTGGCGCGGCTGGGCGGCGCGCCACAGACTCGATCCGGAGAAGGTCATCGCCGCGGCGCACGGACGACGGACCCGTGAAACGATTCAGCTCGTGGCGCCGGAATTGGCTGCTGATGCCGAAGTGGCTTCACTCGAGGCCAATGAGGCGATGACGCCGGACGGCGTTTACGAGATCGAGGGAGCGCGAGAGCTGCTGCGCGATCTTCCATCAGACGGCTGGGCGATCGTCACATCGGGAATCCGCGCCGTCGCGCAGTTCCGGATCGACCTGATGCGACTGCCAACGCCAAAAGTGATGATTTGCGCGAACGACATACGGCAGGGGAAACCAAATCCGGAAGGTTACCTCGCAGCGGCGATGCGGCTTGGCAAAGCGCCCTCCGATTGCATCGTGATAGAGGATGCGCCGGCTGGCGTAGAGGCGGCGCACAACGGAGGAATGCGCGCTATCGCAATCATCGGTACTTACCCCGCCGATTTGCTCGCCGCAGCGGACGTCGTGGTAAGTCGTCTCAAGGACCTCACCGTCCGCCGCGTCGGAGCGCAAATTCTGATCGAGCTCGACACCGCTTTCGCTCCGAGAGAGGCCAGACCAGCATGAAACCAGGATCCGCACGCACGGCATTGGCGTTCGCGTTGCTTGCGATATTCGCGTCGCAGGCCGAATCACAGACAGCGGGCACTACTCCGCCGCCCGACGCCAGGTTCAAGGCGGACATCCTCGTGATCGCCCCGCACCCCGACGACGAGTCCACCATCGCGGGCTATCTCGCTCGCGCCGTACTCGACGAACACCGGCGGGTAGCAGTCGTTCTCACCACTCGCGGTGACGCTGGTCAGAATCTCGTCGGCAACGAGCAGGCGCGCTCGCTCGGCGAGATCCGTGAGATCGAGACACGACAGGCGCTGGCGTCGATCGGGATCACCAACGTTTTTTTCCTCCGCGCGCCGGACACGCCGAGTCAGGATCTCGCCGACGTGCTTCGGTCGCTGGAGACGTCGAATCACGGTAGCTCGCTCGGCGAGGCGGTGCGGTTCATTCGACTGACGAGGCCCGATGTCGTCATCACGATGCTGCCCGCGACTGTAGTCGGCGAGAATCACGAGGATCATCAGGCGTCGTCCGTGATCGCCACCGAGGCATTCGATATTGCGGGCGACCCGACGTGGTTCCCCGAGCAGGTAGCCGCGCCCGAGGACAGACTGTGGTACGGCAACCTGATGGAAGGCCTTCACGCGTGGCAGCCGAAAAAACTTTACTACTATACCGACGCGACGCATTTCGATTTCATGCAGGGGAAGGGGCCGCAGTACTCGATGACTGCGATTTCGCCATCTCAGCACGTGTCCTATGCGCATCTCGCCGCCAAAGAGCTCTCGTACCATCTGACGCAGTACGGCGATGCGCCGGCGAAGGCGCTGGCCAACAACGATCTTCACGATTTCGAGATGCCACTGCCTTTCGTCCTTGCCAAATCGCACGTTGGGGGAGCCGTTACGGCTGACATCATGGCCGGTATTACCGCCGGCGCCATTCCTTTCTCTCCGGTGCGCGGATATCGCCCGACAGAGGGTCCAGGCAGTGTGTCGATGGAGCTCGGGCAGGCGTGGGCGTTCTACCGGCGATTCTATCCCGCGCACAATCTCGACGTGATGCAAACGCTTCTCGCACCGGAGCTTGGCGTCGGCAGCGGCTCCCATTTCCCGGTTATTCTGCTGCTGCACAACGACACCGAAGCCCCGGTGACATTCCGATTGCGCAGTGACTTCCCCGCGGGGTGGGGCGTAGACAGCGCCAGCGAGCAGCATTCGCATCGGTGGCCGATGACGACGTTCACCGTTGCGCCGCACAGCGATCTTTCGGCGCGTATCAGATTAGTGGCACCGAGGCTGGACAAATCGCAGTGGCAGACGCTACGGTGGACGGCGGATGCCGGAGGGCGTCAGGTGGGACCCGTTGAGCTGAGAGTCTATGTCGGAGGACAATGACATGCCGGGAGGCAAATGACCGAACCGACCACTGGGGCAATTCTCGCGAGCACGGAAGGGCAGCCAAAGCTGCAGCGCCGTTTCGGGCTCCTGCCCGCTACCGCGCTCAACATGACCAACATGCTCGGCGCGGGCCCATTCATCACGATCCCGCTGTTGATGTCCGCGCTCGGCGGACCGCAGGCGATGCTGGGCTGGGTCGTCGCGCTCTTGATCGTCATCTGCGACGGAATGGTGTGGAGCGAGCTCGGTGCGGCAATGCCCGGCTCGGGCGGCTCGTTCAACTATCTGCGTGAAGCGTTCGGACCTGCGCGCATCGGCCGGCTGATGGGCTTTCTGTTCGTCTGGCAATTCATTCTGAGCGGACCGCTGGAAATCGCATCGGGGTACATTGGCTTCGCGCAGTACGCGAGCTTCATCTGGACCGGCCTGTCGCGCGGCGGCGTGATCGTGCTGGTGACGGTGGTTGGAATCATCAACATCGCTCTGCTGTATCGTCGCATCCATTCGATCGCCAAGATCACCGTCTCTCTCTGGATCGGCACGCTGGTAACGGTACTGGCGGTGATTCTCGCCGGCGCCTTCAACTTCAACCCCCGCGTCGCATTCGACTTCCCTCCGGGCGCCTTCAATTTCTCGCTCGGCTTTTTCCTCGGGCTCGGCGCCGCTTCCCGCATTGGCATTTACGACTACCTCGGGTACTACGACGTCTGCTACATCGGTGACGAGGTGAAGGAGCCGGGTCGGGTGATTCCGCGATCGATCCTGATCAGCACCATCGCCGTCGCGATCATTTACATCGGCATCAACTTCTCGATCATCGGCGTCGTGCCGTGGCGCGACTTTGTCCCGGCCGCTGATCATCCGGAATCGAACTTCATCGTATCGGTGTTCATGCAGCAGCTTTACGGCCACGGTGTGGCGACGGTATTCACTCTGCTTGTGTTGTGGACCGCCTTTGGATCTGTCTTCGCGCTGTTGCTGGGCTACTCGCGCATTCCGTTCGCGGCGGCGGAGAGCGGCTACTTCTTCAGGGTGTTCGGGAAGCTGCATCCGACGAAAGACTTTCCGTACATCTCGCTGCTGGTGCTCGGGGTGTTCTCGATCGTGGCCGGATTCTTCTCGCTCGGAACGGTGATCGACGCGCTGATCGTGACGCGCATCCTGGTGCAGTTCATGGGGCAGATTGTCGGGCTGATACTGCTGCGCCGCCGTGCACCCGAGATGCCGCGCCCTTACAAGATGTGGCTGTATCCAATCCCGGCGCTGATCGCCCTGCTCGGCTGGGTCTTTGTTTTCGCGACTACTCAGCTCAGCGTCATCATCTTCGGAATCGCGGTGCTGCTGCTGGGATGCGGCGCATTTCTGATCTGGTCGTGGAACACCAAGCGCTGGCCGTTTGGGCTGGAGGCAGCATCGACGGTTTGACCTCGCGGAGATTCGACCGGGCGCTGGTCACGGCGTCGGCGGCAGTGGGCGTTCTCGCCATCGCCGGTTGCAGTGGAGGATCCAAATCCGACGGAGAAAGGCTGGCGAGGACCGAGTGCGCCGCCTGCCACGCGTTTCCAGAGCCGAACTTGCTCGACAAAAACACGTGGCAGGCCGGAGTGCTGCCGAGGATGGCGCCGAGGCTCGGTGTGAGCGCTCAGTCGTTGTCGGAAGCGATGAGCAGGGACACCAACATGGTCGTTCTCAACGGCGCCGTCACGCAGCAGGACTGGCAGAAAATCGTCGCATACTACGTCCAGAACGCCCCCGATTCACTGCCGTATCAATCGCTGCCTGTCGAGCCGCAGCTCGACCCGTCGTTCTTCGCGGTGCGGCCGCTCGTTCCCGGGATGAAGAGCAGCGGAATCATCACCCTCCTTCGCATCGACTCTCTGCACCGGCGAATTTTCATCGGCGAGGCAGGTTCCAATCTTTTGCGGGTGGTGGACTGGAATGGGCGCGAGGTGTCGTCGGTCAGGCTCGGGAGTCCGCCGACGGACATCATCATCGGCCGCGACAGCGTGCTGGTGCTCGAGTCGGGCATTCTCGATCCCAACGATCTTCCCCGCGGATCGCTGGTGAAGTACGCGCTGGCCGGCGATTCGCTGCGAGCGCCGGCGGTTGTACTCGATTCGCTATTCCGGCCGGTGTTCGTCAGAACTTTCGACTTTGCGCGCACGGGACGGCCGAATCTGATCGTCTGCGAGTACGGAAATAATCGCGGACGTCTCGCTCTGTACCGCCCGACCGGAGCGGGCTACGCACGTCAGATCCTGGCTGCGACCCCTGGCGCGATCAGGTTCGAGATTCGCGATCTGACCGGGGATGGCGCGCCCGACCTCGTAGTTTTGTTCGCGCAGGCGGATGAGCGGATCGTGCTCTACGAGAACGACGGCAAGGGAAATTTCTCAGGCACGCCAAAGGTTCTGGCGCGGTTTCCGCCTGTTTATGGCTCGATGTACTTTGCGATGCACGACTTCAACGGCGACGGCGCGCCCGACATCGTCTACGTTAATGGCGATAACTTCGACTACTCGCGCGTGCTCAAGCCTTATCACGGGCTGCGAATATTCGAGAATGACGGCCGCGGCAGTTTCCGGGAGCGGTACTTTTTTCCCATCTACGGTGCGGCGCGTGCCGAGGTGGTGGACCTGGATGGGGATGGCGATCCCGATATCGTCGCGACGAGCAATTTTGCAGATTTCCAGAAGCACCCAGAGCGGGGAATAGTGTACCTCCGCAATGAGGGACACTATCGGTTTACTGCATTTACGTTCAGCGTCGCGGCGGGCAACGAGTGGAACCTGACCGACGCCGCGGATCTGAACGGCGACGGCCGGCCGGATGTGATCATCGGGGCGATGGACCTGCAGAACGTCGGCGCGTTGCAGCGGCGGGAGGGCGGCGGTCGACTGGAGATTCCCAAGGGACCGGTGCTGCTGTTCGAGAACCGGATGAACGTCAGGTAACTTTGATCTCAACGAGAGTACTGGAGGCGAGTTCAGTGATGCGGATTCGGAGTGCGGTGAGGAGTACTGCGATGCTGGCTATGGCGCTGTCGGCGACTGCGGTCTCGGCGGCGGGGCAGGAGCAGCTAATGCTCCACAACGGCTGGCAGATTCAATCGTCGGCCAAAGCGGGCGTCGATGGCGCGTCGATCTCTTCCACCGCCTACACTCCAACGGACTGGTACCGCGCGACGGTGCCATCCACGGTTGTCGGAGCACTCGTCGAAGACAGCCTTTACGGCGATCCGTTCTTTGGGATGAATCTGCGCGAGATTCCCGGCACGACCTTCAAGATCGGCGCGAACTTCGTCCACACCGACATGGACCCGCAGAGCCCCTACGCGGTGCCGTGGTGGTATCGGACGACTTTCAGGGTGCCGGCGACGATGCGCGGCCGGCGCATCACTTTGAACTTCGAGGGCATCAACTATCGCGCGAACGTCTGGCTCAACGGACATCTGCTCGCCGACTCGTCGGCGGTCGCCGGCACGTATCGCCACTACGCATTCGACGTCACCGATCAGGTGAATGCGACGGGTGCCAATGCGCTGGCGGTCGAGGTCTTTGCCCCGAAGCCCGCGGATCTGCAAACGACGTGGGTCGATTGGAATCCGTCGCCGCCGGACAAGGACATGGGACTCTGGCAGCCCGCGTATCTCAGCGCGAGCGGCCCGGTGATCGTCCAGTATCCGGCGGTGGTGAGCCACGTCGATACACCTTCTCTCAAGCGCGCCGATCTCACGGTGATCGCTGGCCTGCGAAATCTCACCGCCAATCCCGTTGCTGGAACTCTGCGCGGTAAGATCGGCAGCGTTGCCTTCAGCAAGGCCGTCAGCCTGGGCGCGAACGACAGCGCGCTGGTGAGCTTCAGTCCCGACAGCTTTCCGCAGCTGCGCTTCAACAACCCGCGCCTGTGGTGGCCGGTCGAGCTCGGGAAGCCGGAGCTCTACGACCTCACGCTCGAGTTCGTCAGCAATGGACAAGTCTCCGATCGCGATCAGCTGAGTTTTGGGATTCGCGAGATCACGTCGCAATCGACACCCAAGGGCGGCCGCCTCTTTTCGATTAACGGCCAGCGGCTGCTGATCCGCGGCGGCGGCTGGGCGCCCGACATGTTCTTCCGGCCGCAGCCACAGCGACAGGACGATCAGCTCCGGTACGCCCTCGACATGCATCTCAACACCCTGCGTCTCGAGGGCAACTACGAGAACGATCGCTTCTGGCACCAGACCGACAGCCTCGGCATTCTTGTCATGACTGGATGGGTGTGCTGCAGCGCGTGGGAAGAATGGGCGAAGTGGGGGCCGGAGCAGAACGCAGTCGCTGCCGCATCGCTGCGCGATCAGATCAGACGCTTGCGCGGACATCCGAGCGCGCTCACCTGGCTCAACGGCAGCGACAATCCGCCGCCGGCGAACGTCGAGCAGATGTATCTCGACATCGAGAAGCAGGAGATGTGGCCCAATCCGACGATCTCGTCCGCGAGCGCAAAGCCGGCGCAGTTCTCCGGCGCCAGCGGCGTGAAGATGACGGGGCCCTACGACTGGGTTCCGCCCGGCTACTGGATGCAGGACAGCACGCACGGCGGTGCCTGGGCATACAACACCGAGACCAGTCCGGGCGCGGCGGTGCCACCGATCGAGAGCATGCGCCGCATGATTCCGGCAGTGGACATCAAGTGGCCGCTCGACACCGTTTGGTTCTACCACGCCGCCGGTGGCCAGTTCACGCACCTGCTCGACCGCTTCAACACGGCGCTGTCGTCGCGATTCGGTTCGCCGACGACCGCCGAGGACTACACGATCACGTCACAGCTGATGACGTACGAGGGTGAGCGCGCGATGTTCGAGGCCTATCGCCGCAACAAGTACGTCTCGACCGGCGTTATCCAGTGGATGTTCAACAACGCCTGGCCGTCGATCTACTGGCATCTGTTCGACTGGTACCTGCGCCCCGGCGGCGGCTACTTCGGAACCAAGAAGGCGAACGAGCCGGTGCACGTGCTGTACTCGTACGATGATCGGTCGATCGCAGTGGTGACCACGCCCGGTCTGCGCGCGCCGCTCCACGACGTGCATCTGCAAACCAAGGTCTTCAACGTAGACGGCACTCAGCGCCTGGGGCGGGACACGGTGATCGACATCACTCCGGACATGACGATGCGGGTCGCGACGCTCCAGGAGCAGTCGACCAGCGCGCCCTATCTCGTGGATCTCCGGCTCATCGACGCGAATGGGCGCGCGCTCAGCACCAACTTCTACTGGCTGACCAACCGGATGGACGCGCTGTCAGATTCATCGACCTGGTACATGACGCCGGTCAAGAACTACGCGGACTTCACCGCGCTGCGCAGCATGCCGCAGACCTCGGTCAACGCGTCGGCGCGCTTTGCGAGCAGCGGTGGAACGGGCACAGCGCGCGTCACGCTCCGCAATCCCGGCAAGGCGATCGCGTTCTTCCTGAGGTTACAGGTGGTCGGCAAAGAGGGAGAAGAGGCGCTTCCCGTACTCTGGGAGGACAACTACATCTCGCTTCTGCCGGGGGAAACGAGAACGGTGACTGCCACCTACCGGGTGCGTGATCTCGGCGGGGCGCCGCCGAAGCTCGTAGTCACCGGCTGGAACATCCACCGGGTGATTACGCCTTAGCGCGTCATTTTCCGATGCGGACAGCCTGTAGCTGCAGGTCAGCGGACTCGATCCGCCACTGCCGCTGCTCGGCGGTCGCGCCGTCGACCATCGATCGGCGGAGAGTATAGGTACCGGAAAAATGCTGGGTGCGGTCGTCGTTCTGCACCGCGTCGACGACGACCGGAACCGTTGCGTACTGGGAGCCGGCTGCCCCCTCGAGCCGGACGCTGTCGGTAACGGTCACGTGCACGCGCGCGGTTTGCGCGAAGCCGCGCGCGAAGTCTCGTGACGACTGGCCACTCGCCTTGCCGCGGTTGGACCACAGCGCATACGCGTCGTCGTAGTTCTTGGCGGCGATTGCCTGGTAGTAGCGTCGCACTACATCGGCTGGGCTCTCCTCCGCAGGAGTCGCGGCGGCGGACCGTTCCGCTCCCTGCTCGTACGCCGAGATGCGCCATCCGTCCTGGTCTCGCAAGGTAAGCGTGACTGGCCGGCGATCGACCGCAGACAGTGTGTCGGATGTCAGAACGTACACGACTTCCGCCGCCACCCGGCACTCGGCCCCGCGAGATTCGACCGATTTTATCTCGATGCGAGCCGGCCACGGATTCGACACCTGCCGGCCGGGCGCGTGCGATGGATCCTTTTGCCAGCTCGAGAGAAGTGCCGGAGCGACCAGAGATCCGTACGCGTCGGTCAGATTGCGCGCCACGATGGTGTCCGGCGCGAGCAGTGACACCCGCCGCATTTGCGTGCCGAGTCGTTGTACTCTGTCGCGAACCTCAGCCGGGCATTGCCGCGACGCCGCGGCCGCCGCGGCGCCGGTGTCCACCGCGGCGCCGGTGTCCACCGCCGCGCTGGCATCAGCGGAGCCGTCGCCTTTTGCGCAGCCCGCCAGGACTGCGGTCGCCAGAAGAAAACTCATAAAACCATTGGGAGTGATCTCGTGCACTAACCAACCCCTCGCTGTGAGAGCAGATTTTCAGAATCGCTCACCGGCCCGAGAGTATCAACCCCAAGTCCCAACTGCCATGAAAGCGTATCTCATCACTACCGGAACCATGTTCGCCCTGCTCGCGTTTCTTCACCTGTGGCGCGCGGTTCAGGAATCAGGTCAGCTCGCCCAGGACCCGTGGTTTCTGGTGATCACGATTGTCGCCGCCGCATTGTCGGTGTGGGCGTTCCGGCTGCTGCGCGCCACACCACGCTGAGATCCGCCGCGACCTACACTGTCGCGGCGATCGCCATCTCCTCGTCGTTCATCTCGGTGAGAACATCACCGAACAACGGAGTGCTGAGGTAACGCTCGCCGGTATCGGGCAGCATTGCGAGGATCGTCGTGCCCTTCGGCGCTTTCTGGGCGATCTCGAGCGCCGCGGAAAAAGTCGCACCGGCGGAAATCCCGACGAAGATCCCTTCCTTTTGCGCGAGGCGGCGGCTGGCCTGCATCGCCTGGGGCCCTGGAATCGTCACGACCTGATCGATCAGATCCATCTCGAGCGCGTCACCCGTCAGCTTCGGGATGAAGTCCGGGCTCCAGCCCTGGATCGGGTGTGGCTGCCACGCTGGATGCCGTGACTTGGGCGAGCCGTCGGGCATCCGGTCCTGGGGCTGCTTGCTGGTGAGCAACGGTGCGTCGGCCGGCTCCGCCACCACGACTTTCACCTCCGGACGCTCCTTCGCCAGAACTCGTGCTACTCCCTTGAGTGTTCCGCCGGTTCCGAATCCCGTCACCCAGTAATCGAGCCGCTCGCCGGCGAAGTCATTGATGATCTCGCGCGCCGTGGTACGCGAATGGAAATCCGCGTTGGCCTCGTTCTCGAATTGCCGGGTGTAGAACCAGCCGTTCTTTCGAGCCAGCTCGATGGTCTTCTTCACCATCCCCACCGCGCCTTCGGCCGGGGGCGTGAGAATCACCTTCGCGCCGAGATAGCGCATCAATCGCCGGCGCTCGATGCTGAAGGACTCCGCCATCACGACGACCAGCGGGTAGCCCTTCGCCGCGCAGACCATAGCCAGTCCGATGCCGGTGTTTCCGCTGGTGGCTTCGACCACGGTTTGGCCGGGCTTTAGCTCGCCCTTCTTCTCAGCGTCTTCGATCACGCCCAGCGCGAGCCGGTCCTTGACCGAACCCAACGGATTGAATGCCTCGACCTTCACATAAAGGTTGACCTCGGGCGGCGCGAGGCGATTGATCTTGACTATCGGGGTGTTGCCGACGGTGCCGAGGATGCTGGCGAATTTGGTCATGGAAGTTGTGACTGGGGTCGTGGCGAATTGGCTCGCTACAACCTAGCGGTGGCTCGGGGAAAGAGTTGTAAAGGTTTCGTCAGGCGATGGCGTGCTGATCGGTCGTGCCCGTACGCTCGGCGTCCTCGTACAGCGAATCGATCAGCGTCTTGTAGTTCTTGTCGATGGTTCGGCGCTTCACCTTCTGGGTTGGCGTCAGCTCACCGCTCTCGATCGAGAAATCGTGCTCGAGCAAGCCGATCCGCTTCGGTACCTCGAAGTGCGCTGCGCCCTCGAGCTCCTTTGCCACTTCCTTTTCGATCTTGGCATGAATGGTCGGCATGCGGAGCAGTTGCGCGCGGTCGGTCCAGATGATGTTGCGCTTCATCGCCCACTTCTCGAGCTGGTCGAAGTTGGGCACGATCAGCATCGACGGGAACTTGCGCTTGTCGCCGATCATCACTGCCTGCGCCACGTACTTGTTGGTTTTGACTTTGTTCTCGAGCGGTTGGGGCGCGATGTTCTTGCCGCCGGCGGTGACGATGATGTCCTTCTTGCGATCGGTGATGGCGAGGAATCCGTCGCGTAGCTCGCCGATGTCACCGGTATGGAACCACCCGTCGGGATCGATTGCCTCGCGCGTCGCGTCGGGTTTGTTATAGTAGCCTTTCATGACGTGCGGACCGCGGGTCAGGATCTCGCCGTCGAATGCGATCTTGACTTCTACGCCGTCGATGGGCTTGCCGACCGTGCCGAGCCGGAAATTCTCGGGCGTGTTGACGGCGATCACGGGCGACGTCTCGGTGAGGCCGTAGCCCTCGAGGATCATCAGCCCGGCGGCGTAGAAGAACTTGTTGATCTCGGGCGAGAGCGGTGCGCCCCCCGAGACGAAGTAGCGCAGCCGGCCTCCGGTGCGCGCCTTGAGCTTGCTGAAGACCAGCTTTTGCGCGATGGAGTACTGAATGCCCAGCACTCCGCCCGGCTGTTTTCCTTCGAGCTTCTGATCGGCCCACCGGTCGGCGACGCCCCGCGCCCAGAAGAAAATCTTCTTCTTCAGGAACCCGCCGGTCAGCGCGGTCTCGAGAACCCGCGCGTACATCTTCTCGTACAACCGCGGAACGGACAGCACCAGGGTCGGCTTCACCTCCTGCAGGTTCACCGGAACCGTGTCGATCGACTCGGCGTACGCGATTGAGGTCCCTGTCGCAAACATCATGTAGTGCCCCGCCATCCTCTCGAAGATGTGCGAGAGCGGAAGAAAGCTCAGCGCGGTATCCTTGCCCTCGAACGGAACGGCCCGCCGCGCCGCCTCGACATTGGAAAAGATGTTGTCGTGGCTGAGCATCACGCCCTTGGGCTCGCCGGTGGTGCCCGAGGTGTAGATGATCGTTGCGAGATCGTCCGGCTTCACCCGCAGCGCGTCCTCGCGATAGAGCGCGGTCGATTCCCTGTTCTCTCCCGGGAGTCCCATCTGCTCCAGCTGCGCGATCGAGATGTTGGCAAGCCCGGGAACTTCGTCAAAGCTGATGACGGTCTTGAGCGATGAGACCTGGTTGCGGATCTCCCTGATTTTCTCGGCCTGCGTGCTGTTGGAGACGAAGATCGCGACGGCCCCCGAGTCCTTGAGGATGTAGGCGATCTGCTCGGGTGGGATCGTCGGATAGATTGGGACGTCGGTGAGTCCGGCGGTCAGACAGGCAAAGTCGGCGATCGCCCACTCGGGCCTGTTCTCGGAGAGAATCGCGACTCGCTCGCCGCGACGCACACCGAGTGAGGCGAGCCCACGCGCCGCGTGCCGAACCCGATCCGCCACTTCCTGGTGAGAGATCGGACGATACGCGCCATCCTTCTTGTACTGCAGCGCGTCCGGCCGATTGTATTTTGCGACGGCGTCGAAGAACAGCTGATTGAGCGTTCCCGGAGCGGGTCGCGGTCCACCTCTGGCTTCCGTCAGCGCCATTCTCTCCTCCAACGGTTAGCTAAGCGGCGTCAGACGAAGCACCAGGCGGACTGGACTGCCGCTGACTGGTGCTCCTCTGTATCTGGCCGTCGCGTTGACGACGATCGAATCTACCTGCGTCGCCGAGCTGAGGAACGTAGGATGCAGCCGAATTTTCCTTCCCGCTATCCCACTCGTATTGGTGGTGTCGACGGTCGATGGCTTCGATCCATCGTTGACGAGCTCGCCGAGCTGCGGGTTGGGTGCATAGACGATAACGAAGCTCACGATCCAGGATTTCACCACGCTGTCGTTGGGTGCAACGCCGTGGGTGAGCCTGACCTGGAGCTCGGGTGAGATGTCCCTGGTGGTGTCAGCCAGCGAATACTTGAGGCTGTCCTCCAGATTGACCGCCTGGATGAGATCGGGCCGCAGCGTGACATCCACCCGCTGAATGGCCTGGAGCTGCCCAACGGTGGCGACGATCCGCGCGGAATTGGAGATCAGGCTGTCGCCAACGATTGCGCCGCTGGCGCTGTCGACGGTGACTCCCGAATCCGGCGACTGAAACCATACCGGCGGCTGCGCGATCTCGCCTCCCTTGAAGTTGAAGGCCCGCACCACTGGTAGCGCGACGGCGCCGGTGGTGTCGCGCAGGCTGTCACCGAGCACGACGGATGGTGAGGGGAGGGAATCGAATTGAATGGAAAGCACCGCGTCCGACGCGTCGCTGATGTTGGTGCAGGCGTAGACAGCGGCGATCGCGAAGACACCGCAACCCAAAGATGCTACGCGAACCGACAATCGGGTCATACCAGTCGGTCGGCGAGGATCGTGGCGAGATTCACGTACGCCTGCGCGGCCGCGTCGGCGGGATTGCGCACCACGACGGGCTGGCCGGCCGCGAACGCGTCGGCGGTGAGCGGCGTGCGTGGAATCACGACGTCGAAGACGATGTTGGCGGGCAGGTGTCTTCTCACGTAATCGACGACCCGGTCGCTGGCCGGATTGTTCTCCTCGTACATCGTGAGAAGAATGCCGTCGAGGGTCAGCCGTTCGTTGACGGCGACGATGTCCTGAATCATGCGCAGAATCTGCGGCGTCGTCTGAAGCGCGAGCGGCTCGCACTGGAGCGGCACGATGACGTGCTCGCTGGCGCCGAGGACTTTTCTGGTGATCGAGCCGAGGCCCGGCGGCGTGTCGACGACGACGACCTGACAACGCTGCTCTGCCATGCCAAGCAGATCCTGAAGTACGTTGGTCTCCCGCACCAGCTGCGAGTAAACGGCGTGATCGGCTTCATCTGCGACGGAGCCGGCGAGAATCACCCGCAGCCACGGCAGCGACGTCGGCAGAATGATCTCGCGCAGGGTGCGCTCGCCGTTCAGGTAGTCCGCGAATCCGGCGGTGTCGTGGCCGCGCGCGAGGCCGGAGCCGTACCGAACCGAGCCCTGCGGATCGACGTCGATCAACAGGGTCTTCATCCCGCGGCGCGCAAATGCGGCGGCGAGGTTGACTGCGGTGGTGGTTTTGCCGACTCCTCCCTTCTGGCTTACTACGGCGAGGACTGCTCCCATCTATTCTAGGATTCCGGGGTACTCGCTCGTCTTCAGCTTCTGCGCGGCCGGGGGCGCGTCGGAGCTCTTCATCTCGTCGAGGGTCTTCTGCGCGTGCTTGACCCACCGCTCTGCCTCGGGGCTGCGCGGGGGATCCATCAGAAACGCCTCGAGGTGGTAGGCGGCATCGCTGACGTCGCCACGGCGGAGCAGCAGAAACGCCAGCCCGTAGTGCGCGCCGGAGAGCTTGGGCTCGATGGCGAGCGCGCGACGGTAGCAGCGCACCGCTTCGTCGAGCTGACCGAGCTTGGAGTACGCGATCGCCATGTTCTGGAGGACCTTGTGATTGTTGGGCTTCTGGCGGAGTGCAAGCCGGTATGACGTCAGCGCGGCGTCGTAGTCGCCCTGGCGTTCCAGCGCGAGCGCCTCGCTGAGGTAGTCGAGGTTTTCTGCCGGGGGTTTCGGCTTGCCGCCCGTCAGGCGGTCCCAGAATGACATTTGGTCGAATCTACCGACTATGATGTGAGAGGGCTAGCTTAACCTAACTGCTTTTCCCCAAACAGCTTGGGAGCTAAATGTCACCGCGTAAACACACCGTCGACGCCACCAAAGGCGTCATGGAAATCGAGTGGCCGTTCTTCGGCGAGCTGTCGCGTGGACTTGCTCTCAAGGTCGCGCGCGCCTACGACCCCGAGCTCGTCATCGGCATCGCGACCGCGGGGGTGATCCCCGGCGCAGTGATCGCGGCGATTCTGGGACGCGAGTTTCATTCCCTGGTAGTGAGCCGCAAATATCGGAGCGCGAGCGAGCGAGAATCACCCGAGATCTTCGGGACCGCGCCGCGTGAGGCGCGCGGGAAGCGGGTTCTGATCGTGGATGAAACGTGCGACTCGGGCGACACCATCAGACTCGCGATTTCTGCGGTGCAGGATGCGGGCGCCGCCGAGATTCGGACTGCCGTAGCGTTTCGGACGGGACCCTACGCTCCCGACTTTCATGCGATCGCGACGGAGAGCACCATCATCCTGCCGTGGGATCGGGAGATTCTCGTCGAAGGAGAGTTGCGGCCAAACCCGCTCTACGCCGACGCATTGTCTCACTGACGGCTCCGGCCTGCGCAGTAACTGCTGCGGATTGCGGGGGCACGACTAAGTGCAATGCCTTTAGTCCTGCCCCCGCAATCCGCAATCCCGTCTAGAACTCGCCCGCCCCGATGGTCTCCCAGCTTTCTCCTCGGGCGACCCGATCGTACGCGTGCTCGAGCATGTCCGCATTCCCCGCGAGGAACCGGCACCGCGCGTCGGGGCCGACGCTGCATTCGATCTCCATCACCGCGACCGGATAATCGGCGAGGCAGCCGAGAAATCCGGCCAGAGTCCCAGTGGTGAGATGGCAGCCGCGCTCGCCGTCGGCGTGTAGCTGCGCTTCCCAGCAGTCCTCGATGTCGATTACTGCCAGCGCATCGTGCAAGGACCGAAACGTTACGCGGCCCCAGCCGGCCGCCTGAAAGAACTCGCCGGCGCGGAGCGAGAATTCGTCCAGCGGAAGATCTTCAGCCTTCTCCGATCCACGGTCGGCGAGCCAGCTCTCGAACGCGTCGAACAGCGACGGCGCTCCGGCGTAGCCGGCTTCGCGCAGCGCATCGGGGCCGCCGCCGCTCGCACCGGCGACGCGCAGCCGCAGATCGCGCAGGGTGCGCTGTGCGAGGCCGATCAGCTCTGGTGCTTCTGAAGTTGCCATGCGAAGTAGGACGATCTCACTCAGTAGATGTTGCGGCGGATCCGACTCGACGCAAGAGCTCGGCCTCGTCGATTATTTCGACGCCGAGCGATTTTGCCTTCTCGAG
>DASSNV010000104.1:0-5429 GCA_035701245.1 Gemmatimonadaceae bacterium | reverse complement strand
GCCTCGTTTCCGCGCACCAGCAGCGATTCGATGTCCGACGCCCCGCCAAGGATGCGCAGCAGCGCGACGCTGAAGAAGGCGCTGGCCGGATCGGGGAGCACGCCGAAGCGGTCGCGGACCTCTTCGCGCAGCGCTCCGATCTCGGCGATGTCGGTCATGTGGGTGAGCCGGCGATAGATGTCGAGCTTGGCGTCCGGCGAGGTGATGTACTCGTCGGGAAGGTACGAGGGCACGTCTACCGACACCTCGGACGGCTCGAGCCGCGGCGCGTCGTCGCCGCGCAGAACCCGTTTCACTGTCTCGTCCAGCATCCGGAGGTACATGTCGAAGCCGACGGCGTGGACGAAGCCAGACTGCTCGGGCCCGAGGAGGTTCCCCGCCCCGCGCAGCTCCAGATCCTTGAGGGCGATCTGGTACCCGGCGCCGAGCTGGGTGTGGTGCTCGAGGATGGTAAGGCGACGGTTGGCGTCTTCGTCGATCGAGTCCGGCACGAGCAGGTAGCAACTCGCGCGTCGGTGCGAGCGGCCCACGCGTCCGCGGAGCTGGTAAAGCTGCGCGAGACCGAAAGTATCGGCTCGATTCACGAACATGGTGTTGGCGTTCGGAACATCGAGGCCGGACTCGACGATCATGGTCGAGACGAGGACGTCGATCTCGCCGTCGACGAACTTCCGCATCACTTTTTCCAGCTCGTGTTCGCGCATCTGGCCGTGACCAATACCGATGCGCGCGCGCGGCACGACGCGGCGAATGTGGTCCGCGACGCCCTCGATGGTCTCGATCCGATTGTGAACGAAGAAAACCTGTCCGCCGCGATCGAGCTCGCGCGAGATACCTTCGTCGATCAGACCATCGTCCCAGGGCTCGACGTGGGTAAGCACCGGCGACCGGTCGCGCGGCGGTGTCTGCATGAGGGTCATGTCGCGCAGTCCGGCGAGTGACAGGTGCAGAGTGCGCGGGATCGGTGTTGCTGTCAGTGTGAGGACGTCGGTTTCCAGTCGGAGTCGCTTGAGGCGTTCCTTGTGTTTGACACCGAACCGGTGCTCCTCGTCAACGACGATCAGGCCCAGCTGCGCGAACGAGACGTCGGGACTGAGAATGCGGTGGGTGCCGATTACAATGTCGACCTTCCCCGCCTTGAGATCGGCAAGAACCTGCTGCTGCTCCTTCGGCGTCTGGAAGCGGCTGAGGGTCTGAACGTTGACGGGAAAGTCGGCCAGTCTCTCGGTGAAGGTTCGCGCGTGTTGATCAGCCAGAATGGTAGTCGGCACCAGCACGACAACCTGGCGGCCGGACTGGACCGCCTTGAACGCGGCGCGCACCGCAATTTCCGTCTTGCCGTAGCCGACGTCGCCGACGAGCAGCCGGTCCATCGGGCGCGGGCGCTCCATGTCGCCTTTGACATCGGTAGTCGCAGTCCGCTGGTCGGGGGTGTCCTCGAAGAGGAACGACGATTCGAGCTGGCGCTGCCAGACGGTGTCGGGGACGTGGGCTGGTCTGGTCGCAACCTTTCGGCGCGCATAGAGATCGAGGAGCTCGACGGTCATTTCCTGGATCGCAGCGCGAGTCTTGTCGCGTTGACTCTTCCACCGCTTTCCGCCAAGTGCGTGAAGTCTCGGCGGAGGCGTGTCGGCGGTTACATCGGCGGCAGACCGGTAGCGCTCGACCTGGTCGATGCGGTAGAGCGGCACATTGAGCCGGTCGCCCCCCTCGTACTCGATGACCGCTACTTCGACCGCGCTCTCGCGAACGAACATTTTCTCGATGCCGCGATAGATGCCGACACCATGCTCGAGGTGGACGACGTAGTCGCCGGGCTTGAGGGCGGTGAGACTCTCCAGCGCGCTGCCGGTGGCGTACCGGCGTGCGCGGCGAAACCGGCGCTCGCGCCTGAAAACCTCGTGGTCGGTGAGGACGCGGTAGCCGGGAAAGTCGGCGCCTCGAGGCGGAATGACGAAGCCACCATCGAGCACACCGATCGCCAGGCTCGCCGGCGACACCCGATCGTCGTTGAGCAGCTCGTCCAGCCGTTCGGCCTGGCCGACGTTGTCGCAAAGAATCACCGTCGGGATACCGTCGCTGACGATCTGCTTCAATCGCCTGATGTCGCGCTGAATTTCTTCGGGCTCGCGGAACGGAAAAACGATTTGCGCGTTCTCACCCGACAGATCCAGGCACCCGAAGGCATCGAGCGCGCGTTGGCCGGTCTCTGGTGGCTCGAACAGCTCGTCGCGAGTAGGGGTGTCCTCGCCGCGGCGGCGGGCGAGATCGATGTGGTGCTGCGCTTCCGCCCAGGTGCGAGTCAGCTCGGGTCCGATGTGGGTGCCGCGCGGAATAACCAGCACACTGTCGGGCGGAAAAAGAGCGCGTATCGACGACCGCTCCGGCTGGGCATCGCCCACGGTGATATGGCCGTCGACCGGCAGAATCAGCGCGACATCCGCATCGCGGGTGGATCGCTGCGACACCAGGTCGAAATGCCGCAGCTCCGTTATCTCGTCGCCCCAGAACTCCAGTCGCACCGGCTCGGCCATGCCAAAGCTGTAGATGTCGAAAATTCCCCCGCGGACGCTGAACTGGGCGACATCCTCGACCATCGGGACGCGCTCGAATCCGATCGCCTCGAGATGCTCGGCGAGTGACTCCGGCCGGCGGTTATCGCCCTTGCGGAGCTCCAGCCGGGCAGACGCGAGCGCGCGCGGGAGCTGGGTTCGCTCCAGCAGAGCGCGGCTGGTGGTGACGAGGATGCGGAGGTCTCCGCGACCGATTCGCTCGAGAGTCTCGACCCGCTCGCCGGCGATCTCGGCGTGTGCTTCTGCCTCACCGAAGCTCTCGCGAGGCGGATAAAACGCGACACTTTCCGGCTCGACGAGGGTAGCAAGATCAGCGAGCCATCGCTCCGCCCCCGCAACATCGTCGCTGACCAGCACGTAGAATCTGCGAGGGAGGTCTTGCGCGAGACCGGCAAGAACGACCGCGTCGCTCGATCCGTGCAAACCCCCTAAAGCGCGGCGCTCTCCCTGACGGGGCAGGTTGGCCGCGAGCTCGCGAAATTCGGGGAGCGATTCGACGATCGAGAGCAACTGCGGGAGCGGCATGGCGCAAGGTAAATCGGGCCCAGGGCCATAGGTAGCGCCACCGGCTCAATTCGGGATTGACTCTTGCACGGCTGGAGCAGCAGATTGTATACAAACACGGGAGGTGCTATGCGGGCGGCGAATCTGAGAACGGCGGTGGGAGTGTCCACGCTACTGGCGATCGCTATCGCCGCTCCGGCTGGCGCGCAATCGAAGCGAGCGCCAAGCATCCGCATCTACTCCGAGAACGCCGACGTGCTCTCCACCTCGACATACATCACGCCGGCGATCCAGGTGGCGGAGAATGCATACGTCTTCGCGGTGGCGATGGACCTCGATGGCCAGATCCAGGTTCTCCACCCCGACTTCCCCGGCATCTCGGTGAAGCTGATCGCGCACAAACCGGTACGACTGCCGAACTTCTTCGCCGGATTCAACCAGCAGGCCAACGGCTACTATTCATCGGCCGGGTATTACAACACCGAGCCCGGCCGCTTCGACTCGCGCGGGGTCATGATCGCGCTCGCATCCCGCGCCCCGTTCGATCTCGAGAAGATCGAAGTCAATGGTGACTGGGACATGACCAAGATCCGCCGGCTGATGGATTATCGCTCTCCTGATGCAGCCGCCGAGGCGCTTGCCGATTACCTCGGCGCGAGGGGTGAGCCAATCGGTCGCGATTTTGCGCGCTTCGCCGGTGGCCAGCGGTACGCAGGCTACGATTACGGCTACGGATACAACGCTTACACCGCCTGTGACGCCTACTATGGATATGGCTTCGGACTGCTTCGACAGGCCCAGGTGTTCCGCTACCTCAATTATCTGAATACCCACGGCGTGAAGTACCGTATCGCCGCGTACGATCCGTGTGGTCTCCCGGTGATCGTGCCGACGACGCCGGTACCCGGGATCGGTTACCCAGTGACTCGGCCGCCGCGCAAGCCTTCGGACACCACGGTGTTCCCGAAGAGCCGGGCCCCGAACGCCGGACCCCGCCTGCTCCCTGGGGCGAGCACCGCAGCGCCGCAACCACCCGCGACGATTCCCATCCGCGCCGGACTTCCGCAGATGGGCGAGGTGACCGTCACGGCGCCTGCCCGCCGCCGCGGCGAGCCGCAGACCGTCTTCCAGGGGTACCGCCCGTCGCCAGGCGTCGCAGTTCCTCAGGGTCGCGCGCCAATCGAGCACCCCGTGACTCCGCGCTCGGAGCCGGCAGCAGCGAGCGCGCCGGTTCGTCAGTATAGGCCGGAGCCGCGCGTCGTGGCTCCGCCTCCGTCGCGGGTTCCCGAAGCGCCACGAGCCTCGTCACCACCGCCGACGGTACACTCGGCACCGGTGTCATCGCCTCCGCCGCGCGCAGCAGCACCGACGACACGCACCGAACCGGCACCAGCGCCACCGCCGGGTCGGCACTAAGACAGTCGAGTTTGAAGAGGGCCGCAATCGCGGCCCTCTTTTTTTGTCGGGGGAAAAGTGCTCGACCGTTATATTTCTGGGTCCCCACCGCCGCCGCATCCCGCACAACCCAGAGCCACCCGTTGAAGCTCGATCATATTCGTAACTTCTGCATCGTCGCGCACATCGACCACGGCAAGTCCACGCTCGCCGACCGGTTGATCGAGGCTACCGGCATGCTGCAAAAGCGGGAGATGAAGGCCCAGGTGCTGGATACGCTCGACCTCGAGCGTGAGCGCGGCATCACCATCAAGCTCAACGCGGTGCGAATGACCTACACCGCGCGGAACGGTCAGGAGTACGAGCTCAACCTGATCGACACGCCGGGCCACGTTGACTTTACCTACGAGGTGTCGCGCTCACTGGCCGCCTGCGAGGGCGCGATCCTGGTGGTGGACGCATCGCAGGGAATCGAGGCGCAGACGCTGTCGAATCTGTTTCTGGCAATGGAGGCCGGCCTCGAGATCATTCCGATCCTCAACAAGATCGACCTGCCCGGCGCCGAGCCCGAGAAACGGAGGAAGGAAGTCTCCGATCTACTCGGGATCGATGAAAGCGAGATTCTTCTGGTGAGCGCCAAGGAAGGCATCGGCATCACCGACGTGCTCGAGGAAGTCGTCCGCAAGGTGCCGCCGCCGGAGGGCGACGGGAGCGCGCCGCTTCGGGCGCTTATCTACGATTCGTACTACGACAAGTATCGCGGCGCAATCCCGAGCGTGCGCGTCGTCGACGGCGTGATCCGCAAAGGGACGCACATCACCTTCGGCGCCAGCGAATCGGTTTACGAGGTCGACGAAGTCGGCTACAACCAATTGCGTCAGGTTCCGACCGACGAGCTCGGCCCGGGCGAAGTCGGCTACGTCGTCGCAAGTGTGAGGTCGGTGAGCGAGACGCGCG
>DASSNV010000103.1:0-6158 GCA_035701245.1 Gemmatimonadaceae bacterium | reverse complement strand
CGCAGAATCGGCGGGCCTCGCGGCCGGCACTTGCGGCGGGCCAACGAGACTCTCGCGCAGCGCGAGCAGATCCTGCGAGATCGGCACTCCATCCACAGGCGAGAGGGATGTCGCTGCGAATCGTTCGGCGAGATCTCGCGCAACCCTTGCCGCCTTGTCGAACCCGAACCGCCCCGCGACTTCGGCGACGTTCTGCGAGTAAGCCTCCGCTTCCGATTTGACCTCGGCGGAGAAAGTGTTGTCGAGCAGCGCGATGGCCGCGTCATCCAGCCGATCGATCTTCTGGAAGATGGCTGGCTTCGCGCGCTCCCACGCCTCGAACACTGCGGCGGCGATGTGCTCGCTGTGGGAGGCCTGGAACGGCAGGACCTCGACGCCAGCCAGCTTGCCCAGTTGGCGAAGCATCTCCTCCGTATCGACTGGCGAGAGGAAATACTGATCGATGTGGATGTCCTTGAGCGCGCGCAGTCCGGTCTCGGCGTGCTGCATCGAGAGCATGTAGGCAATGCGCATGTCGTCGCTGGCATCCTTGGCGCGACGCGCGATGTAGATCGCGTCCTCGAGCGGGAGCGCGTCACTGAGAATGACGAGGCGCGCTTCGCCGTGGGCGGCGGCGCGGCCCATCTGCTGGGCGTTGTCGAACTCGCTTATGACGACGCCACCGAGCCTCAGTCCGATCTCGCGGACCATTTCCGCGGGCAAACCCGCCACCAGGACCTTGACGGGAGGGGTCATGTCCTAGGGCGCGTAGTGCTCCGCGACATCATTAGAGTGTCGGGATCGGGGACTCATAGGAGAGGGAAGAACATCTGGTGCCGCAGGTAACACCCGCCGATCCGTCCCGCGTGCCTCAGCCCGAGCTCAGCCCCGCCACCTTCAAAACGGCGTTCCATTCAGCGCTCCCGACCTTCTGGACCGATAGCCGGTTTCCCTTCTTGAGGAGCGGCATGCCCTCGAGCTGGGGCATTGTCCGCATCTCGCTCAGCGTGACGGGTCGGGGCAGCTTCTCGACGGCTCGGATATCAACCATCGACCACGGCGTTTCCCCGCCCTTGCTGTCCGGATCGTAGTGCGGATGCTTCGGATCGAGAGCGGTATGATCGGGGTATCCTTCACGTACGATTTCGACGATGCCGTGGATGCCGGGCTCGGGCTCGCCGGAATGGTAGAAGAAGGCGAGGTCGCCTTTCTTCATCTCGTCGCGCATGAAGTTGCGCGCCTGAAAGTTTCGCACGCCGTCCCAAGGGGTGGTGCGATTGGGTGAATTCCAGAGATCTTCCCAGCCGAAAGTGTCGGGATCCGATTTCAGGAGCCAGTATTGTCTGCCCGTCTGCGCGGGTCTGGTCACCTTCACCATTCGAGTTGTCGCCGTGGGTGGAACCTGAGTGTCGAAGCGCCGTAGATTGTGTACATCATAACCATTTAGCCAGCAGGCCACGCGTCCCATGCGTTACTCTCGTACCGCCAATGCGGCCATCTCCCGAGCCGCACTCTCTGCATTTGTCGCCGTCGCCCCTCTTCTTCCGGCGTCCCTTGCCAGCCAGACGGCACCCAATCCGACCCTCACATACCCATCGGCGCCGCGCGGAACCCAGGTCGATGATTATCACGGCACCAGCATCGCCGATCCTTATCGCTGGCTCGAGAACGTCGATTCGCCGGCGACCAAGGCGTGGGTCGAGGCCGAAAACAGACTTACCGATTCGTTTCTGGCGACGATTCCGCAGCGCACCGCCATTCGCAATCGCCTGACGCAGCTCTGGAACTACGCGCGCTACTCGGCGCCGTTCAAGGAGAACGATCGCTACTTCTATTTCCAGAACACCGGCTTGCAGAATCAGAGCGTGTTGTACGTGCAGGACGGGAGAAACGCGCCACCGCGCGTGCTGCTCGATCCCAACACGCTGTCGCCGGACGGAACGGTGGCGCTGTCCGGAACGTCCGCATCGCACGATGGCCGCTACCTGGCATACAGTCTGTCGACGAGCGGATCCGACTGGCAGGAGCTTCACGTCCGGAGCGTCGATGACGGCCGCGACCTGTCGGATGTCGTGAAGTGGGTGAAGTTCTCGGGAATCTCCTGGACGCACGACAACGAGGGATTCTTCTACTCCCGCTACGACGAGCCCGTATCGGGCAACAAGATGACCAATGCCAACAAGAACCAGAAGCTCTACTACCACCGCATCGGTCAGCCCCAATCGCGCGACGAGCTTGTATACGATCGGCCCGATCAGCCCGACTGGCTGTTCGACGGCAGCGTCAGCGACGACGGCCAGTACCTGATCATCACCGTGTCGCAGGGCACCGACGTCCGCACCAGGCTCTACTTCGTCGATCTCGACGATCCCGACAAGCCGGAGATCGACAATCCCGTCGTGCGGTTGATCGACAAGCTCGACGCAGAGTATTCGTTCATTGGAAACCGGAAGACGATGTTCTACGTGCGGACGGACAGAAACGCGCCGCGCGGCCGCATCGTCGCGATCAGCATCGACAATCCCCGCGAGGAGCGGTGGAACACCATCATCCCCGAGAATCGCGATGCTCTCGTCAGCGCAGTGATGGCGGGCGACGACATCGTCGCCAACTATCTGCAGGATGCGCATTCGAGCGTGCGCTTCTACGCGTCGTCGGGGGACGACAGGCGCGACTATCGTGATCGCCAGCGCCCGGATCAGCGGCGGTCGCCCGCTATCGTCTATGACGACACGAGCACGGCGCCGATCGTCGCGCGCGAGCGCGCGCAGCTGCTCGGCGGAGGGTTCAGCTATCGTGGCGAGCTACGCTTGCCCGCGATGGGTACCGTCGGAAGCATTCAGGGCCGCCAGGGCGACGACGAGCTGTTCTATACGTTCACGTCGTTCCTCTATCCGACCACCGTTTACCGCTACGACCTCAAGTCTGGCCAGAACGCGACTTTCCGCGCGCCACGCGTGGCGTTCGATCCGTCGCCGTACGAGACCCGTCAGGTCTTCTACACGAGCAAGGACGGAACGCGGGTTCCGATGTACATCACCGCGAAAAAGGGAATCAAGCTCGATGGGAGCAATCCGACGCTGCTCTACGCGTACGGTGGATTCAACATCTCCGAGACTCCCAGCTTCTCAGCTGCCAACATCGCGTGGCTCGAGATGGGCGGCATCTACGCGCTGGCGAACCTGCGCGGCGGCGGCGAGTACGGCAAAGAGTGGCACGAGGCGGGAATGCTGTCGAAGAAGCAGAACGTTTTCGACGACTTCATTGCGGCCGCGGAGTATCTGATCAATCAGAAGTACACCTCGACGCCGAAGCTGGCGATTCGCGGCGGCTCCAACGGCGGATTGCTGATCGGCGCGGTGGAGAATCAGCGTCCCGACCTGTTCGGCGCGACGATGCCCGAAGTCGGCGTGATGGACATGCTGCGCTTCCAGAAGTTCACCATCGGCTGGGCGTGGACGTCGGACTACGGGTCGTCGGATGATCCGGAACAGTTCAAGTATCTCGTCGCTTATTCGCCGCTCCACAACATCAAGCCGGGCACCTGCTATCCCCCGACGCTGGCGTTCACCGCTGATCATGACGACCGCGTTGTGCCGGGTCACACCTTCAAGTACGTGGCGACGCTCCAGGCGGCCCAGGCGTGCGCCAACCCGATTCTGGTGAGGATCGAGACGAAGGCCGGCCACGGCGCGGGCAAGCCGACGACGAAACAGATCGACGAGACCGCGGATAGATTTGCGTTTCTCGTAAAAGAGCTCCACATGACGCCCGCTCTGCAGTAATGGACAGCTTTATCGTCGGCGTGGAAGCAGTCACCCAGGTGCTGCGTACCGCGCTGCTGTCCATTGCGGTCGTCTTCGCATTGATCTGCCTGCTCGACTGGGCAGTTCGCACGAGGAAGATCAGCCCGTTCAACGCCTTCGCGCGCTTCTGCCGCCAGACCGTGGACCCGATCATTCAGCCCATCGAGCGCCGAGTGGTGCGAGCAGGCGGCACACCGGCATCCGCGCCGCTGTGGGCGCTGGCGGCGGTGGTGATCGGCGGGATCCTGCTACTCACCCTCGTCGATTTCCTGACGCTCGAGGTTGCGACCACGATCCGCGCGTCGCAGGAAGGCGCAGCGGGAATATTCCACCTGCTCGTCAGCTGGACCTTCGCGATTCTCAAGATTGCGATAGTCGTGAGGGTGATCAGCTCGTGGCTGCCGATCTCGCCTTATTCCGCCTGGGTACGGTGGAGCTATCTGCTGAGCGAGCCGATCCTCGCGCCGTTTCGCCGCATCGTTCCTACCCTCGGCGCCATCGACATCAGCCCGATCGTCGCTTACATCCTGCTGAACCTTCTCGAACGATTAATGCTCGGACTGATGTGAGTGGGCTGGATGCACGCACAAACGGCGTGGCGGTGCGCTTCACGGTGAGATTGCAGCCGCGAGCTTCGAAGAACGAGATAGCGGGTTTACACGGGGATGCTCTGCGGGTGCGTGTCACAGCTCCGCCGGTGGATGGATTGGCGAACGAAGCTCTGATGGATTTTCTTTCGCAGGCGCTGGAAATTCCGCGGCGCAATGTGTGCATCGTCTCCGGCTTCACCTCGCGAACCAAGGTGGTCGAGATCAGCGAGGTAGACCTGGAAACGATTCAAGGCCTGGCAGGCTGAGGGACAAGGGTGGCAAAAGTGATTCTCGTCGGTGCCGACGTCGCGCTGCTGGAGGGACTGGCGCAAACGTTGATTGGATTCGGGCACGACGTAAAGTTCGCCGGCTCGGTGATCGATGCTGCTGTTGCGCTAAACGGAGATCTTCCCGCCCTGGCGGTGGTCTCCTCCGAAGCACTCGAGGAAGTCGCGCAGGGCGCGACGTTTCCGCTGACTCATGGTGGCGCCCTGATCGTGTACTGCAAGTCTCACGACGAGCGCCCGTTCCTTCCGCCGCAGCTGCAGCGCACCACTCTCGCCCACCTCGTGCTTCCGCTGGAACGAAAGCGACTGCTGGCGCTGGTGCAATCGTTCGACGCGCGGGCTCGCACTGCCGGCCGCTCGATTCCCGAAGGCGCCGGCGAAGACTTCGAGCTACCGTTCTGATGGACGACGCCGACCTCGAGTTGCGTCGGCGGGGCAAGTGAGCAGATCCGGCCGCCGGGTCGAGCCCGGCGCCCGCGCGTCGAAGCGCGAGCTCGAGCTCATCGAGGTCATCGTCGATCAGGGCTGGAAACGCGTTTCAGCGACCACCGGTTATTTGTCGGAGCGCGAAGCACGCTTCCTGATGGCGGCGGCCGCGCTTGCTCCGCAGCGCGGGCGCAATCTCGAGATCGGCAGCTTCAAGGGACGATCGACTGTCGGCATCGCCTACGTCACGCGTGAGCTCGGGCTTGGCACCGTCGTCGCGGTCGATCCGCACACATCTCCGTCCAGCACCGATCCGGATCTCAAGGGCAAGAGCACCTCGTACGACGATTTCGTCGCCAACCTCAAGGCCGCCGACGTGTTCGACTGGGTCGAGATCAAGCGGCTCTACTCGTACGAGCTGGCGAAGACGTGGAAGGACCAGATCCGTTTCCTGTGGATCGATGGGGATCATACGTACGAAGGCGCCAAGGCCGACGTCGACATGTTCAAGCCCCACCTCGTCGACGGCGCGATCGTCGCCATGCACGACGTGCTCGGCACCTTCGAGGGCGCGCTCCGCGTTTTCGTCGAGGAGATTCTCGATTGCGACGATTTCGGGCCGGCGGGATTCAGCGGATCGATCGGCTGGGCGCAGTACCGCCCGCGCGACGGCCGAGACTTCCGACTGCGGAGACGACTTCTCGCCGCACCGGCGCGGCGGTTGATACCAGTCGCGCGGCGTGCGGATTCCGGACTGCACGGCTGGAACAAGTTTCTTTACAAGGTTTGGAGGCCGCTTGCGCCGCACGGAGACATTTCCGTCGCGCAACTCGACCGAATCCTTGCTCGATGACTGCGGACTGCGGGGGAAGGACTAAGGGCATTGCGGATTGCTGCACTAACTGCGGATTGGGGCACTCACTGCGGGCTGCGGAGCAGGCCGCAGTAGTCCGCAGTAGTCCGCACGTAGTCCGCAGTCGTCCGCAGTTGTCCGCAGTAGTCCGCAGTAGTCCGCAGTTGTCCGCAGTAGTCCGCAGTTGTCCGCAGTAGTCCGCAGTTGTCCGCAGTAG
>DASSNV010000102.1:0-2781 GCA_035701245.1 Gemmatimonadaceae bacterium | reverse complement strand
CGCCGACACCAGCAAGGCAATGACTCCCGATGAGATCGCCGAGATGCGCCGAGCGCAGCAGCTGGGCAACTCGCGTCGGCAGGTAGTGACGCAGCTCCAGTCGTCGCGCGCGGCACGCGCCGTGGCGAGCGAGCGGCAGCTCCAGGAAGTGATGACCGACTTCTGGGAGAATCACTTCAACATCTACGCGGCCAAGGGCGCGCCCGAGCCGTACTACCTGGTCGATTTCGATCAGAACGTCATCCGTCCCAACGCGCTCGGCAAATTCCGCGACTTGCTCGAGGCGGTCGCGAAGTCTCCGGCGATGCTTTTCTATCTCGACAACGCGCGCAGCATGGCGGACAGCACGCGGCCGACGTTGGCGGGAAGCGGGAGGCGGGAAGTGGGAAGGGGGAGGCGCGGAATTGGCGGGATCTTGATTCCCCGCGCGATCCCACAGCAACGCCCGCAACAACAACAGCAGCAGAAGAAGCAACGGCAGGGACTCAACGAGAACTACGGACGCGAGCTGCTCGAGCTGCACACCCTCGGCGTCGATGGCGGATATACCCAGCAGGATGTGATCAACGTCGCGCGGGCGTTTACCGGCTGGACGATCAAGCCGCCGGCACAGGGAGGCGGATTCATTTTCCGACCGCAGGTGCACGACGCGGGCGAGAAGATCGTGCTCGGTCACAAGCTTGCCGCGGGACGCGGCGAAGAAGACGCGGAAGATGTGCTCGACATTCTGGCGAAGAGTACGGCGACCGCGCACTTCATCTCGTACAAGCTCGCGCGCCGGTTCGTCAGCGATTCACCCTCGAAGGCGCTCGTCGATCACGCCGCGCAGGTCTATCTCAAGACCGACGGCGACATCAGAGAAGTTCTGCGCGCGATCATCACGTCGCCGGAGTTCTTCTCGCAGCAGGCATTCCGGAGCAAAGTGAAGTCGCCGTTCGAGGTCGTGGTCAGCGCGATGCGCTCGCTCAACGCAGCGCCCGACAGCACGCCTCGCACCGCACAAGTCATCGCTTACCTCGGCCAGCCGATCTTCGGACATCAGGCGCCGAACGGTTGGCCGGAGACGGGGGAGTCGTGGATGAACACCGGCGCGATTCTCAATCGCATCAACTTCGGGATGGCGGCGGCGGCGGGACGGCTGCCGGGCGCAAATCTGCGCGCGCTTCCGGCGCTCGACACGGTTCGTTCGGCGCCGCGTGAGAAGCAGGTCGATGCAGTGGTGGCGACCATACTCAATGGAATGACTTCGCCGGACACTCGCGCAGTGCTCGTTTCGGGAGAGCATCCGCTGCTCGCTAACCGTGCGGCGGCAAAAGCCGAGCAGACGATGGCGCCGGCGGACCCGGCGGACGTCGAGGTGTCACCAGAGTCGATGGATGACGCCAACATGCAGAACGTTGCACGCGCGAAGAAACAGAATGGCGGTGGCAAAGGCGGCGCGTTGCAGGGGAGAGGATTTGGAAATATTCCGCAGTTGACGGGGCTTACGCAGATAGTGGGATTGGCGTTGGGATCACCGGAGTTTCAAAGGCACTAGGATCGAGTACTCGGACCAAATGCATCGACAATCGCGGACTGATTGAGGATTGCGAACCAGGTTCAGGCAGTCAGTTGTCAGTGCGTTAATCGAGGAAGGGTTATGGAACGGAGAGCATTCGTAAAATCGGGCGCGTTGGCGCTGGTGACGATGGGACTGAGTCCCAGCTTTTTGCGCCGGACGGCGTTCGGGATGGAGCTGGTAAAGGCGCCGAAGGGCAAGGTGCTGATCTGTCTCTTCCAGCGCGGGGCGGCGGATGCGCTCAACATCGTCGTGCCCCACGGTGAGCGAGCGTACTACGCGATGCGGCCGTCGATCGCGATTCCGCAGCCGACGCGCAATGCCGTCGGCGGCGCGATCGATCTCGATGGATTCTTCGGGCTGCATCCGGCGCTGGCGCCACTCAAGCCGCTCTACGATCGGAAGCTGCTCGCGCCGGTGCATGCGGTTGGGAGTCCGAGCACCACGCGCTCGCACTTCGATGCGCAGGATTACATGGAGACCGGCACGCCAGACAACAAGGGCACGACTGACGGCTGGCTCAATCGCTATCTGGCGGTGAAAGGAACGTGCGACGAATGCAATCTCGCCAAGACGCCGTTCCGCGCGGTGGCGATGACGCCGCAGACGCCGCGCATTCTCGAGGGACCAAGTCCGACAGTCGCGATGAACAGCCTCGCGGAATTCAGCGTCCGCGCGACCGGCAGCTCGGCCGAGCGATTGGAAGCGCTGTACAGAACCGGCTCCGCAGATCTCGTGCACGCGACCGGCGCCGAGACTTTCGATGCGGTGAAGATGCTCCGCTCGGCGAATCCCGAGAAATATCAGCCGCAGAATGGCGCGGAGTATCCGCGGTCGCAGTTTGGTTTGCGCCTGCTGCAGATCGCCCAGCTGATCAAGGCGAACGTTGGTCTCGAGATCGCGTTCGCGGATGTCGGCGGCTGGGACACCCACGTGAACCAGGGCTCATCGACCGGCCAGCTCGCGACGCGCCTCAACGATTTCTCGCAATCGATCGCCGCGCTGGTCACCGATCTGGGTGATCGGATGGACGACGTGGTGATCATGACGATGTCCGAGTTCGGCCGCATGGCGCGCGAGAACGGCAATCGCGGCACCGACCACGGCCACGCCGGCGCGCTGTTCGTCATCGGTGGCCACGTCAGGGGCGGTAAGGTGCATGGCAAGTGGCCGGGGTTGGAGCAGGAGCAGCTATATGAGGGCCGCGATCTCGCGCTTACTAC
>DASSNV010000101.1:0-4266 GCA_035701245.1 Gemmatimonadaceae bacterium | reverse complement strand
CGGACCGCCGAAGTTCGACGCATTCTGATCTTCGCACACCGGCGGAGGCGGCGGAGCACTCGTCGACGTCGTAGCGGCAGCGACAAGATAGTTGTTGCCCGCACCACCGTTGCCGACCTCGAAGCGCAGGTACTTGATGGTGGGATCGGTCACCGGAATGGTGATCGCAGGTGCCGCGTCCGAGCCTACGCCCGCCGCGAACGGCGTCCAGGTCGTCCCATTCGTCGAGGACGAAACCTTGTAGGCCTCCAGACCCTGCACCGATGTCACCATCACACTGGTGACGACCGTTCCAGCGGTCAGACCGGTGAAATCGAGAACCATCGACGGGTAATGCCCGTTGTCGTCGCTGTCGCCGATCTCGTCCTCGCCGGTGGTCGTGCACTCGTCGGCGGCGCCGGCGGGCTTGAAGCAGAAACCGAGGCCCTTCTCCTCGTCACCCAACGCCTCCTCGATGCCTTTGGAGTACAGCTCGATCAGTCCAGGGCTGGGGAGGGTTTGCTCCATCGAGGCGACGATCGCGCCAGCGGTCGGATCAGTAAACGTATGCGACGTGCCGATCTCGACATCGGAGCTTACGCCAGAACGCGCAACGAAGTCCCAAACCGTAACCGTCGGGACGACGTCGGCGACCGCCGTCGAGGGAACCTTGAGCGAGCTGGGCGCGGTCGGACCATTCTCGCTACAAGCGAGGGCAAACACCGCGCTGACGGCGACCGCGGCCGTCGCGAGTCTCGAGGTAAAACCGTACTTCATTTGTGGATCTCCAAAAGGGTGGTAGATGCGCCCACCGTTGGCAAACGCTGTGCTTTCGTTTGGCACGCTGAAAGGGCCTAAACAGTTATCTTCGCGCGTCGTTGTTGAGCTCAGCCGACAGAAGGTGATGCATCTCAAAAACATCCATCGTGTCGCTCATGCTGTGGTCGGATCGTCAAGCGCGTTGGTCGATCGATGCCCGGCAATCGACGGACTGATGTTTGTCGGCGCTGTTTCCTTCGCGACCGTCCGTGCTTTCACGTGCTGATGACTCCGAAACTTTCGTCGGCACGGTCGATGCTCGGATTCCGGGCATGATCGAACAACAGGTAGAAGTCCGCACACCCGATGGCGTCGCTGACGCCCTTCTGGTGCAACCCGATAGTAAAGATCCAGCTCCTGCCGTCATCAACCTCACCGACGGCCTCGGGTTCCGCCCCGCTTTCGCCGACCAGTCGAAGCGCATCGCCGAGCACGGCTACGTCGTGCTCACCCCGAACATCTTTTATCGAACTTCGAAGGTGCCGGTGTTTCCATTCACGCCGGACTTTCAGTCGGAACAGACCCGGCAGCGATTCCGCGAGCTGACCGGTCCGCTGACGCCCGCCGCGATGGAGCGCGATGCGTCGGCGTACGTCGATTTTCTCGCCGGCAAACCGTTCGTCAGTAAAGGCCCGATGGGTGTCGTCGGATTCTGTTTCGCCGGACAGTTCGCGTTGCGCGCGGCAGCGGCGCGACCGGATCGGATCGGCGCTGCCGCTTCGTTTCACGGCGGTGGATTGTTCACCGAGGCGGAGACGAGCCCGCACCGCGTGCTGCCCCGCGTAAAGGCGCGGCTTTACTTCGGACACGCGTCCAACGATCAGGGAATGAACGCCGAGGCGATCGAGAAGTTCGAGAACGCACTCACGGATTGGACCGGTCAATTCGAGAGCGAGACCTACTCGGCGCGCCACGGCTGGATGATTCCCGGCCGCGAGGTCTATGATCCCGAGAATTCCAGGCGCGGGTTCCAGAAGCTCATCGAGCTGCTCGACGGGACGCTCAAGTCGTCGGTGGGCGTGTGAACAAAGGCAACTGAAGAGTACCGGCCGGCGGCTGTGGGCGGGCCGGCCGGCGGCCGGGGGCTCGTTCCGGAAAGATCACTGAAGACTACCAGCTAGTGGCTGTGAGCGGAGCGGCTGGCGGCGCCGAGCAAGGTTGGGAAACAGCACCCGCAACCGACGCCACGGAGCTCAACCCAACATTTGCGCGTTTTGGCGATGCAGTTCATCCAACCCGCGCTCGGAGCCGCCGGCTGCTCCGCTCATTGCCCCCAGCTGGTAGTCTTCAGTGATCTGTAACAAACGAGTCCCCAGCCTCGAGCGGGCCCGCCCCCCGCCGCCCGCCGGTCGTCTTCACTTGCAGTTTACTTCGTGATTGCACCTTTACCGTCGGCGCAGGATATTCTGGGCAAGCGGCCAGTCCCGACCGCGTACTTTTTCGTCCCCATGGCCGACGCAACCCGCCCCGACATCGGGAAGTATCACATCATCGAGCTCGTTGGCGAGGGCGCGATGGGCGTCGTGTATCGCGCCAATGATTCGGTGCTCGACCGCACTGTCGCGATCAAGGTCATGAACGAGTCGATCGCGCGGCAGGAAGATCTGCGCAAGCGATTCCTCCACGAAGCCCAGGCCGCCGCATCGCTCCAGCACCCCAACGTCGTCAGCATCTACGATCTGGGCGAAGTCGATGGGCACATGTTCATCGCGATGGAGTTCGTCGACGGGGTCGATCTCGAGAAATTGCTCGAGCTCGGCCAGCCGCTGTCGCTCCAGGCGAAGCTCGACATCATCATCGACGTACTCACCGGTCTGACCTTCGCGCACAAGCGAGGGATCGTGCACCGCGATATCAAGCCAGCGAACATCCGCGTCACCGAGGATGGCCGCGCCAAGATCATGGACTTCGGAGTCGCGCACCTCGCGTCGTCCAGCATGACCAGCACGGGCTCCTTCCTCGGCACGCCGAGCTACATGGCGCCCGAGCAGATAACAGAAGGGAAAACGACGCCGCAGACCGACCTCTTCGCCGTCGGTGGCGTGTTGTATCAGCTGCTGACGCAGATGAAGCCGTTCGATGCGCCGACGCTGCAGAACCTTTTCTTTCGCATCATCACCGAGAAGCCCAGGCCGGTGAGCGAGCTGATGCCGGGACTGCCGCCGGCGCTCGATCGCATCGTCGCCAAGGCGATGGCGAAGGAGCCCTCCGATCGCTACGCGACCGCTCTGGAGATGGCGAACGAGCTGAGTGCGGTGCGCGCAAAGCTGAGCGGACCGGCTTACCCCGAGTCGGTATCGCTCACGGCATCGGTGTCGGGCGCGCTCGAGATGGCGCGCAAGAAACATAGTCGCACTCGGTCGCTCGCCTATGCTGCGGGTGGCGCGGTTGCGACGATCGTGCTCCTCGTCGGTTGGTCGCTGATCGCCAAGGCCCGGGCTCCACAGAACGCCGTTGCGGAGCAAAGCGCGCCGGCAACGAGCTTCGCACCCGCGCAGACGACGGCTGCTCCGCCAGCGAACCTGACCGAGAATCATGTCGGAGGCGCAACGGTACCCGGGACTTCGGCTGGTGCGGCGTCTCCGCCTGCAGCGTCAGCCGCGGCGCCGACTCCGCAGAAGTCGACCGTCACGAGAGAGTCGCCGACGACGAAGGCGGCTCGGACGGTGACACCGCCCAAGACCACGCCGAAGACGACAACGACGACCGCCCAGCAGAACGTCGCGTCGCGTTCGAGCGCGCCGGTGTCGACTGCGCCCCCGCCCACGACCGTGCAGGCCACGACGCAGGCTGCTGCGGTGCAGAACCCGGTTGTGCAACAACAGCTCCCGACACTGCCCCCAGTCGTCCAGCATCCGGTGGAGACCAGGCAGCAGGATGCCGGACCCCCGCCCGCCCCGCCGAGTCCCGCTACGCGCGACGACATCGCGCCGATCGTCGAGGCCTACGCCCGCGCCATCGAGTCACGCGACATCGGCGCGATTCGCCGCGTCTATCCCGGCCTGACTTCCACGCAGCAACAGCGATGGGAGACGTTCTTCCAGTCGGCGCGCAGCATCAACGTCACCCTGCGTATCGCGAGCTTCGACAGCTCGCCGACCGGAGCCGAGGCGAAGTTGGCGGGGAGCTACGAGTTTGTGAACGCGGATGGGCGGACGGAACGGCAGCCGGACACGATCACGGCGTCGTTCCGAAAAGAAGGCGGGAACTGGAGGTTGGTCGCAGTTCACTAGGTCTCGGCGTAAAGCATCGGGCGCGTTGCAGCTTTTCTCGGATTGTCGGACCTGGGCGCTTCGTATGCATCCAACAGTACTGAAGCGGGCAGCCGCGGGTTCAACCGGTCGTTGCAACACTTAAAGCAAGCTTCTCCGCTGGTGTCATGAAGCCTAACGTCTTGCGCGGTCGGGTATTCAGGCGGAGTGCGATCTCGTCCAGGTCTTCTTGTGTGAAGGTCGACAGATCGGTGTA
>DASSNV010000100.1:0-12973 GCA_035701245.1 Gemmatimonadaceae bacterium | reverse complement strand
CTGCATTTCACCGATCGCGAGATCGGCCTTGCCTATGGCGCGACCGCGATTGCGGCACTGGTATCGCCGTTTTTCATGGGCGTGGTCGCGGACCGCTACTTCTCGAGCGAGAAGCTGCTCGCGTTGCTGCATCTCATCGGCGGCGTGGTGATGTACCTGGTATCGCTGCAGACATCATTCGGCAGCTTCTATCCGCTGCTGATTCTCTACGCGTTGTGCTACATGCCGACGCTGTCGCTCACCAATTCGATCTCGTTCCATCACGTGCGTGATCCCGGTCGGGACTTTCCGTTCATTCGCGTGCTGGGCACCATCGGATGGATCGTGGCCGGAATTCTGGTCGGCAAAGTCTTCCACGCCGATGCGCTGGTGCTTCCGATGCGAATGGCTGCCGGGGCTTCGGTGATCATGGCTGCCTACTCGCTCGTGTTGCCGCACACGCCGCCGAAAGCGCCGGGCGGCAGCTTCAGCGTCCACGACGCCCTCGGTCTGGACGCGCTGGCCCTGCTCAAGAACCGCGACTTCTTCATCTTCGTGGCTGGCTCGTTCCTGCTCTGCATCCCGCTCCAGTTCTATTACACCTTCGCGAATCCGTTCCTGAACGAGATCCGCGCGCCCGATCCCGCTTTCATCCAGACCTTCGGCCAGATGTCGGAGATCTTCTTCATGCTGCTACTTCCATTTGCGCTGCGGAAGTTCGGCATCAAGGTGATCATGCTCGTTGGCATGGCGGCGTGGGCGCTTCGGTACTTCGCCTTCGGCAACGGCAACATCGGCTCGGGAATGTGGCTGATCTACCTCGGCATTCTGCTCCACGGCGTGTGCTACGATTTCTTTTTCGTCAGCGGGCAGATCTACACCGACCAACGCGCGGGTGAGAAGATCCGCGCCGCCGCGCAGGGGTTGATCAACTTCGTGACCAACGGACTCGGCTACTTCATCGGCGCCTTCGCGTCCGGGGCGGTAGTAAATCGTTACGCGACGGCGAACGCGGCTTGCACCGACGCCGCGGCGGCAGCGGGACAATGCCTCAAGGTCACCCACGATTGGCACTCGATCTGGATGATTCCGTCGGCAGGCGCACTGATCGTGTTCATTCTGTTCGCGATTCTCTTCCGGCCGAAAACGGGCGGAACGGGTCCCGTCACCACGGAGGCGACACCCGCTGGCATCCCCGCTTGAACCGAGGACCGAAGACTTATTGATTGAGGCCCGAGGACTAACAGCATCTATGACCGCAGATTCATCGAGAATTGCAGACTATTCAGGAGAGGCTGTTCAGAGTCCTCAATGGTCGTCGATCCGCGATTAATCCTCGATCATAGATGCAGTTGGTCCTCGGGCCTCGATCATAAGCTCGTAACCCTCAGCTGACAGCTCCGCGCTGTTAGCTTTCGACTAACCCAGTCTGGCGAGAACCCCTATGCCTAGAACCGGAATTCTGCTCGCAGTTCTGGCTATCGCTATTACAGCCTGCTCCAAGAATGAAACTGAAGACAGTCGCGCGAATCTCACCGAGCGACAGAAGGACAGCCTTATTGCGCGGTCTCCAATTCCCGGCGCCAAAGCGGTGCAAAAAGCGCTCAACACGGCGGACTCCGCCGCGGCTCGTCAGGCCCGCATCGACTCGGCACAGCAGAATCCCTGATTGTGGGTCACTGCTTGCATGGTTTCTCTAGCTCATGCCAGCAGCCAGCGTCGTCGAGCACGAACGAATTGAATCCGAAGAAGAGCCTCTCGTAGAGCCGCTTTCGGCCCCCAGCGAGGGAGCGCCCCATAAATACCTGATCGCGTTCGCCGTGGTGCTGGCGGCGCTGATGCAGGTCATCGATAGCTCGATCGTCAACGTCGCGTTGCCCGACATGATGGGCAACCTCGGCGCGAGCCTCGACGAGATCGCCTGGGTCTCGACTGGGTACATCCTCGCCAGCGTCATCATCATTCCCCTCACCGGCTGGCTCGGGGACTTCTTCGGACGAAAGCGCTACTTCGTCGGCTCGATCGTGATCTTCACCGTGTCGAGCTTCCTTTGCGGTGCCTCGCACACTCTCGGCGCGCTGGTGTTCTGGAGAATCATTCAGGGCCTGGGTGGCGGAGCACTGATGACCGTCTCGCAGGCGGTGCTGTTTGAGTCCTTTCCGCGGCGCGAAGCCGGAACGGCGATGGCCTTGTTCGGACTCGGCGTCATGGTCGGGCCGACCATCGGGCCGA
This sequence comes from Gemmatimonadaceae bacterium, assembly GCA_035701245.1. Taxonomy (GTDB): domain Bacteria; phylum Gemmatimonadota; class Gemmatimonadetes; order Gemmatimonadales; family Gemmatimonadaceae; genus UBA4720. Next base: position 10,762 of record DASSNV010000100.1, on the reverse strand, counting down.
CGCTCGGTGGCTGGCTCACCGACAACTACGGTTGGCCGTGGATCTTCTACGTCAACATTCCGGTAGGCATCCTCGCCGCGGCGATGATCGCCGGCTACGTGCACGATCCCGAGCACCAGCGTAAGCCTCCTTCCATCGACTACATGGGCATCGCGCTGCTCGCGGTCAGCGTCGGCTCCCTCCAGTACATGCTCGAGTACGGCGAGCGGAAGGACTGGTTCGACTCGAGAGAGATGATCGTGCTCGCCGTTACGGGTGTGGTCGGACTTGGGGTGCTCCTCTGGCGCGAGCTCACCACCGAGCATCCGGTGATCGATTTCCGCGTCCTTCGCCACCGCCAGATGTGGGTGGGCACGCTACTCGGCGTCGTAATGGGCGTTGGACTTTATGCATCGGTATTCACGCTCCCCGTTTTCCTGCAGGGCAATCTCAGGATGACCGCGCAACAGACCGGCATCATACTCTTGCCGGGCGCGCTCGCCACGGCGGTGTCGATGGCGATCGTCGGACGTCTCACCAACAAGGTCGACCCGCGCATCCTGATCACCATTGGGGCGGTGCTTTTTGCGGTGGCGATGATACGCCTGTCCCGGATCACGGGTGAGAGCGGCGGCAGCGATTTTTTCCTGTCACTCATTTTTCGGGGCATCGGACTTGGCATGATGTTCGTGCCGCTCACGACCGTCACGCTCGCCGAGCTGGATGTCCGCGAGCTCGCGCAGGGGACGGGGCTTTACAACTTCTTCCGCCAGCTCGGTGGATCCCTCGGAATCGCGGCGATCGCGACGATGCTCTCGCACTACACGGCGCAGTACCGCGCCATCCTTGCCGAGCACATTGCGGTTGGCAATCCGACGACGATGAATCGGGTCGAGATGCTGACCCGCGCCATGATCGCGCGTGGCGCCGACGCGTTCACCGCGCGGGCGCGCGCCCTCGAGATACTCGACCGCCAGCTGATGGGACAGGCGAGCGTCATCGCGTACAGCCGGATCTACGTATTGAGTGCCGCACTGATTCTGGCGCTCATCCCGCTCTTATTGCTGGTGAGACACACAAGGGGTGCGGCGGGAGCGCAGCACATCATGGAATAGAGATCGCGCGCAAGGTGTCGCGGGGAAGGCGGCCTGGAACAACAACAGAACGGGCGGGCGGCTTTGAACGACAACAGAACGGGCGGGAGGCGTCTGGGATCAGGCGCCCGGCTTCAGGTTACGACCGTGGGACGTACCGTCGGTGCGAAACGCAGTTGCCTTCGGAGTGAATGGCGCAGTGCAACGTCCCACGGTAGTCACCCGGCGCCAGGCGCCTGCACAACTGACGCCTCCCGCCCGTTCAGTTGTATTACCAGCTACCGGCCCGCCCCCGCCTTCCCCGCGGCCTTACCCGCCGGCTCGTTTGCCGCCCCGGCCGCGCGCGCGTCATCCGGATCCGCGAAGCTCACATCCTTCCCGCGCTGCTTCAGCATGTTGAGGATGCCGACCTTGTCGGTTGCCTTCAGATAGGCTTCCTGCGGCTCGACCTGCTTGGAGTCGACCAGCTCGACCAGGGCATCGTTCATAGTCACCATGCCCAGGCGCCGCGATGTCTGCAGAACCGACGGCAGCTGGAAGGTCTTGCCCTCACGAATGAGGTTCGAGATCGACGGCGTCGACAGCATGATCTCACGAGCGGCGACGCGGCCGCCGCCGATCTTCTTGCACAGCACCTGCGAGATGACTCCCTTGAGTGACTCGGAGAGCATCACGCGGATCTGCGCCTGACGATCGGGCGGGAACTGGTCGATGACGCGGTCGACGGTGCTCACCGCTGTCGACGTGTGCACCGTGCCGAAGACGAGGTGACCGGTTTCCGCGGTCTCGATCGCCATCGATACCGTCTCCAGGTCGCGCAGCTCGCCGACCAGCACGATGTCGGGATCCTCGCGCAGCGCCGCGCGCAGCGCGTGCTTGAACGACGAGGTGTGCACTCCGACGTGGCGCTGGGTGATCAGGCATTTCTTGCTTTCGTGCACGAACTCGATTGGGTCCTCGATGGTGATGACGTGATCCGAGCGTGAGCGGTTGATCAGGTCGATCAGCGCGCAGAGAGTAGTCGACTTTCCGGAACCCGTCGGGCCGGTGACGAGCACCAGGCCCTTGGTCAGGTGGCACAGCCGCTGGACTTCCTGCGAGATGCCCATCTGCTCCACGGTCACCACCGCCGCCGGAATCGCGCGGAAGACCGCGCCCGTTCCCTTACGGTCGCGCAGCGCGTTACCGCGGAAGCGCGCGACGCCCGGGATCTCGTGGGCGAAGTCGGTGTCGTTGATCTCTTTGAACTCTTCGCGATTGTGCTCCATCATCACCGCATCGAGCATCGCATCGATATCGGTGGAGCTGAGCACCGCCTCATTCGGGATCGGCGCGATTTCGCCGCTCGCGCGCAGCATTGGCGGCGCGCCGGCCCGCAGGTGCAGGTCGGATGCTTTTCTGCCGACGAGCATCTTCAACAGGTTTTCGATTCGCTCGAGCGCGCGGTCGTTCGTCACAGGTCCCGTTGGAGCCGCTGCCTCGACGCGCGGCGCTTCGGGTTGCTGGGGGACATGCGCCGTAACCGGCGACACGGGCGACACAGGGGATACCGGTGAGGAACCATTTCGGGCTGCCGTTGCCGCCGGCGCGCTGCCGTTCGACTTCACACCGTTGCTCGCATTGAGGCGCTCGATGCGCGCCGACAACTTGCCCGTTTGACTCATCGCGACAACGAACGCGCCATCGGGCGAGGTGTACTCGAACGTCACGCTGCCCTTCGCGTCGAGACCGTGCGGCTGGTTCGGCGGCGCGATCTCGCGAATGAGGGTCAGAATCTGTGCGCTTGTCAGCGCCTGCTTCATCACCGGCCGCGGCGAATCCTTGATGACCACGCTCGCGACTTCTCCTTCGGAGAGCACGAGGGCGGTTCCCTTGTTCGTTACGAGCAGGTTGAGAAAGCGATCTAGCTGGGCCATGTCAGTCCAGTGGACGAACGCGATCGATCAGGGAACGGTTGATCAGCCGCGCTTCGTTTGATGTATAGAGAGTGAGGAACCGCGAGGTGAGCGCGTTCAGGTAGTCACTGACGCGCGCGCGGTCCGGGGGTGCCTCGAGACGGATCGACCCGAGACGAACTTCGCCGCCTACCAGCATGATCTGCAGCAGCGCTGTTGGAATCGGACCCTGGCTTGGCGCCTGATCCGATGCGTTCTCGCCGCGATACGCGGCGACTTCGGCCACGCGCTCCTTGGCGATGAGGACGACTTCGGAAGTCTCGAGCTCGAGCGGCAGGAAAGGGCTCTCGGCGTTGAACAGCTCCGAGACGTCCTCGAACTCGAACGGACGATAGGAAGAGAAGTGGATGAAAACGTTGCCGCGCATCTCTTCGCCGCTGCGCATTGTCAGGACTACCGCCTTCCGAGTTGTCTCGATGCGGTAGAGATTCGCGGTGTCACTTGTATAGGGCATCGGCACGCGCGGATCTGGTTGGGCGTGGGAGGTGTTGCTCGGTAGAAAGACTGTTTCCCGACCCCCCAAGTCACGTTTTTGCGCGCGAAAAACGCCCCCGTTTCGACCCCGGAAATACCCTGCTTTGGGGTCACATAAATGACGCCGCCGCCATCTAGTGCCTTTCGTTTGCCAAGCGTACTTTCCCGTGTCCCTCAACCGCGGATCTGTGATGAATCCTGGCATTTCCTCCGCGCCACTGCCGCAGCGGAAGACGTACGACGTTTGTATCGTGGGGTCCGGAGCCGGGGGCGGCATGGCTGCCTACCAGCTCACCAAAGCCGGAGCCAATGTGCTGTTGCTCGAGGCGGGCGGCCCATGGGACAACACCAAAGACTCGGTGATGCTCAAGTGGCCCTACACGTCGCCGAGGCGCGGGGCATCGACACCCGACCGCCCCTTCGGTGAATTCGACGCCTGCGTCGGTGGCTGGGAGCTCCAGGGCGAGCCGTTCACCCAGGCCGAGGGGACCGAGTTCAGGTGGTGGCGCGCGCGCATGGTCGGCGGCCGCACCAATCACTGGGGCCGCATCTCGCTCCGCTTTGGTCCCGACGATTTCAAGGCGAAGGATCGCGATGGGCTTGGTGACAACTGGCCGATCTCCTACTCCGACATCGCGCCGTATTACGATCGGATCGATAAGCTGATCGGCGTCTTCGGCAACAACGACAATCTTCCGAACCATCCCGGCGGATATTTTCTGCCGCCGCCCGAGCCGCGCTGCTATGAGCTGATGATCAAGGACGCCGCGGACCGATTGAACATCACGTGCGTCCCCGCTCGCCTGTCGATCATCACCAAGGCGCACAACGGGCGCCAGGCTTGTCACTATTGCGGCCAGTGTGGTCGCGGGTGTCGCACCAATTCCAACTTCTCGTCCACCAATGTTCTGATTGCGCCCGCTCTCAAGACCGGACGCCTGACCCTGGTGACGAACGCGATGGCGCGCGAGGTCACCCTCAATGACCGAGGCCTCGCGAACGGTGTCGTTTACATCGACACCAAAACCGGCGCCGAGCGGCGCGCCGATGCGCGAATCGTCGTTCTCGCTGCAAGCGCCTGCGAGACCGCGCGCCTTCTCCTCAACTCGAAATCGGCGAAGTTCCCGGATGGTCTGGCGAACTCGAGCGGGATCGTTGGCAAGTACCTCACCGACACGACCGGCACCGATGTCGCCGGCTTCATTCCGAAAATGGTCGATCACGTGCCGCACAACGAGGACGGCGTCGGCGGCGGGCACATCTACATGCCGTGGTGGCTCGACAACAAGAAGCTCGATTTTCCGCGCGGCTATCACATCGAGGTTGGCGGCGGGTTCACCGGTGCGCCGAGCTACGGCTTCATGGGCGGCATCCAGCGTTATCCGACCGGCGGCGGCTACGGGAAATCGCTCAAGGACGACTATCGTCGCTACGCAGGAGCGAGTGTGTACTTCGCCGGTCGCGGTGAGATGGTGCCCAACGACAAGAGCTACTGCGAGATCGATCCCGTGGTGAAGGACAAGTATGGAATTCCGGTGCTCCGGTTCCATTGGCAGTGGAGCGACTACGAATACAATCAGGTTCGCCACATGCAGCAGACTTTCCGCTCGCTCGTCGAGGAGATGGGCGGGAAGGTCTTCAGCGCGATGCCGGAGAAGGACAAAGGCTACGGCATTGCCAGGGGCGGAGAGATCATCCACGAGCTCGGCACCACCCGCATGGGAACTGATCCTTCGAAGTCCGTTCTTGATCCGAACTGCCGCGCGCACGACGTGAAGAACCTCTTCGTCACCGACGGCGGTCCGTTCGTTTCGCAGGCCGACAAGAATCCAACGTGGACGATTCTCGCGCTGTCGATGCGCACCAGCGACTTCATCGCGCAGCAACGCAAACAGGGAGCGCTCTGATGCAAAACGACAACGAGCTACCAGACAAGGCCGCCGAGCAACACGGCGAGCAGCAGGCCGATGGAATCAGCCGCCGCGACGCCGTGTCACTTCTCGCGGCGCTGCCTGTCGCAGCGCTGCTCAAGCTGTCCGGCGCCGAACATGACCGAGTGTGGCGCCATGTCGAAGACGCATTGCGCGCAGCTCAGGCGGGAGCGCCGCCGGCGCCGAAGTTTTTCACGCCGGCTGAATTCCGGACAGTGCGCGTGCTCGCCGACATGATCATCCCTCGCGACGAGCATTCCGGCAGTGCGAGCGACGCCGGCGTTCCCGAATTCATCGACTTCACGGTCTCCGACCGGGCCTACTATCAGAAGCCGATTCGGGATGGATTGGCATGGCTCGATGCGCAATCGAGCTCGAGGTTCGGGAAGTCGTTCGTCGATGCCAGCCAATCCCAGCGCGAAGCGATCCTCAACGACATCGCCTGGCCCGCCCGCGCGCCGGCCTCGATGGCCGACGGCGTGCGCTTCTTCAACAGCTTCCGGGATCTCACCGCATCCGGATTCTGGTCGAGCGAGATCGGTGTCAAGGATCTCCGCTACATGGGGAACGTGTTCGTGATGGACTGGAAGGGCTGTCCGCCGGCAGCGCTGCGCAAGCTCGGCGTCGACTACTCGAAGTTCGATCGCAGCAAGCTCCGACTCACGCCCGATTCACACTAACAACGACCCATTTCGGCGAACTACATGACCTCTGAACGACTCGGTATCGGCTTCGTAGGCAGCGGCTTCAACGCGCGCTTTCACATCCAGTCTCTGACGTCCGTCCGCGAGATCGATGTGCGCGGCGTGTACAGTCCCAACGAGAAAAATGCTGCATCGACCGCGAAGCTCGCGCGCGATCTCGATGTCGGCGACGCGCGCGCTTACAAATCGATCCGCGACATGGTCGCCGATCCAGCAATCGATGCCCTCTGGCTATGTGGACCCAACCATGCGCGCATCTCCAACATCGAGGACATCGTCGGCGCCATCAAGGACGGTGCAGGGAAGCTCAAGGGCCTCGCCTGCGAAAAGCCCCTCGCGCGCAACGTGAGCGAAGCCAAAAAAGTTCTCGATCTCACCCGCAGCGTTGGCTTGAACACGGGCTATCTGGAGAATCAGCTCTTTTCGCCGGACATCACGCGCGGGCGCGAGCTGATCTGGGCGCGCGGGGCCTCGCTCACCGGACGCCCGTACCTGGCGCGCGCGGCGGAGGAGCACAGCGGCCCGCACATGCCCTGGTTCTGGCAGGGCAACCTTCAGGGCGGTGGCGTCCTCAACGACATGATGTGTCACTCGGTCGAGGTCGTGAGACAGCTCCTCACCAAACCCGGTTCCCCGCGCGGCTCGATCAAACCGAAGCGCATCACCGGGCATATCGCATCACTCAAGTGGTCGCGCCCGCACTACGCGAAGCTGTTGTCGGAGACCATGGGGAAGGAGGTCGACTACACCAAGAGGCCGTCGGAAGATTTCGCGCGCGCTACCATCGAGTATGAATCGGAGGATGGCGACACCTTGATCGGCGAGGTCACCACCTCGTGGAGCTTCGTCGGCGCTGGTCTCCGTCTCTCCGCCGAATTGCTCGGCCCCGAATACTCGATGTCCTGGAACACTCTCGACGCGAGTCTAAAGATGTTCTTCAGCCGCGAGGTGAAAGGGAAAGCGGGCGAGGATCTGGTCGAGAAGCAGAACGCCGAGATGGGCCTGATGCCCGTCGTCGCCGACGAGGCTGCGGTTTATGGCTACAGCGCCGAGAACCGGCACATGGCGCGCGCGTTTCTCAAGGGCGAGAAGCCGATGCTCACTTTCGACGACGGTTTCGAGGTCGTGAAGATCCTGATGACCGCGTACATGAGTGCCGAAAAGGGGCAGACTATAGAGTTCCCGCCGGCCGATCTCGAATCTTTTTCCCCGGCCGTCGCGAAGGGTTCATGGAAGCCTTAGGACTGGCCAACGGATGAGCTTGGCCCCATTATTCCGGGGCCGAGCGAGGGTGGCACGCCCAATGCTTACGGATGAGGTAGCCACCTTCGGGATACAAGAATGAGAATCTCAAGTCTGACCATCGCCTTCGCCCTCCTCGCCTCGACCGCCTGCACCGCGGAAAGGGCGCTTTCACCCCAAACATCTGAGACGGCAGTCGCGTCAGTCGTCTCGCCGGCCATGAGTCAGGTTCCGCTGCTCTTCGTGGTTGACGGCGTTCGGCTCCAGCGTGACCGGATACCTGTTCTGACCAGGGAGCAGATCGCTTCGGTCGAGGTACTGAAGGGAACGGCCGCGTTGCGGCGCTTCGGACCGGACGCCTCGTACGGAGTGGTCCTCATCACGACGAAGGGCGCGCCCCGCAGCTGACGATTTCGCGCGACCGAGGGGACGTAACGACAAAAAGGGCATCCCGAGGGATGCCCTTTTGCTTTGAGCTAAGGTGTCAGGAGCGCGAGTTTCGGGAGTGGGAGCTTCCCGAGTGGGAGTTTCTACCACCCTTGCGCATCGGCTCGTGATCCTCGTCCTTGCCGTAGCCGCCGCCGCCGGGTTTCTCCCCGCCACCATGCACCTTGTTTACTGTGGCCCAGGCGCGCCGTTCTGCTTCCTTGTCGGGCACGCCGCGAGACTCATAACCTTCCTCTATGTGCTCGGCCTGCCTCTTTTCCTTGTCGGTGTATTTCGATTTGTCACCGCGTGGCATTTTTACCTCCTTTTGGACACTTCTCAGACGGTGCAGATGCTGTACCGCCGCTCCACACTTGTGGCGAGTTAGTGGCAGTGTGACTGACTCGGGGGCATCTTCCTGCAGCCGATGAGTTCACCGTTCCAGCGCCCCGCCCCCGGCCGTCTTCCGCCGCTCCCGAGATCACTGCGCCGGTTCGCGATCTGGGTACTGGCAATCTTCTTCGTCGCCATGGTGCTGGTGCCGTGGCTGGCGAGCTTCATCACCGACTGGCTGTGGTTCGGTGAAGTCGGCTTTCGGCCTGTCTTCCTGACGTCGCTGCTGTGGCGGGCGGGGCTTTTCATTCTGGGCGCGGCGTTCGCCTTCGCCTACTTCTACGGCAACATTCGCATCGCGCGAGGCGCGGGGACGGTGTTTCCCGTCCTTTACGTAAATCGCGGCGATGGAGTGAACGTCGACATCTCGCGGAGCTTCACCAAGCTCTTTTTCCCCGCCGCGCTTCTGATCTCGTTCGTGACCGGTGTTTCGCTATCGGCGTGGTGGCTTACGGTGTTGCGCGGAATCCACGGCGTGCAGGTTGGCGCGCGCGATTCGCTGTTTGGCAGGGACCTTTCGTTCTACCTGTTTCGTCTGCCGCTGATCTCCGGAATCCTCGGAACACTGATCACGCTGACGGCGTTGTCGGTAATTGCTGCGCTCGCGATGTACTGGCTGCGCAATGAAGTAACTCTGCCGCCGCGGCGCGCGACCGCGAAACCAAGGGCTGCGCGCCATCTGGCGGCGTTGTTGGTCGTGCTGTTTGTCCTCGTCGCGATCAGACTCTGGATCGTCGGCGGCTCGAGCCTGTTGTACTCCACCACCGGACCGCTCGTCGGCGCCAGCTACACCGACGTCCACGTTGCGCTGCCCGGTCTTTACGTCAGCGCGGTCGCCGCACTGATCGCCGCGGCGTGGGTCATTTTCGGGGTCGTGCGTGACAAGCTCATTTGGTCCGCGATACTCGCGACCGTGTTTTACGTCGCGGTGAGCCTGCTGGCGCGCGGGGTCGTTCCGGCACTCTACCAGAAGCTCGTCGTCTCACCGAACGAGCTGATTCGCGAGACTCCGTACCTCCGCGCGCACATCGATGCGACCCGCAAGGCATGGGGACTCGACAAGGTCGAGGGGAGAGATCTCTCCGGCGAAGTACAGCTCACGATGGCGGACATCAAGCGCAACGCCGCCACCGTCGACAACGTGCGGCTGTGGGAGCGCGATCTGCTGATGCAGACCTTCGGGCAGCTGCAGGAGATTCGCACCTACTATGACTTCGTCTCGGTCGACGACGATCGGTACACCATCGACGGCAGGTATCGCCAGGTCCATATCGCGGCGCGTGAGCTCAATTCGGCATCGCTCCCCACCCGGACTTTCATCAACGAGCGCCTGACCTTCACCCACGGAATGGGCGTGACGATGGCGCCCGTGAATCAGGTCACCAGCGAAGGGCTACCCGTCCTCTTCATCAAGGATCTTCCACCGGTCTCCGATATCTCCCTCAAGCTCACCCGGCCGCAGATCTACTATGGTGAGCTGACCAACGAGTACGTCTTCGTCGGCACGCGCCAGCAGGAATTCGACTACCCGGCCGGTGACACCAACATCTACACGACGTACAAAGGTCGCGGTGGCGTCCCCGTCGGATCGTTCTGGCGACGCCTGCTTTACGCATTCCAGTTCGGATCGCTCAAGATCGTTCTCTCCGACGACATAAAGGACAACGCGCGGGTCCTTTACCGCCGGAACGTGATGACGCGCGCGACGACCGCGATGCCGTTTCTCGATTTCGACGACGACGCGTATCTGGTGATCACCGACAACGGCGAGCAGAAATGGATACTGGATGCGTATACGACGAGCGGCAGCTATCCATACTCCCAGCGCGCATCGAACGGCACGAACTACATGCGGAACAGCGTGAAGGTGGTGATCGACGCTTACGACGGGACGGTCGACGCCTACATCGCCACTCCCGATGATCCTGTCGTTCAAACCTACGCGAAGATTTTTCCCGGGATCTTCAAGCCGATGTCATCGATGCCCTCCGATCTGCGGCGTCACATCCGCTATCCCGGAGAGCTCTTCCGGATCCAGACAGCGTTGCACGCCACGTATCACATGACCGAGCCCGAGGCGTTCTACCACCGCGAGGATCAGTGGCAAATCCCGATCGGTCTTGGCAAGGTGACGGCCGACAACACCTTCATGCGCCACATCATCATGCGCCTGCCCGGCGAGAACGCTCCCGAATTCATCTACATGACCCCGTTCACCCCGCGCGGGAAGGACAATCTCGCGGCGTGGATGGTTGCACGCATGGATGGCGAGAACTACGGAAAGCTCTCCGTTTATCGCTTTCCCAAGCAGAGTCTCGTCTACGGCCCAACCCAGATCGCCAATCGCATCAATCAGGACACCGAGATCTCGCGTCAGCTGACATTATGGGACCAGCGCGGCTCACAGGTGATTCGCGGCGAGCTTCTCGTCATTCCGATCGAGGAGTCGCTGATTTACGTAGAGCCGATCTATCTCCGCGCCGAGGGCGGAAAAATTCCGGAGCTGAAACGGGTGGTGGTGGCGCACGAGAACCGGGTGGTGATGGGAGAGACCCTCGACGAAG
>DASSNV010000099.1:0-12434 GCA_035701245.1 Gemmatimonadaceae bacterium | reverse complement strand
CGTTTTCCTTTCTGTACAACGGTCGCGATCGCTGGACAGCCAAGTCGATGATCGACGTGATGAGTGAAACTCTGGCGAGCTTCGGGCGGTAGAATAAACAGGGCGTAAGTCGTTGGCAAATATATGTTTGTACCTTATTTCAGCGACCCATGTGGTATCTTTCCTGCAACCGACTGAAGGGACTGAACCGCGTGTGGCAGCCGCGTGAGGTAATAGATCGACATGGCGTATCGGACGTTCGTGGATAGGGACGGATCCTACTGGCAGGTTTGGGACTCGCAGCCGACCAAGGTGGAGCGGAGGCTGAGCCCGGGGGATCGCAGGCAGGGCCGATATCACCCGTGGGGTGGGCCCGAGCGCCGCAGCGGCGCCGATCGCCGCACCGTGAGTCAGCGCCGAATCACTCTCGCCGAAGGCTATGGCCGCGGCTGGCTGACCTTCGAGTCTCTCTCTGAAAAACGTCGCCTGATTCCCGTTCCCTCACATTGGGACCAGCTCTCCAACGGGGAGCTGCGCGCGCTGTGCGAGAGGGCCAAAGCGGTACCCAAGACCGATCCCGGCTCTTCGATGGCCAGCTAGCGCCAGTCCGCCAGCTTTTCCCGCAGCTCGGCAAGTGCCTGACCCATGCGCTTCTCCACCGTCTTTACCGAGACATCAAGCGCGATCGCTATCTCCGAGTACTTGAGGCCGTGCTGCCGGCTCAGCTGAAATACCTCGCGCGACTTTTCGGGTAGTGCCGCGATCGCACCCGCGATTGCCCGCTCCAGCTCCACTCCGAGCACAACATCCTCGCCCGACGGTGAGCTCTGTGGATCGAGCGCGGCGGTAGCAGCTTCCCGAGCGACCACCTGCTGGTGGCGAACGTGGTTGAGCGCTCGATTTCGGGTCGCGCGAATCAGATAAGCCCTGAAGCTCTGTTGAAGCTCGAGGCTTTCGCGTCGGCGCCACAGCTCGAACATCACGTCCTGGGCGATCTCCTCTGCCAGCGCCCGCTCGCGCACCACCGATTCCGCCATTCGCACCAGGTCGGCGTAGTGAGCGCGAAAAACCTCGTCGAACGCCGCCTCGTCGCCCGCCCGTAATCGCCGCTGCAGGTCCCGCTCGTGTGGGTCGCTGGGCTCCAAGGGGGTGGTGTCCGGTTCAGGTGTCAGTCTTATTGATGAATATGTCGAACAGCGGCGCCGATCCGTCCGGCATTAGCCCGGACGATTGGGAACGTATCGCGCGTTACGTCACCGGTGAGGCAACCGCTTCCGAAGCCGACGCAACGCGGCGATGGATAGCTACTGACCCGCACCGAGCGGGCGTTGTGCAATCGCTCGAGTCGGCACTCGCCAATGTAGCGCATCGACCGACGCCGGACATCGATGTCGAGAGCGCTCTCCGTCGAGTGAAAGCCAGGTTCGACGATCCGAAGGTCATTCCCTTTGCCCCGACCGCGCGCCGGGCCGAGTCGCGTAGCTACGCGGCGCTGCTCCGTATCGCGGCGGCGGCGGTCATTCTCGCCGGCGCGACGGTGGTCTGGCAGAATGTTCGTCGTGACCGCGCCGATGGCGGCACCCGAACCTACGCGACTGCGGTCGGGGAACGCCGGCAGATCGCGCTCGGCGACGGCAGCACCGTGTTGCTGGGACCGACGACGCGACTGGTGGTGTTGGATCCGCGCGGCGGCGAGAGGCGAGTCACACTCGACGGGATCGCGCATTTCAGCGTCGTCCACAACTCGAGCTCACCGTTCACCGTGCGTGCGGGTACCGTCACCATTCAGGATGTGGGAACCGCCTTTTCGGTCGAAACCGACGACAGTGCGGGAACGCGTGTTGCTGTCGACTCGGGCTCCGTCGCTATCGGTCCCGCTGGTGCGGAGCCATCCCGCGGAGCCATACTCCATGCAAGGGATCGAGCGGTCGTCGGTAGTGACAACGCGGTGGTAGTCGAGCGCGCGGTAGTTTCCGACGATGATCTCGCCTGGATGCAGGGGCGCCTCGTGTTCCGCGATGCACCGCTCGTCCTGGTTGGCGCAGAACTTTACCGCTGGTATGGAGTAAGGCTAAAGGTCGAGGATCCGTCTCTCGCGAATCTTCATCTGACAGCATCTTTTTCCGGTGAACCAGTCGAACGTGTTCTCAATGTCATTTCGCTGTCACTCGGCGCCACCGTCGAGCGGCAGGGGAACGTGGCCATCCTTCATCGGAACGCGGCATCTGGAGCAGCCCGCTAATCCTGCCGCACGGCTGACGCGCGCGCTCCGCAATCGCGTCAGCGCCGCTTCGATCGCCATAGCTGTTTTCATTGTCCTGCCCCAGGCTGCTGGCGCGCAAGCCTGCTCACTACCACCGGCATCGTCAAGCGGATGGAGCGCGCCACTCGACCGTCGCGTTACCCTCCGCGCCACCGACGTCTCGCTGCGCGAGGCTCTGGATCGCCTGGCAGCCGGCGCGAGAGTGCTGCTCTCCTACGCCAACGAATCGCTCCCGCTCGAGAGCAGAGTGTGTGTGCAATTCGATTCGGCAACGCTCGGCGATGCGCTGAGCTGGTTGTTGCGCGACACGAGAGTCGCACCGGTTGCGGCCGGCGGGACTCAGGTCGCACTCGTTCCGAGCGATGCGAACTCCGGCGGCAACCGCGCCGCCACTCCGCGCACGCTGGATCGCGTCGTCGTCACCGGCAACACCCTCGAGTCTTCGGCGCGCCCGCTGACTGTGGCGATGAACGTCGTGAGTGGCACGCAGCTCTCGACATACTCTGAGGGCAACCTGGGCCAGGCGCTGAGCGACGCCATACCCGGCCTGTGGGTTTGGCAATCGGCGCCGACATCGCTGCTATCCCATTACGGAAGCATCCGCGGCACGAGCTCGTTTGGCGCGAGCTATCCGAAGATCTACGTGGACGGAATCGAGCTGGCGAATCCACTGCTCGTCACCCAATTCACTCCCGAGGCTGTCGACCGCATCGAGGTGATTCGCGGACCCCAGGGCGCCGCTCTTTATGGATCGGACGCAATCAACGGCGTGATCAACATCGTGATGCGACATGACGGCTCGAACGGAGGCCCGGGCACGGTGGTGCGAAGCGCGGTCGGCACCGCGAACAGCGCCTACGTTCCGCGCGCGGCCGTCACCCAGGACCACGCCGTCGCGTGGCGCACCGGGTCGAGCGCCCAGTCGGGAAGCGCGAGCTTCACCTCCGGTGGCGTTGGTGAGTATCTGCCGAACGCTTTTGCGCGACACACCAGCGCCGGCGCCGGATTCCGTGTGGTGCGTGATCACCTGATCGCCACAGGAACCGCGCGGGTGTTCAGCAGTCAGTCCGCGGATCCGTCGAGTCCATTCTTTCGCGATTCGGCGAACCTCGCGCGATTCGGCGCGGCGCTGCCCCAGGCAGTCGAGGAGTACACGGTGGGTGGCACCGCGACGATTCTGGAAGGCAGCCGCTGGACTTACACGTTCGTGGCCGGGTTCGACGGCAGCAGGTTGTCGAATCTCGCCAGCGACCGCGCGCCATTGCCGTCGGGCGCGGGGCCGGATCTCGGCAGCGTCAGCGGAAACGCAAACCTCGGCACCCTGCGGTTGAGCGCGGTCGGCAGACTGGGGAACGACGACGGCCTGGCGTCGACGGTGACTTTTTCGGCGGAAAATTCCCTGCTCGATTTCCGGTCGCATACCGACACATCGTCGGCAGCGAGCGTAGCACTCGCGTCGGCCGTCAGGCGCTGGACGAGCGCGGCTGTCGGTCAGGCGAATCTCTCATGGAAGAATTCGGCGTATCTGACCGGCGGTTTGCGGATGGAGCAGAACACGACGCTCGACAATCTGAATGTGTCGGTGCTGCCGATGCTCGGCGCTGCGCTGGTGCAGGACTACGGTCCGGTGACGGTGAAGCTGCGGTCGGCGTACGGGCGCGGTATTCGACCTGCCACCACCCCGGTGCGCGACGCCGGCTGGTTCGATCCGCAACGGGCGATGATGCTCGATCTCGCGCCGGAGCAGCAGTCGGGCATCGAAGCGGGCGTAGACCTTTTCTTCGGCAAGAGTCTGAGCTTCCAGCTGACGCGCTTCGATCAGCTCGCGTCGGGACTGATCCAGCGGGTCGCCTATGTGGCGTACGATCAGCGCGGCTCCGGGCAGACCGCAGGCAACCTGCCGCCGTCGGGGAATGCCACCCAGGACCGCCACATATCGTACGTACTGCAGAATGTCGGAGAGATCACCAATCGCGGGTGGGAATTGAAGAGCGACTGGCGGATCGGTGCGCTGTCGCTTGGCGGTGCATACTCGACAGTGGACAGCAGGGTGCGCCGAGTCGCGGGATCCTACCTCGGCGATCTGCGCGCCGGCGACCGCATGCTCGAAGTGCCTGCGTCCACGGCTAGCCTCGTGGCATCATGGACGGGCGGCGGATGGACGGGCTCGATGGCGGCCTCGCGATCCTGGAACTGGATCGATTACGATCGCGTCGGGCTGGCGGCGGCGTTCTCGAGTGCAGCGGAGCCCGACACCCAGCTCGTTGGAAGCGAGCTGCGCAACTACTGGCTGCGCTACAGTGGCGTTACCCGGCTACGGGCGAGTGTCGGCAAGACGCTGTTCCGCGGGCTCTCGTTCACGATGAGTGGAGAGAATCTGCTCAACCGCCAGCACGGAGAGCCCGACAACATCACCGTGGTCCCCGGACGCACTCTGAGCTTCGGCCTCAAGGCGGTGCTGTAGCGGCCCGCTGGTAATCGCGGCCGGATCGGCTACAATAGCAGGATGCCAAACGTGCACTCGCCCGAGTGGGCATGGTACATCCTGCAGCTCCTCGTGTCGGCGTTCATCGCCGTGCTGTTTCTGCAATCCGGTCTCGACAAGGTTGTCGACCGGAAGGGAAACCGCGCCTACCTCGACGAGCATTTCGCGCGCAGTCCCCTGGCCGGGACGGTCGGGCCGATGTTTCTCGTCGTCACGATCCTGGAAGTTGCGGCAGGCGTGCTCAGCGGGGTCGGCTTCGTGCTGCTCCTCGTGACGCGCGATTCGACGGTCGCGTACCTCGGCGCTGTCGTCGCTGGAGTGAATCTGGTGGCGCTTTTTTTCGGGCAGAGGGTGTCGAAGGATTACGCGGGGGCGGCTGCGCTGGTGCCTTACTTTCTGTTGGTAGTGGTTGGAATTTATCTGCTCACGGGGCGGTAAATCGGAGTGGACTCGTACTGCGACCAACGGCATTGATAATTGCGAACTGACTAAAACGCGGACAACTACCAAGCTTGTCCGAGTTAGGGTTAGTTAGCAATCAGCAATGCAGTTGGTCAGAGTACGAGTCTGAAGAGCAAAAAGAGAGCACCACTTTCGTGGTGCTCTCTTTTTGCTACTCGCCCATCTCAACATCGTTGTCGAATCCGTATTTCGCAGGCTCCTTTGAGATTCTGCCCGCCGCGATCATCATCGGCACGTAGTCCTGGGTCTCCTTGGGCAGGAGCTTCGAGATTCGATAGTAATCCTCATCCGTACCCTTCTCGCTGCCAGTTACCTGCTTCATGATACGACCGACGCGGTTCTCGCCGGTGTTGTAGGCAGCGGCCGCGAGGTACCACGACCCGAATCGATCGTGCAGATCAGATAGATACGCGAGCGCGGCATCGGTAGCCTTGTCCGGATGATTGCGCTCATCGACGTGCTTGTTGACCGTCAGGCCGTAACGACGGCCCGTCTCGCTGATGAACTGCCATAGTCCACCCGCTTTCGCCGGCGATTTCGCCTTCGGATTGAATCCCGACTCGATCATCGCCAGGTAAATCAGGTCCTGGGGCATGTCACGTTCGGCCAGCTTCTCGGAGATCATCGGCTCGTAGGTCGATTTACGATCGAGCCATACCGCGAAGCGCGACTTCACCTTGGGGTTCGTCGTGAACAGCTTGACCCAGGAATCCACCCGCGCGTTATCGATATTGGGCAGGTCCCAGGACGTCGACGAGCCGGAGCTGTCAACGACGGATGGCGTGATCCTGGTCAGGACCGTCTGGACTGAGTTCATATCCGAGCCCACGCGCGGAACGGTGTAAACGGTGGCGAGCAGTGCCATGCCCGCAAGAGCCACTTTCCGCGTTGGACCGGATCTGAGAATCGTTTCTACACGGTTCATCAAATCCTCCTTGTGCTGGAATCGGCGCTTGGGTGAGACGTGGATTCTGAGCTCGCCGTTAAGGCTGGACTCCCTCGTCTCGCAGCTTGGACCGACAGATGTTTACAGGCTTAAATATAACCAATTCGGGCGCCGATTGGAACCCTTTGGCAAAAAGAAATGAGCTCGTAACCCGTTGCTACAGCTGGGGTTACAAGCTCATCACTAGCTGGCGACGGGCGACTCGCGGGGCAGGCTCAGCGCTAGCGCATCTCCCGAATCATAACGCCCCTTTTTGCAAGCTCATCAATGTACTGCTGGGGCGGAATTGCCTCGTCCGGCGTGAACACGCCCGCCTTCCCGATCTCGCCGTGCACCTGCATCTGTCCCGTGATGGAAAGCGAATAGCCGGTCGATCTTTCCATCGCGCTGATCCCAGTCTCCTCGTCGTAATAATCGACCATCTCCCAGCCGATCTTCTTCGGCTTGCCGCCCTTCGTCCCCTCGGCGTAGACGCGCATCGCGACGAGATCCTGGCCCTCGGGCTTCGTCAGTCGCGGACCCATCGCCGCCACCACAAGGTCGCGCGGGACGACCTTCATGCCCTTCACATCGACCGGGTCCAGCTCGAGCAGGCCGAGCTCGCGGATGGCTTCCATGATCCGGGCGTGTCCGGGATAACGAAGGGTCTTGTACTCCATCGTCGGAATCCTGCCCTCGTAGCGGAACGCCATCGTCGAGAGCCCTCCGGCAGTGTGGAATCCCTCCAGCTCGCCCAGCGATCCGCCGAAGTAAACGGGCTCGATCTCGGACAGCGCCTTCACCTGGGTGCGCTTTTTTCCGCGCAGCACCCACGAAAGGGTCGTGTAGTAGTCGAGCACTCCCTCCAGCGAGTACACGATCTGATAGTTGAGCGGCGGCTCGGGCTCCTGGGGCAAACCGCCGACGAAGATGCGGACGGACTCGACGGTGTCGAGCTGTTTGATCGCGTACTCGGCCAGAATGTTGACCATGCCCGGCGCGAGACCGCAGTCGGGAATTACGGTGATGCCTTTCTTCTTTGCCGCGGCATCGAGGGTCTTCTGCTTGAAGACGATCTCCGTGTTGCCGCCCAGATCCGCGAAGTGCACGCCTGCCTCGACCGCGAGTTCGGCGAGCTCGAAGTTGAAGTAGTACGGGATCGCGCTCATGACTGCATCGCACTCGCGCATCAGCGCGAGAGCGGCGTCGCGGTCGCGTACGTCGAGCGGCGTGAAAATCAGTCGCTTTCCCGACAACGGCGCGAGAAAGGGCGCCAGGTGATCGGTGTGCAGATCGGCGAGGCGCACTTCCTTTACTTCCTTGTTCTGGAGCAGATCATACGCGCACGCGGAGCCTTGCAGGCCCGCGCCAAGGACGAGCATTCGCATTACAGGTGGTTCTCCGGAATTTTGGACTGGACTCGCAATTGCAATTTACCGGAGACAACTTGTTAGCGTCACCCCGCGATCGCGGCATTCACCGCATCGCATAGTTCAACAATGCAATCGAGACACCCATGACCAGCTCAGTCGATCAGACCGCGATGCCACAAACCGACGATGCGAGCTGGCGCGATCATCTTCTCGAGGCTCCGCCACAAATCCGGGATCTTCTCGAGCGCTCGCATCGCATCGCGGTGCTGGGGATGAAGCCCGATCCCGATCAGCCCGCCTACTACGTGCCGGAGTACGCTGAGCGCGCGGGATACGAGATCATCCCGGTGCCGGTTTACTACAAGGAGCTGACGGAGATGATGGGGAAGAACGTCTACCGGAAGCTGGTTGATGTACCCGGCGACATCGACATCGTCGATGTCTTCCGCCGTCCGAACGACATCCCGCCGCACGTCGACGACATCATCGCGAAAAAACCGAAGGCGGTCTGGTTCCAGCTCGGCATCCGCAACGACGCCGCCGCGGAGAGGCTCGCGCGGGCGGGAATCGACGTCGTGCAGGACCACTGTCTGTTGGTGGAGCTCAGACGGATCGGCCGGTAGTTCTTCGGATTCAGGGACCTGATCGCCATCGACTCGCACCCCTGGTCCAAAAGGTGGCAGGTGGGAGAGGATGCACAGAGATGCTCTGGTAGCGGTTCTTCTACTCGCCTTCTCGCTGCGTCACGGCACTCTGGAATGCGCCGGATAAACTGATACCCGTGCCTCTGGCCGGTTCTCCCGCCTGACACCTTTAGGACTACAGTCGCCAGTCGTAGCGATCAGGTCCCAGAATCCGAGCCTACCAGGTCACGCTGTACACCACCGGCTCGACAGGAATCTCGTTGGGCACCGGCTTGGCCCTCGGTGCGAGCGCGATGATGTAGCGGCCGCCGGCGGTGGCGGCGAGAGCGATGCCGCCCCCTACCACTCGAGGCGCGGACTTCGTGGCACCGGCCGTGGTCTCGGCGATGGTGATGACGCCGCGCTCACTCTGGATCGAGAAGCTCTGGTCTCCCCGCTTGATCTCGATCGGCGGCGACTTCGTCATGTCGATTGGAAGCGAGATGTCGAGGGTCGGGCCACCGGTGAACTTCACCTCGGCGAGCTTCGCGCTTGTCGGGAGTGAGCCGTGGAGCTGGCCGGTTTCGGGGTCGAGGGCAGACCACGTTTGGCTGGGCTCGTCGTCGCTGGAGCGCGCGGGGTTGTTGCCGAGCGCGAGTGTCGATCCGTCGGTGGTCCAGGCCACTCGCCATCCACGCGCGATCGGGAACAGCCGCGGCGCCGAGCTGTCGGCGGCGGTTTGGGAGCGCGGATCGGCTGGCACTCTGATCACGCCAGGCTGCGAGACGGCGCGCGCCATCGACATTCCGCTCGATGCGAAGGAGCCGGCGCGAAGAGTAGCAGTGTCGATCGAGGTGCGGCGTCCGACATCGACGATGAGATCCGTGCCGGTGCCTTCGCCACGCACCACGGCGTAGGCGCGACCGAATCCAATCCACTTCCAGTCGGGCGAAGGCTCGACATCCCAGACGCTGTCCATCTGCACCTGAAAGCCGCTAGTCTCATCACCGAAGAAAAAGCCGTTGGGCACCGGCTCATTCTCGACACCCGCGGGATCCGCGACAACGAGCACTGCTTTCCGGTCGGGAGAGAACGCCCACTTGATCCTCTCCGCCATCCCGTGAGTACCGTTGTTCACGGCCGCGACGGTGACTATCGGCGCGGAGTGGGTAGTGTCGGCGGTTGTCTCCCGGTTGGATGAATCAGAGACGCACGCGACGAGGAGGAGGGCGGGGAGCGAGAGGCGGGCGGCGGGAAGCGGGAACTGGAGACTACGGAGCCGGCGGCGCAAAGTGGGCATGGCGAAGGGCGTGGAGGGAGCACCAGGTAGCAGCCAGAACGAACTGGAAGTTAATCAGGGCCTACGCGTGGCGTCCCTACGCTTCCCGCTTCCCGCTTCCCGCCTCCCGCTACACGCAGACCAGATTCCGTCCGCCCGCCTTGGCCCGGTAAAGCGCGCGATCCGCGCAGTCGAGGAGATCTTCCGCCGTCTCGACCTTCGGCTCGGGGAAATCGGCGACACCGATGCTCACGGTCAGATGCACGGGGTCGCCTTTGCCGATGTCGAAGGGGTGCGCCTGGATCTTGTCGCGGAGTCGCTCGGCGAACGCGATCGCCCCGGCCTCACCCGTTTCGGGGACGGCGATGACGAATTCGTCGCCGCCGTAGCGCGCGACGGAGTCGACGCTACGCGCGGTGCGCGCCAGGATCAGCGCGACCTCGACCAGCACCTGATCGCCGGCGAGGTGGCCGTAGGTGTCGTTCACATCCTTGAACTCGTCGACGTCGATCATCAGGATGCTGAGCGGCGCGTTGTAGCGGCGGGTGCGCTCGACTTCGGTGCCGAGCTGGGTGAGAAGCGCGCGGCGATTGAGCAGCTGGGTGAGCGGATCGGTACGGGCGAGGGCCTCGAGGCGGAGATTGTCGGCCTGGGTGACCTCCACCATGTGCGCGCGGCGCATGGCGTTCATCGCGCTCTTCACGACTGTCTCCGCGAACTCGACGTCGGCGTCGGTGAGCGGGGGCTTCTCGGCGGTACGGCGCAGCAGGAACACGCCGGTGCGATCGAGATCGAGCCGGAACGGCAGCGCGATGATCGAGCGGACCGAGATGACGCTGCCGTCTTTTTCCCATGCTTCGCGGAGCGAGCGGTAGGAGTCGGCGTGCCAAATGTCGGGAATGAGAACCGGCTGCTCGCTGGCGAGCGCGGCCTCGATTTCCGGATACTTGTCGAGCTCGACCTGGAGATTCTCGAGCTGCGGATCTTCGTGCGCCGAAGCGACGGTTCCCATGAGGTCACCGCACTTGGCGAAGATCACGGAGGAGTGACTGAGATTCAGCGCGCGCGCGAGACGGCGCGCGAGCATGTGAAACAGCTCGCCCATTGAGAGCGAGCCCATGACGTCGTGCAGAATGTCGACCAGCGCTCCGCGAGCCGCGGCTTCGTCGAGCAGCCGCTGAACCTCCGCTTCGGCCTTGCGGAGCGCCGCGCGGAGTTTCTCGTTTTCGTCGTGTTGTGAGCTCACGGCGGAGCGCCTGGTTCTCATTCGTCGGTGAGAGCCTCGACTGGTTCGGTGTCGGGTGCCGGGGACTCGTTTTCGGCACCCTCGTCTTCATCATCAGGCACTACGCGCGCAACTGCGGTAACGAGATCGCCCTCGTCGAGATTGACGAGTTTGACCCCTTGGGCGATACGGCCTGTAACCCTCACCTGGGAGACCGAGCTACGGATGATTACACCATGTTTTGTGATGATCATGATCTCGTCGGCCGGCAGAACTTCCATCAGGGCAACGACATCGCCTGTTTTCTCGGTTCTGTTGACCGTGATGATGCCCTTCCCGCCGCGTTTCTGGACCCGATAATCGGCGATGTTGGAGCACTTCCCGAGACCATTTTCGGTCACCACCAGGAGGGTGGCGTCGCGTTTGACGACCACCATTCCGATCACGGAATCGCCTTCGCGAAGCTCGATTCCTTTGACGCCGGTGGTGTCGCGGCCCATCTCCCGCACATCCTGCTCATGGAAGCGCACCGACAAACCGTGACGGGTGGCGAGCACGATGTCGTTCGAGCCGCTGGTGATCTGAACATCGATCAGCTCGTCGTCCTTGTCGATCTTGATCGCCTTGATGCCGGTCTGGCGAACGTTCGAGTACTGGGAAAGCGCGCTCTTCTTCACAGTTCCGTTCCTGGTGCAGAAGAGCAGGAACTGGGTCTCGGAGAATTCCCGGACCGGGACCATCGCCTTGATCTGGGTCTCGGGTGAGACGTTGATCAGGTTGACGATCGGCTTGCCTTTCGACGCGCGGCCGGCCTGCGGCACCTCATAAACTTTCAGCCAGAAGCATCTGCCATCGTCGGTGAAGCAGAGGATGTAGTCGTGGGTCGAGCCGATGAAGAGGTGCTCGATGAAATCCTCATCCTTGAGACCCGCGCCGCTCAAGCCGCGGCCGCCGCGGCGCTGCTTGCGATAAGTCGAGACCGAAGTGCGCTTGATGTAGCCGGAGTGGGAGATGGTGATGACCATGTCCTCTTCGGCGATCAGGTCTTCGATGGTGAACTCGCCTTCGTCGCTGGTGATTTCCGAGCGGCGGTCGTCGCCGTACTTGTCGGCAACCGACTGGAGCTCGTCGCGAATGATCTTCATGCGGCGCGGACGCGAGGCGAGGATCTCCTTCATGTCCTTGATGAAGCCGCGCACTTCCTTGAGCTCGGCCTCGAGCTTCTCGATCTCCAGGCCGGTGAGCTTGGCGAGACGCATGTTGAGGATCGCCTCGGCCTGGCGCTCACTGAGCTTGAACCGTTTCTGGAGCTGGGCGCTCGCGGCGGGAGTGTCGGCGGCGGCGCGAATCAGCTTGATGACTGCGTCGATGTTGTCGACGGCGATCTTCAAGCCTTCGAGGATGTGCTCCCGCTCGAGTGCTTTATCGAGCTCGAACTGGGTGCGCCGGACGACGACCTCGTGGCGGTGAGCGACGTAGTGCTCGAGGGTCTCCTTGAGCGGCATGATCTTCGGAACCAGCTGGCCGGTGTGTGAATCCGGAACGAGCGCCAGCATGATGACGCCGAAGGTCGACTGCATCGCGGTGTGCTTGTACAGCTGGTTCAGGACGACGCGCGGAATCGCATCGCGCTTGAGCTCGATGACGACGCGCATTCCATCCTTGTCCGATTCGTCGCGGAGCGCGGAGATGCCTTCGAGCTTGCCTTCCTTCACCAGGTCTGCCATGTCGGTAATGAGCTTGGCCTTGTTGACCTGGTACGGCAGCTCGGTGACGACGATCTGCGACTTGCTGGAGGATTCCTTCTCCTCGATGACGGC
>DASSNV010000098.1:0-12275 GCA_035701245.1 Gemmatimonadaceae bacterium | reverse complement strand
GATCCTCGACACCTTCAACAAGATCACCGGCGTGTTCTTCCTGGTGATGATCGTTCTGTCGAGCGTCGGACTGCTGGTCGGCGGAATCGGGGTGATGGCGATCATGATGGTTTCCGTTACGAGCCGCACGCGTGAGATCGGAATTCGCAAAGCGCTGGGCGCGACGAGGCGGGAGATCCTGTTCCAGTTTCTCGTCGAGGCAGCAACGCTCACCGGATTCGGCGGGCTCCTCGGCATCCTCATCGGCCTCAGCTTCGGCAGGCTCGCGACCCTGGCGATGAAGATCGACGCCGCGGTCCCGATCGGCCTCACGATGGTCGCCGTGTTAGTCTCGGTGAGCATCGGAATCGTTTTCGGGATGCTGCCCGCTCAGCGCGCCGCGCGGCTGGATCCGATCGACGCTTTGCGGTACGAGTAGATTCTCGTCATGACCAAAGTCGATGTACTCGCGATCGCCGCCCACCCCGACGATGTCGAGCTCGTTTGTGGCGGGACCCTGATTCGCGCGCAGATGCTCGGACGATCCACCGGAATCATCGATCTGGCCGCGGGCGAGATGGCGAGCCGCGGAACCCCGCAGCTGCGTGCCGAGGAGGCAGGGCGCGCGGCGAAGGTGATGGGCGTATCGGTGCGCGAAAATCTCGGTCTTCCCGACGGCGGGATCGTCAACACGCCGGCAACCCGCGCCAGGCTGGCCGTCGCGATCAGGCGACTGCAGCCGAAGATCGTGATGACGCATTCCCTGCATGGCCGTCATCCCGATCACCCCATCGTCGCTCAGCTCGTTCGCGACGCGTGCTTCGTCGCGGGCCTGAAGATGATCGAGCCGTCGGTACCAGCATATCGGCCACTCAAGGTTCTGCACGCGCTCTCCTATCGAGAGGACAACCAGAAGCCGACATTCGTCGTCGACATCACCGAGGCGTTCGAGAAGAAGCTCGAGGCAATCGGATGCTATGCATCGCAATTCGGTGACGCAGTCCAGGCCGGTGAGGTTTACCCCAACGGTGAGCCGCTGCGCGACCTCATCCGTCATCACGCCGCGCACTACGGGTCGCTGATCCGCTGCCGCTACGGCGAGCCGTTCTACACAACTGAGACGATGCGGGTTGACGACGTCACGTCTCTCGAGGTGTCGACCTTTTGACGGGCACCCCGCGCGCGAAACCGAAATCGAGCGAACCGACGCAGACACCCGACGAGGTCACCTACCCATCGTACCTCGCCCTCGACGAGTTGCTCTCGCTCCAGCGGCCCCGGTCGGAGCCGGAACATCCCGACGAGCTCCTGTTCATCATCGTCCACCAGGCGAGTGAGCTGTGGTTCAAGCTGATTATTCACGAGCTCGAAGCCCTCATCGCCCTCCTTAAGGACCACGACACCCTCGGCGCGCTGACCTCGGTGCGACGGGTTAACGCGCTGGTGCACATCGTCACGGCGCAGCTCTCCGCGCTCGAGACTCTGCCACCGCAGCGCTTCGCTCAGTTTCGCGGCTATCTCGGGACGTCGAGCGGGTCGCAGAGCGTGCAGTTTCGCACCATCGAAGCGATGTCCGGTATGCGTGACGAGCATTTTCTACAGGTGCTCAAGCAGCACGGTAAGATCCCGCCGCCCGTCGAGGCCGCGCTCGCACGACCGACGTTACAGGAGCTCTTCGACAACCTGCTCGCAGCGCATTCGGTATCGCTCGAACAGATATACGCCGAGCCGCACCAGCGCCCGTTGCAGATGCTTGCGGAGGGCCTGCTGGAATACGAGCAGGGCTTCGCGATGTGGCGGTTTCTCCACGTACAGCTCGTCGAGCGCATCATCGGGCCCGCGACCTCGGGCACCGGAGGAACGCTCGGCTCCAGGTATCTCCAGAAGACCGTTTCGCAACGGTTCTTCCCCAAGCTGTGGGAAGTGAGGAGCAGGTTCTTTCAGGGTTAACTCAGCCTCCCTGAGCTCGTCCGCGGGCCTTAAATTCCGAACATGCCAGCTGACCCGGTTTACCTCGACCACGCCGCCACGACGCCGGTGCGCGAAGAGGTTTTCGAGGCGATGAAGCCGTTTTACGGCCCGCGCTTCGGGAATCCCTCCAGCACCCACCGCTGGGGCCGCGAAGCGCGCGCGGCGCTCGACGAGGCCCGGGAGCGAGTCGGCCGATGTCTAGGAGCACGTCCCGATGAAATCTGTTTCACCTCGGGCGGCACTGAGGCCGACAACCTGGCCATCCTCGGGTCGTGGCGCGCGCTGAAAAAGGAGGGTCGGAAAGCAGTCGTCGCCACGCCGATCGAGCACAAGGCGATCCTCGGCGCGGTGCACCAGGCAGCGCATGAGGGAGCCGAAGAGCGCTTCCTGACGATGACATCGGACGGCGTGATCGATCGCGATTCCTTCAACAGGCTGGTGGACGATCAGGTCGCAATTTGCTCGACGATGTGGGTCAACAACGAGATCGGCACCATTCAGCCGGTGCCCGAGCTGGCTGCCATCGCCAAGGAGCGCGGCGCGATGGTGCACACCGACGCCGTTCAGGCATTCGGCAAGGTGAAGATCGACGCGCGAACCCAGAAGTTCGACTTCCTGACGATCTCGGGCCACAAGTTCGGCGCGCCCAAGGGAATCGGCGCGCTCTTCATTCGGCGCGGCACTCATCTCGAGCCTTTGATGCACGGCGGGATGCAGGACCGGGGACGGCGGCCGGGCACCGAGAACGTCGCCGCCGCAGTCGGTCTGGCGCGCGCCGCCGAGCTGGCGCTCGCCGAGTGCGAAGCGCACTGCGAGCGGCTGCGAGAGCTGCGCGACAGACTCGAGGCCGGCATCGTCGCCAGGGTTCCCGACGTGATCGTCCACGGCCGCGGTGCGGAGCGCGCCCCACACATCCTCAACGTTTCCGTGCCGGGCACCGACAGCGAGTCGCTGTTGATGGCGCTCGATCTGCGCGGCATCGCCGCGTCGGGTGGGTCCGCGTGCCAGAGCGGGAGCATCTCGCCCTCTCACGTTCTCACCGCGATCGGGGTCCGTCCCGAGCTCGCCAGCGCGGCGGTGCGTATGAGCCTGGGCGCGCTAACGACGGATCGCTGTATCGACCGTGTCATCGAAGTCTTTCCGACCCTCGTCGCCAAGGCGAGACAGCTTACGGCAGCAGAGTAACGATGTCGCGTGAAAGGGTGCTGGTTGCCATGTCGGGCGGAGTGGATTCGTCGGTCGCCGCGGCGATCCTCGTGGAGCAGGGCTACGACGTCGTCGGCGCGACGATGAAGCTTTTCTGTCACGGCGAGGACGTACCCGACCGCCCGTGCTGCTCCCTCGACTCGGTGAACGACGCCCGCCGCGTCTGCGAGCAGCTCGGAATCCCGCACTACGTGCTCAATCTCGAGAGTCGCTTTGGACACGACGTCGTGGATAATTTCGTCGACGAGTACGCGCGCGGGCGCACGCCGATTCCCTGCGTGCGCTGCAACACCTTCACCAAGTTCCGCGATTTTCTGAAGAAGGCGGACGCCATCGATGCCCACTGGATCGCGACGGGTCATTACGCGCGGGTCATCGACGGTGAGCTTCGGCGCGGCCTGGACGAGAACAAGGACCAGACCTACTTCCTGTGGGGGATCGATCGCGCCGTACTTTCGCGCATGATTTTGCCGGTCGGAGCTCTCGACAAGGCCCAGACCCGCGCCCGCGCCCACGCGATGGGTCTCGAGGTCATCGCCGAGAAGCCCGAGAGCCAGGAGATCTGCTTTGTACCGGACGGGAACTATGCCCGCATCCTCGAGCAGCGACTGCCGGCGGACGCACCAGCGCTGACTCGCGGTCCAATTGTCACTTCCTCGGGGCGCATCGTCGGCGAGCACAACGGTTTCGCGCGCTACACCATTGGCCAGCGGCGCGGTGTGCCCGGCGGCTTCAGTACCCCGATGTACGTGATCGCGATTCGTCCCGACGAGCGCGCGGTGGTGATCGGCAATCGTGACGAGCTCCTCGGCAGCGGCCTCGTTGCCCGCGAGGTGAACTGGCTTGCCGATACTCCGCCGGTCGGCGCGCGTGTCTCGGTACGCGTCAGGCACCGCGCCCCTCTCGCGGGCGCCGAGATCATCCGGCTCGCTGGTGACGAGATAGAGATCGCGCTCGACGACGCCGTCGCCGCAATCACGCCCGGCCAATCGGTCGTATTTTATGACGCCGAGCGAGTGCTTGGCGGCGGATTCATCGAAGCGGCAAAGCAGCAAAGGCGCAACCTACCAGTACTCGCAGCATAGCACTCGGCGGCTCCCCGCCGAGAACCCTTCGCAGAGAGGCCGGGCGTGATGCAGTGTAGCGACTTCCTTTCCCACTCCAGCCGCGCGCTCGTGGTTGCGGTTGTCATCGGCGGCGCGGCTTGCGCACCAACCAGCGTTCCGCCCCTGCAACCGGTGCAGCGAGCCCCACAGCTCGTGCCCGCACCGGCTTCGATGGTGATGGCGGCCGGGCCCGCGTTCACCGTCGAGAAAACGACGGGGATCTATGTGGATGGCGGTCCGGCGGCGACGGCAATTGCCGAGATGCTCGCTGCGCAGCTGCGGAAGTCGACCGAATTTCCTGTCGCTGTGGCCGCGGCGGCGAGCGCGGTACGCGGTGGAATCATTCTCAGGGTTGTGGGTGATCACCCCGCGCTCGGCAACGAAGGTTACGAGCTCACCGTCAGCGGCGACTCGGTGCGCTTGATTGCGAACCAGCCGGCTGGATTGTTCCACGGAATTCAAACGATCAGGCAGCTCCTCCCCGCCGACATTGAAGCCGACGCGGGCGCGGAGCGCTCGGTGTGGCCGATTCCCGCGCTGAGCATCGTCGACCAACCACGATTCGCGTGGCGCGGCGCGATGATGGATGTAGCGCGTCACTTCTTCACCGTCGATGAAGTCGAGCAGTTCATCGACATTCTCGCGCTTTACAAGTTCAACACCCTCCACCTCCATCTGTCCGACGACCAGGGCTGGCGCATCGCGATCAACTCGCGCCCAAAGCTCACGGCGATGGGGTCAGGCACCCAGGTCGGTGGCGGGCCGGGCGGATTCTACACCCAGCAGGACTATCAGCAGATCATCGCCTACGCGGCGGCCCGCTACATCACGATCGTTCCCGAGATCGACATGCCGGCGCACAGCAACGCCGGATTGATAGGCTATCCGGAGTACGCCTGCAGCAAGCGTCCCACCGGCCCTTACACCGGGACCGATGTGGGCTGGAGCAGCCTGTGCGTCGACAAGGAAGAGACCTACGCGTACGTCGACGACATCATTCGCGAGATCAGCAGCCTCACCCCTGGTCCGTACTTCCACATCGGGGGTGACGAGGTGCAGGCGCTGACCGATGAACAGTACATAAAGTTCATCGAACGCGTTCAGGGCATCGTCAACAAGTACGGCAAGACGATGATCGGCTGGGAGGAGATCGGAAAGGCACGACTCAATCCGACGACGATCGCCCAGCAGTGGAAGAGCGATTCCGCATCGGCGGCCGTCACGAGCGGGACGAAGCTCATCATGTCCCCCGCGAACAAGATTTATCTGGACATGAAGTACAATCCGTCGACAGAGCTCGGTCTCCACTGGGCCGCCTACGTCGAGGTGCGCGATGCGTATGACTGGGATCCCGCTCTCTACATGAAGGGCGTTACCGAGCAGAACATCGTCGGTGTCGAGGCGCCGTTCTGGAGCGAGACGCTGCGCAACATTACGGCGCTGGAGTATCTGGCGATGCCGCGCTTGCCCGCCGTCGCTGAGATCGGGTGGACACCGCAGGCGGTGCGGAATTGGGAGAGCTTCCGCAGCCGTGTCGCGACCCACGCGCCACGTTGGCGTTACCTCGGCATCAACTATTACGCCTCGCCGCAGGTACCGTGGTAATGCGCGCTCTGCTCGGAATAGCGGTCCTGCCGGCGTGCGCCGTGGCGCTGGGCGCGCAGGAGCCGCAGCCGTTTCCGCCGCCCAAGACCGCGCCGCCGATCGTAACGCCGGGACGCACGAACAGTGATCCGCCGTCCGATGCAATCGTGCTGTTCGACGGAAAGGATCTCTCGCGGTGGCGAAGCGCCGACGGCGGCCCGGCGAAATGGGTGGTGCGCGACGGTTACGTCGAGGTCGCTCCGGGCACAGGGGAGATCGCGACCGCCGACAAATTCGGCGACGTGCAGCTGCACATTGAATGGGCGACGCCCGCGGTCGTCAAAGGCGAAGGCCAGGAGCGCGGTAACAGCGGCGTCTTTCTGATGGGACACTACGAGATTCAGGTCCTCGACTCGTATCAGAACGAGACGTACTACCACGGCCAGGCGGGTTCCGTCTACAAGCAATACGCGCCGCTCGTCAATGCCTCGCGGAAGCCGGGCGAGTGGCAGGCGTACGACATCATCTTCCACGCCCCACGGTTCGACGACCAGGGCAAAGTGACCGACCGGGCCCGTGTGACGGTTCTGCACAACGGTGTTCTGATCCAGAACAACGTCGAGATCTACGGCAACACCTATCACGATCGTCCGGCACTCTACACAGCGCATGCTCCAGAGGAGTCGCTGCGGCTGCAGGATCACGGCAATCCGGTTCGCTACAGAAATATCTGGATCAGAAAATTGTAGCGAGGTGCGTCAGTACTTGAGCCCGCCCGACGCAGCGAACTCCTTCATCATCCGCTCCTGCTCCTCAGACAACTTGTCCGGCACCTGGATGGACACTTCGACGATCAGATCGCCGGTCTTGTCGCCCTTCTGAATTCCCTGTCCCCGTACACGGAATCGCTTGCCCGACGGGGTGCCCGCGGGTATCCTGATTGCCACTTTCTTTCCGTCGAGGGTACGCACGCTGATCTTCGTTCCGAGGGTCGCCTGCGCGATGTTCAGCGGAACCGTCGCTATCACATCGAGGCCATCGCGCCGGTAGAACTTGTCGGGGAGAACGTTGAAGGTGATGATGAGATCACCGGGCGGCCCGTTCTGGGTGCCTTTCCCGCCCTGCCCCTTCAACCGGATCTTCGATCCCGTATCGACTCCCGGCGGAACGTTGATCAGGACCTTCTTCTTTGCCCGGACGTCGCCGCTGCCGCGACATGTGGGGCACGGCTCGGTAGGAACCTGTCCCCGGCCGAGACACACCGGACAGGGCCTGTTCACGGCGAATCCGCCCTGGCCAAACGAGACCACGCCGCGGCCGTTGCACTCGGGGCAGATCTTGAGCGACGCGCCGGGGGCGGCGCCGCTGCCGTGGCAAGTCGGACACTCCTCGCTCACCTCGAGCTCGATCGGGACCTTGCCACCGCGCGCCGCCGTACGGAACGGGATGTCGAGAGACGCTTCGACAGTCTGGCCTCGTTCCGGACCGCGGGACCGCGACGACTGCCTGGCCTCGCCGCCGCCGAACATCGAGCTGAACAGGTCACCGAGCCCGCCGAGGCCGCCGATGTCAAAGTCCTGAAAGTTGATCGACTCCGCGCCGGTGGGACCGCGCGAGCTGCGGGTCGATCTTCCGCCGCCGAACCCGCCGAATCCACCGCCATCAAACGCGCCGAGCCGGCGCATTTCGTCGTACTGCTTCCGCTTCTCGGCATCACCGAGAACGTTGTTCGCCTCAGAGATCTCCTTGAAGCGCTCCGCGGCTTTCGGATCGTTCGCGTTCGCGTCGGGATGGTACTTCTTCGCGAGCTTGCGGTAGGCCTTCTTTATCTCGTCTTGCGAAGCGGTGGAGCTGACGCCGAGTACCGAATAGAAATCCTTCGTCGGTGGCATGTGTGGTCAGCGAGCGGACGCCGTCAGCCGTTCCACTGCTTCACAACAACGCGCGCCGGGCGCAACAGCTGCCCCTTGAAAACGTATCCGGGCTGATAAACCCGCGAGACGACGTGATCATCCTCGCGCGCGGAAGTGGGCTCCGTCGCCACCGCCTCCTGCACCGCCGGATCGAAGGTCTCGCCGACCGGGTTGATCACCTCGAGTCCCGCGTTTCCCAGCGCCTTGAGCAGCTTTTTCTCGACCATGTCGACACCCTGTACTACCGTTGCGGCATCAGTCGTCGCCGGGTCGACGTGCGCGAATCGCGCGACGTCGTCGAGGGCGTCGATCAGCTCGCGGACGAGATCAGCCTGCGCCCGCGCACCAGCTTCGGTCCGCTCGCGTGCCGCGCGTTTCCGGTAGTTGTCGTATTCGGCGGCGAGTCGCAGGTACCGCTCGCGGTCCGCGCCGGTATCCTGCTGTACCGACGCGTCCGCGACGCTATCCGCCTCGTTCGGTGCGGCCGGCGCATCCGCGGTCTCGACGGTGTCCGTAAAGGTCGGGCCGTCGGCCTGGCCGTCACCTTGGCTGGTGGCGCCACCCGGCGCGTAATCGTCGGCGGAGCCCATCGCATCCTGCTCCGGCAGCCGGGTCTGTTCGGACTTCTTCTTCGAGTGTCTCATCTTCCTAAGTTAACCGTTTGGAAGGGCTCGCCGCACCATGTCCAGCGCCGCCTGGCTGGCGCGCTGTCTGATCTCGGCGCGATCTCCGATCAAATGAAAGCGTCGTGCCTTGACTTCGTCTGTCTGCACGGCAATCCAGACAAGCCCCACAGGCTTCTCCGGCGTCCCGCCGGCGGGTCCCGCGATCCCGGTTATCGAGACGCCGACATCTGCCTTGAGCTTGTCCCGCACACCCGTTGCCATCTCGAGCGCAACCTCTTCACTCACGGCTCCATACCGGTGCACATCGTCAGCCACGACGCCCAGCGCAGTGGTCTTGATGTCGTTCCGATAGGCGATGACACCTCCCAAAAACACATCGCTCGAGCCAGGAATCGCGGTGATTCGCTCGCCGAGCATCCCACCGGTACAGCTTTCGGCAACAGCAAGCGTCAGACTGGTCGCGCGAAGTTTCTGGAGGACAACGGCCGCGAGATCGGTATCGTCCTCTCCGTAGGCATACGTGCCGACCTTTGCGCGCAGTTTCACGATTGCTTCCTTGACCAGCGTCGCAGCACGATCGCGCGGCATCCCCTTGGCCGTAACGCGGAGATCGACCCCCATCGGACCAGGCAGATAGGCCAATGGGAGCGACCCGAGCTCGGTGCCAGGCTCGCCGAGGAAATGGGGTCCGAGCAGGTCCGCAATCGCTGACTCGGCGATGCCAGTCGTGCGGAGGGTACGGGAGAGCACCACGGTCTCGGATTCCACCCGCGCCCGAATCGCCGGCAGCAGCTCCTCCGCGAGGATGCCGCGCATCTCACGCGGCACTCCCGGAATCATCGCGACCCAGCGTCCGCTCGCGTCTTCCAGCCAGATGCCCGGCGCGCTGCCGTGCCGGTTGGGAAGCACCCGCGCGCCCTCCGGAATCTCGGCCTGACTGCGATTGGTGGCCGGAAAGACGCTGTTCGGAAAGCGCGCCTTCCAGCGCCGCTCGAGCTCGGCGGCCATCCGCTCGTCGAGCAGCATTCTTTTGCCGAAGAGCGCTGCGATTGCCGGCTTGGTGAGATCGTCGCTGGTCGGTCCGAGACCGCCGGTAGTTATTACGGCGCCCGTCCGGTCGAGCGCTTCGCTGACGGCCGCCGCGATACCGCCGGCTTCATCGCCCACCGTCGTCCGCCGAACAATTTCAACCCCTGCTGCTGCCAGCGTGCGGGCGATGTGTGCCGCGTTGGTGTCGACCGTGAAACCGAGGAGGAGCTCGTCACCGATGGTGATCAGCTCGACCCGCTGTCCGCTCAAAAAGCAAACACCCCCGAGTACCGGCGGAGATAGAGTGCGAGCGAATAAACTGTGAGAAACACTGAAGCGATCATTGCGAGGGCGCCGACGGTTCCGTTGAAGTAAGCGAACCCGCGCCACGCCGCGCTACCCCATCCTCTGCTCGCGGCGAGGGTGGCGGCAAAAAACCAGAAGTATGCCGAGCCGACCCAGAGCGACTGAAACGCGGTTTTCCACTTGGCGGGACCGATGGCGGAAATCACTACTCCGCGCCGCGCGGCTGCCTGACGGAAAATCGTCATGAATATCTCACGGCCGATGACGATCGCGACCACCCACCACGGCAGCCCGATGGCGCCGAAGGGCGTGAGGAACGGCAGTCGGCCGGCGTCGAGATTCTCGGCGGTGGTAGGAATGAGTGGATCGTTGTGGGGCGCCATCAACACGAACATGGGGATCAGCGTCGCGAAGAGCAGCAGCTTGTCAGCGAGCGGGTCGAGAAGCCGGCCAAGATCGGTGATGAGATTTCGCTCACGGGCGAGGTAACCGTCGAGATAATCGGTAACCGCCGCGATCACGTAGAGGATGAACGCGATGAGCCGCGCCGTGGGTGACGCGATGAAGGGTAGCGCTGCGATGAAAGGGGCCGCGAGGATGCGGCCAGCCGTGATGGCGTTGGGGAGATTCACGCCACGTCCTCCCGGCGCTAGGCGAGCGCCTTCAGGACGAGCTTGCTGACCGCCTTGAGCGTGTCAAACACGCCGTCGCCCTGCACCGCGATCGCCTCGAAGTACGGCGCGCGCTCCACCCACTCTCCGCCGGCGAGCTGCTCGACCAGGTTCTGGCCGGCGTGATACGGGTCGGGCTGGACGCGCTGCTTCACCGGATCTTCGACTTCCCAGCCAGGATTGAGCGCGGCCTGGAGATCATCGATGGGCGCCGCGTTGGGCAGATCCCGCTTGTTGTACTGAATCACGAACGGCATCTGGGTGAGGTCGTAGCCGTACTCCGCCATGTTGTCGTAGAGATTCTGCATCGACTCCAGGTTCGCTTCCATTCGCTCGGCCTGCGAGTCTCCGACGAAGACGATGCCGTCGACGTTCTTGAGAATCAGCTTGCGGCTGGCGTTGTAGTAGACCTGGCCCGGCACGGTGTAGAGATGGAACCGCGTCTTGAAGCCGCGGATGGTTCCGAGATCGACGGGCAGAAAGTCGAAGAAGAGGGTGCGCTCGGTCTCGGTGGCGAGAGAGATGAGCTTGCCCCTCGTCTCCGGCTTCACCTTTCCGTAGACGTGCTCGAGGTTCGTAGTTTTTCCGCCAAGCCCGGGACCATAGTAAACGATCTTACAATTGATCTCGCGCGAGGCGTAGTTGATCATCGACACTGTCTAGCTTTCCTCACCAATTGAACAGTTTGTCGATTTCGTCATCCGCGCCCTTGAGCAGATGCTCGGCCGGGGCGGCGCCATTGCGACCGCGGGAGAATACACGATCGATCAACAGCGTCAACTCCTCGATCTCGTCCTTCATTCTCAGCCGAACGAGGCCGACGGTCGTGCGTGAATCGAAGATTATCACCAACAGAAGCCGTCGCGCGATATCCGCGACGTAGATGGACTCCTTTTCACCCTGGTGGAACAGACTCGAGAAATCGTCCTCGCCAACCAGCTTCGCGAGCTGGTCGTTGGCGCTGTAGTCCGCCGCGGTCAAGGTCGCGAACGCGGTGGTGTCCAGCCCGGGCGCATTGCCGACGGTCGTAACGAGCTGTCCGGACCGATCGACGAGCAGCGCGCAGATCGACTTTGTCTCGCCGAGAAAGCGCGTCAGGGATTCAGTTATGGCGGTGAAGTCGTCCTGGGTGAACGACCAGTTGGCCGTGCCGGCAGTCATCTGGCTCCGGTCACAGAGTCGCCTCGAGCCGCCTCAGCATCTTCGCGCCGCGCTGGCGGAGGATCGATCGCGGCTCCCAGGCGACGTACTCGCGGAGCAGCTGCGCGTTTCTGACCGACGGCTTGGCGCGAAGATAGCCGAGCGCGGCAACGCGTCTCAGGGCGTGGCGCGAGAACAGATTGCGTCGGCATTGGCGCTGCATCCGGCTCCAGAACAGGGATCCCGCTGCCACCCCACCGATAAAACCAACGGCGACGAAGCTCGCGCGCTGTTTGGTCATGACATTGCCCTCCTTGCGGTCAAGGCCTGGGCAATGGTCACGCCATCCGCGTATTCCAGGTCGCCTCCGACCGGCAGGCCCCGGGCGATCCGCGAGACGGTGAGAGGATATCGCGACAACCGGCGCTGTACGTACAGCGCGGTCGTCTCGCCCTCGATGCTCGGATTGGTGGCAATTATCACTTCGCGGACGACTCCGGCCGACACTCTGGTCTCCAGCTGCGGAATGGTGAGATCCTCGGGCCCGATTCCGTCCAGCGGGGACAATCTCCCGCCCAGGACGTGATACACGCCCCGGAACTCGCCAGACCGCTCGATGGCTCCGATATCGGATGCTTCCTCCACTGCGCAGATGACTGCCTTATCCCTGCGCGCGTCACGGCAGATGGAGCAGAGTTCTTCCTCTGTCAGATTGAAGCATTGGGGACAAGGCCTGACCTTCTC
>DASSNV010000097.1:0-3353 GCA_035701245.1 Gemmatimonadaceae bacterium | reverse complement strand
GGGGGCTCGTTTCGTAAGGATCACCGAAGACTACCAGCTAATGGCGGTGAGCGGAGCAGCTGGCGGCGCCGAGCATTGTTGGGAAACAGCACTCGCAGCCGACGCCACGGAGCTCAGCCCAACAGTTCCACTTTTGCGAGTGCAGTTCATCCAACCGCGCTCGGAGCCGCCGGCTGCTCCGCTGACTGCCCCCAGCTGGTAGTCTTCCGTGATCTTTAGCAAACGAGCCCCCGGCCTCGAGCCGGCCCGCCCACGGCCGCCGGCCGGTACTCTTCTTTTCAGTTCCTTACTCCGCCTCCAACGATTGCGGCCGGTGCGCCGCCTGAAGCTTCTGTTGCAGCTGGATAGGCGCCGGCTCGTAATGACTGAACTCAAGATTGTACGATCCCCGCCCCGCCGTGATCGATTTGAGTCGCACCGGGAATTGCTCCAGCTCCGACAGCGGCGCCTGCGCCGTGATCTGCACCAGCCCGGGCCTCGGCGTGTCCGATCGCTTGATTTGCCCGCGATGTCCCGACAGCTCGCCGGCGATGTCACCCATTTTATCTTCCGGCGCTTCGATCTCGACGTTCACCATCGGCTCCAGCACGATCGGCCGCGCCTTGGCCAGCGCATCGAGAAACGCTTTGCGACCCGCCGACATGAACGCGACATCCTTCGAATCAACCGGATGCGTCTTGCCGTCGTACACGATCACCCGCACGTCCTGGAGCGGGAAGCCCGCGACATATCCGTGGTCGAGCACGCCGCGCACTCCTTTCTCCACCGACGGAATGAACTGGCTCGGAATCGTTCCGCCCTTCACCGCGTTGACGAACTCGAAGCCTTTGCCACGCGGCAACGGCTCGACGCGCAGATAGACTTCGCCGAACTGTCCCGCGCCGCCCGTCTGCTTCTTGTGCCGGCAATGACCTTCGGCCTTGCCGACGATCGTCTCGCGGAATGGAATCGACGGCGGGCGGGTGTCGAGCTCGATCTTGTACTGCGACGCCATCTTCTCGAGGATGACCCGCAGATGCATCTCGCCGAGCCCGCGGATCACCGTCTCGTTTGCCTGCGAATCGTGCTCGATGCGGAAGCACGGATCCTCCGCCATGATCTTGTGCAGCACGTCGGAGACCTTCTGCTCGTCGCGCCGGTTCTTCGGCGTCACCGCCAGGCCGAACACCGGCGTCGGGAGCTCCAGTGGTCGCGGGTGCAGATGCGCGTCGTCAGCGGAATCGTGGAGAATGTGATCGAACTGGATCTCCTCGATCTTGGCGATTGCGCAGATGTCGCCGGGCAGCGCTTCCTGAACCTCGGTTTGATTTTTCCCGCGCAGCATGAAGAGGTGGCCGGCCTTGATCGGCTTCCGGCCTTCGCCGATGTAGAGCTGCATGTTCGGCGTCAGTCGGCCCTGATGGACGCGGAACACGGCGATGCGTCCGACGTAAGGATCACTCTCGATCTTGAAGACGTGCGCCAGCGCGTGGCGATCGGTATCGGGAATTGCGGTGAGCTCGGTGCGCTCGCCGTCTTCAGCCGATGTGCTGATGTACTGCGGCGGATTCCCCTCGGTGGGATTCGCCAGCAGCTTGACGATGACCTCGAGCAGCTCACCGACTCCTGCACCCGTCTTCGCGGAAGTAAAGACCACGGGAATCAAATGCCCCTCGCGCAGTGCTCGCTCGAGGGGCTCATGTAACTCTTCAGGGGTGACCTCGCCTTTCTCGAGGTACTTGCCCATAAGATCTTCATCCACCTCCACAACCTGCTCGACAAGTCTGCGGTGGGCATCCTCCACTGAGGAGAAATCGGCGTCGCCCGACGGTGAGAAGAAGCAGTCGGAGACCTTACCACGATTCCCGGCCGGGAGATTGAGCGGCAAGCATTCCTTGCCGAAGACGTCCTGAATCTGCTGGAGCAGTCGTGCACAATCGACGTTGTCGCAGTCGATCTTGTTGACGATGATCATTCGATCGACGCCGCGGCGCTGCGCGTACTGCATGAAGCGCGGCGTCATCATCTCGATTCCGTTCTGGGCGTTGATCACGACCGCCGCCGTCTCGACCGCAGCGAGCGCCGGCAGGGAATGGCCGAGGAAGTCGGGATAGCCAGGGGTATCGAGCAGATGGACGCGGGCGGATTCCTCGCCGGCCTTCGCATCGAAGCTCGCGACGGCGAGCTTGAGGGAGTGGTGGAGCTGCTTCTCGAGCGGGGTGTAATCGCAGGTGGTGCTACCCCTCTCAACGCTTCCGGCCGAGGTCACTGCTCCCGCTTTCGCGAGCAGCGCCTCGGCCAGAGTAGTCTTGCCGCTGCCCGCCTGCCCGACGAGCGCGAGCGTCCTCACGTTTTTGATGGAATTTGTCACTGTCCGTTCCTCCTCGCTGCTGATGTAATAGCAGGTAGCTTCGGTTCCGGGAAGGCATCTCATCCGGCCGGCCGCTGGCTGAGGGCTCACGGCTGAGCGCTCGCAGCCTTTGCCCGAGGCCTCTGACCAACGGCATTGATAATTGTGGATGCCGACGACCTGCTTTTTGCAGTTGTCCGTGTCCTCAATTAGTTCGCAATTCTAAATGCCGTTGGTCAGAGTCCTCAATCAAACCTCGAGCCCTGAGCCCCCCGCACCAATCTGAACGCCACACCATCCCATAGCTCAAACGGCTTCCTCCCACTCTCCAGAACCTCAAACCCATTACCTCGCGCCAACTCTAGAATTTCCCGCGAATCAGCTTCGTCATTGTCCGAGTACGAATAGTTCAGAATCATCAACTGCCCCCCGGGTCTGAGCACCCTCGCCGACTCAGCCACAAATCGCCGCACCAGCTCGTAGCCCGACTGGCGGAGATACGGAAAGCTGTCCACCGCGATGCCGAGATCGAATGCCGAGTCGGGAAGACCTCCCAATCCGTAACCATCTCCCTTCATCACCGTGACATTGTCAAGCGCCGCGCACCGCCGCTGCGCTGCCCTCACCATTTCCGTCGAGACATCGATTCCCACCACCCGCTTCACTCTCGGTGCCAGCGCAATGAGCAGCCGGCCAATCCCGCACCCGATGTCGAGAACTTCCGCTCCAGCACTGAGCGAGCCCCAGCGATCGAGCTGCGACACGATCTCCGCGGTTGCGCGCTCGAGTAGCGCCGGATTCCCGAGCGAATAAAGCGCGACGCTCGCTTCCTCCGACTGCTGCACCGACCAGTCAAACAGTCGCTCGCAAAAGGCGATGCCTTCCTCCACCGTTCGAGCTGGCTCCGACGAATCGACGTCGGCGCGAAGCATCGCCGCGATCCGCTCGCAGCCGCTGCTGTTGGCGGTGAGTAACTGCTCGAGCTCGCGAGCGCGACCTTCCACAGCTGGATGTGTCACGGCCG